>JABMPE010000176.1 GCA_013203845.1 Rhodopirellula sp. | reverse complement strand
TTGACGAGCCTGAGTAATTTGTGGTGCTGGGTAGTCCAATTCTCTCGATGAGTCATGAGGCCCTCGCCCCTTTTTTGTGGCGAGGGCCTCTTTGCATTACTGCTTCTGCCCTTCGTGAATTTCTCAGCATCGGGCCAAAGCTGACCGAGCCATGAGATCGACGGAGCGATCAGGCAGATGACGCCGATTCCTACAAGCACGATCAATAGCAACTCAGACGCTGAGTCATTTCTTCTTGCCGGTTTTCGATGCGTCAACCCGCAAATGCTTCTTCACGAAGTCCACCGTGAGCTTCGTCCATTCATCGTTGGGGGGAGTCCCGGTGTGGACTTCGCACTCGACCTCCGCCGTACTTTTTCCGGACTCGACCGTCAGGCAGACGCTGGCTTAAGTAAAAACACTGCTTGCTGGTTCTGGCTTCCCAGGCCACTCTGCGTTTTTTTCCGCAAGAGACTCATTTGGTAAAACCCGGAATTTAGATAGTGTGCTGCACCGCAGGTTTGAATCAAAGATCAATAGCACTGAAAGACCGGGCATGAAAAAGCAGATGACGAGGATTGAAATCAAAGAGACCATCAGCCGGATCGAGAATTGTTATGGAATCGGCAAGGACGTCCTCAGGAAGTGCACAGCGGTTTCAGCTCCCGGCGTGATCGCGGAGCTCGCTGCAGAGCACGGGGTCAATCGGGATACGGCCCAGAAGCTTAGAGCGATGGCGGCGAAAGATAGTGGGTACACGCCCGCGGAGCTCAAGTCATTGTACCAGCAGTTCTAAAAAGCCGGTTTTGCTTTGAGCATCAGTCACTTCGTGAAGTTAGTCAGTGTGGCAAGGGGCAAGGACCGAGATACACTGACAGCAAAGGCCATTGAGAACCGCTGGAGTAGCCATCGGCTTCAGGCGGAGATTCTTGCCCTTCTAGGCCGTCGTCAGGTTGGTGGCCGTAAACCGACCGTCGTGGTCGGTGACCAGTTTGAGGATGAGTTCACCCGTGTTCTCTGGTCGTGGGATCGTTGGCTCACCATTCATTTGGAGGCCAACGAACAGCTGAGCCCGACGCTGCGAAAAGAGGCGGAGTCACTGCAACGAAAGATGGGGAAGCTTTTGAGGCTGATCGAAGTGAACCGCGAGCTCAATGTTCGGTCTTGAATCGAAGTATGCTGGCTCTCTGAGGATTCGATCAATGCTTGCTACCGCGATCAACGTAACCGGAAGGATTACGAATCACCTTTGCCGTTGCCCCTCCGCTTCTCAAACGCCTGTCTAACCAAACCCATGACGTAGGGCAGGTCTTCCACATTACTGAGAGTCGCCTCGACGTCGCCATTTCCCCAACGGCCAAGGTTGGTGACGTCTTTACACTCGCCCCGAGGATCGTCGATTTCATGGCATGCCATGTTCAGCGACAGTCTCAAGCGGCTTTTCTGCGGCACGATGTCGACGACGTTCGTTTTGGCTTCGTAGGCCACGTACAGCTTGAGAAACTCCTCAGAGACACAGGGGTCAGCAGAAACAACAGAAAACAGTACGACGATAACCGTCGTCTAAAACCCAATCCGCCCCTGTCTGTTTTTCATGGGCTGCCCCAATTTGCAAGTGGGCAGGTTCGACATTCAGGGTGATCGAATTTGGCCAATTTGTGCTCAGCGGTGTTACAAAGGTTTCGAATCTCTGTAGCGCTTTGTAAACTTTTCCACCATGTCCTGACAGATTTCACATGCTTGTACAGGGCAGAGACAATCGACAAGGTAGATGATGGGCCACATCGGGCACCAGCTTCAGGCATGGTGCAACAGTTTCAGAAAATGATTTACTGGCTGCCGGAGGCTTTTCATGCTGCTGTCAAACTGGCTGCGATCTGCGAATTTCCGAGGAAGAGCTCGACGACGATCGTGGCTTGAGCATTTCAAATCAGCGGAGTCGCGGACCGAGCAGTCCATCGAACGTCTGGAAACGAGAGTCTACCTGAGCGCGACAGCGGCGTCGGTTTCAGCGAGCTGGTTTGCCGCGCTGGACACACCGGCAGATTCCAGCGACGAATCTGATGCATCGGCTGCCCCACAGTTCCTGGTTCGACTCACACAAGCAGTCACGACTCAAGCCGGTAGTGTGGCTGGAGTCCAGCAGCTCTTTAATGCCAACTCAATCCAGGCGTCTGTGGTGCGAGGTCTCGGAGAGCCGGGCGTGATCCTGGTGACGGACGTCTCGCCGAACCTTAATCTGGTTGAGCAACTCGAAAACAGCGGACTGATTTCGTCCGTCACAGCCGATCAAGCGGTCTTTGCACAGCAGTTGCCGGACGATCCGCAGTTCGCGGCTCAGCAGTACAGTTTCGACAATACTGGTCAATTCTTTGGGACGGCTAATTCGGACATCAACGCGCCGCAGGCGTGGGATAAGACGACGGGAAGTCATTCTGTCGTTGTGCCGGTCATCGATTCGGGAATCGACTACACCCATCCCGATCTCGCGCGAAACGTCTGGTTGAATCAGGG
>JABMPE010000175.1 GCA_013203845.1 Rhodopirellula sp. | reverse complement strand
TTGCTGAAGCGGTCCAACGCTTTGATTTCCTGAATCTCTGCATCGGGAAGACGATCTTTGGCTGCGGCAAATGTTGCGGCTGCCTGATTGAAAGTGATGCTTTCCATGACACGGTGCAGCTCGCGAATCATGTCCGCAATCTCACCAGGGAGATCTGATTCGGCGGTCTGCTGAAACTGATTATTCAGATCGTCTTCCATGCCCAGCATGTCGATCCGTAACAGTTCTGTCAGCAATGCCACGACCTGCTGATCAACTTCCGCCAAGCCAGCATATCGGTGCCGCTGAAGCTGACCGGCCAACTGCGCCCATGCATCGGCCTGGTCGGCCACCGTGCGGCTTTCAAGCAGTCTCGCTGTGACGTACGTCTCTGTTTCTGTCGAGTCTTCGTTTTCAAAGTTGAGCTGTTCCAGGGCCGCATCCAGCTCACCGAACAGATAGCTCAACTGCTCTGCCTTTGTCAGTAGGTCGAATGGTTCACCGTCCTGCCCGATCTGTTGCAGGAATTTGTTTCGGTCGAAAGTGATTTCACGGGCGACTCGTGCGATCTTTTGAGCGTGATCGATCACCAGAGCGGGCGTGGTTTGATTCGTCCTGAGGATCAGCGGCATCGCCTGCTCGATGCGTTCGGCAAGACCCGCCGCTTCTTTCGCCAGCGGAGTCGCGGCGTGCATCCTCATCTCCGCGATGATCTTCCACAATTCCGGTCGTTGTTCAGTTTCGACCTGCAGCCAGCTGCCAAGTTCCGTTGCGATCTCTTCCTGACGTTCCGCGATTTCCGTTAACTGGTTGCGCAGCGAATCCCGACGTCGCTTGACGATGTCGAGGTATCGAGACAGCAGCCGGGGATCTTCACCCAGCATCCGCCCAAACTCGGTCATCAACTCTCTCCGCATGGTGATGACTTCGGCATAGCGGTCGAGGTAATCCTGATCGACTTCGATGATCGCCATCTGTCGTTTCAAAGGGTTACGGTTCTGGCGAGCTTCCCGCATCAGTTGCTGACTTCGCTCGACGAGCACCTCGTACATCTCGACTTTCTCTTCCAGGGACTTCGCCAGCTCTTCATCGCGAGCCACCCGGTCATAGCGTTTCAGCAGAGCATCGAGCATTTCACGAGCTCGCGCGACGTGGTGCAGCGCGACCGTCGGGTTGTCAGTGCCGAGCGGTTCTCGAATCGCGATGTAAATTCGATCGCGAGCAGGCGACACGTGAGTGCGAGTAATGTGAACCATCTGCAGGCCGACAAAGGCGAACTGCTGCTCTTTGGTTTCGTTGCGAAGTTCTGCAACGTACGTCTCGACGTCACCGAGCTGTTTATCGAGACTGCGAAACTGCTCACCGCGATCCGCATCGGGAATATTTCTCTCTACCACTGCCGTCAGAGCGGTTTCCACTTCCGCCAGCATTTTGTCGATCTGAACGACCCGGTCACGAATTTTCGTCGCGGTTACGTGGCGACCACTGGCGGCGGCGACAGCCGTCAAACGTTGAGTGATCTTCAGCTTCCGTCGTTTTGTCTCGGCATTCTGTCCGCTCTCGGACTCCTGCGGAGTCAGCGCGACGCTGACTTTTCGCGGAGCACCTTCTTCTGAAGTCTGCCCTCTATCCCGCTTGGCCTTGTCATTGGAGTTGGTGTTTCCGGATCCTCCTGCTGATAGCTTTTCAGCGGAATCGTTCCTGGGCTTTCCAGCAGCATCGTCCGCCTGAGCCAACATGGCTTTGGCGTCCGCGGCGTTCTGTTCGGACGCCTCTTTGTCTGATTCCTTCCTGGGATTTTTCGAATCAGCGTTGCTCTTTGATGTGGCCGTTGCCTTCTCGCCGCTCTTTGGATCCTGCTCGCTCGCAGGCTGGCCAGCTTCGTCAGGATTTCGGGACGCAGCCGCAACCGCCGTTTGACCTTTGCCGTCGCGAGAATCGTCAGTTGGTTGATCGCCGCCCGGTTTGTCGTTGGCTGGTTTGTCGCTGCGCGACGGTGGACGGTTTGCGTCATCGGTTTTTTCGGTTTGCTCAGCCGTGGGCGTTGCTGCCGCAGGTGTTTCCAGAGTGGGGCCCTTCGGTGTTAGCGTTTTCGAATCTTTGTCCGAGTCTTCGGCGGCAGTTCCTTTACCTTTGGCAGTCGTGCGAACTCCCTGACGTTCTGATTCGGAATATTCCTGCGACTCGCTGACGGCGCCTTTCTTTCCAGAATCCTTTTCATGGGCAGCGGCTGGCCGTTCGTCTTTCTGGGCTGCGTCACCCGTACTTTCATTGGAGTTTTCACGGCTCGTTTTCGGTTCCGTCATTGCTGGCTGGCTACTCTTTCCATCGGTTGATTCCGGAACAGCATCGTCCTGCGATGCCTCGGTAACGTCACGCGGCTGGCTGGCCTGATCACCGGCAGAGGCCAGCAGGTTCTTCATGTCCGCTGCGGACGCGTCAGACGGTTTCGACTGTTTCGTTACCGCTGCGTTGTTTTGTTTTTTCGACCCCTGGCTGTCAGTGGCATTGTCAGCGGTGTCTGCCATTTGCGAGTCGGCGTCAGGCATTTGCGAGTCGGCGTCAGGCTCGCCGGGCTTCGCTTCCGCCATCTGAGCACGCATGTTATCCGGATCGATCTCCAGCATCCGCGTATCAGTCACACGAATCGTGTAACTGATGTTTGTTCCTTCTTTGACACCCAGCTTTTTCAAGTCGAGCTGCGTGCTCGCCATCACATGCTTTTCCAGTTCCTGGTCGCCGAGCGGAATTGGAATCGTCCTGAGTATCTTCGGCTCCTCGCCGTCTTCACGGTCGGTCTCGTCGTACACAACCAGCTCTGCCGTCGCGATTCCGTGATCGTCGTGCGCTTCGAACTTGATATCGATCACGTCGTCGAAGGCGACGGCCATTTCGTCGGTCGGACTGATCACTCGCGCAAACGGCGCTTTGTCCGGAATCACCTGAATCCGGCAACGCTGCGTATCTTCGTTGGTCAGGCCGTGCGAGTTCAGCAACGTCGGGCTGAACGAGACGTCTTCGACCAGTTGAGTTTCAAATCGGTACCAGCCGTCAGCATTGGGTTTTAACGTCAGAATCGTTCTGGTTGGAACGTCGCTGGAATTGTCGGCGTCATTTTCCATGGTAAGCGTCAGGTCAAGCCGTTCCAAAACCTCGACAGGTTTCATCAGCAGTTCCAGGCGGCTGCCCTGGATGACCCGGACCCGGCTGGGAATCAGGGACTTCTCGTACTTCGGTCGGTCGACATACTTTGGAGCCGTGATTGTCAATCGGACTTCGGCGAGTGCCGGATGATCGATCACGCCAACCGTGTGCCAGGGAGTCTGGCCATCGCCGGACACCACGCGATATCGGAACGACTCGTCCGCCGTCAGTTGATGAATAAAGACGTTCGCCTGCTTTTCATCGGGAGTGAGTTCAAAGCGGTCGGTGAATTCATCGCCGGTGGCCACTTCCAGCGTCGCGGTCTGGCGAGGAACTCCGGATAATTCGGTCACAAGGTCAACAGTCTCGCCGCGTGGAACCTCGACATCCCCCGTTACACTTTTCAACTGAGTCGCCGTGATGTTTGTCGCTGGCGACCAGAAACGCTGCATCAACACCGACGTCTGCGGCCAGTTGATTGCCAGAAACGCAGCCAGCACCAGGCCACAGGCTCCGAGCAAGACAACGGGAGGACGCACTGCCGCGGGGCGAGCCACCTTCGCCGGTCGAACGAGCCGTCCCATCGCGACCGCTTCGCTGGTCACCTGCTGCAGCATCGCCCTGCCCGTCGCCGATGTGGGCTGGTGCTCTGACTTTGCAAACGACGTCACCGTCGTCCAGCGTTCTTCCAGCTGAGGGACTTCGTTGTCGGCATTCGCCGCTGCGTGAGTGATTCGTAACGCGGCCAACAGCGGTGGCAGACCAACGGCGACCAGCACCAGACCAGCCAGCGTGGCCGACCCCAGCGTGATTCCGGTCCGAACTCCCGTACTGAACAGCGTGAGCGACCAGTCGAGGATCATGGCCACAATCATGGCCGCAATCAGCACTGAGATTGAAATCGCCGCCGCTCGCACGATCGCCAGCAGCGTTTGACGCCAGCGAATCTGACGCAGCTTCTGCTCCATCGCCGACGGCAACGTTGATGAGTTCATGATTCTGGACATACTGAAAGTCCTTATTCCTTTGTCGTGACGACCAGCGATGTGCAGGTCACCTCAGGGCGGGCCAGCGGTTGCTTGACCTACGACAGCCCTTTCCATTTTCGAATCATCCATTCGATCTGGAGGCAGCCAAAGACGATCCACAAATACTTCCACTCCAGCCACAAAGGCCGGGTTTCCACTCGTTCGGTAACGATCGGTTCGAGATTCGTCAGTTCGAGAATTTCTTCGACCGCCGTTGGTGGCAGAACCTGACCGCCAGTGATATCTGCAATCTGCTGAGCCAGCGCCCGGTCACAGCGGGTATCCACCAGTTCCAGTGGTGCGTCGGCTTGAACGGCAAAGCTGGCTGATGCCGGTTCGCCAGTGCTGTCTTTCTGAAGTTCTGTCACGATCGAGCCGACTGGTTCAACTTTGTACTCACCTGGCGACAGCGAACGCAGTTCCGCCAGATATTCACCAGGGATGTCAGCGATCGGTTTCAGCGGGACCGATCGTTCCTCGTTGTCGGAAGCAACGCGGACTTCAAGATCTTCGGCCACGACGGGTACGCCTTCCGAATCGACCAGTTTCACCGTGACACGAACTTCGTCCTGCTTCTGGTATCGCGATTTGTCGGTGCGAATGCGGACAAACTTCGTTCCGGCAGACAGGTCCGATGCAATCGCCCAGCGAAGCAACTGCCCCCAGAAACGATAGTGCAGCGCGTCGCCGCGCAGATAACGCAAGCGGTACGTGTCAGGGCCAGACAGGTAGACGATGCGACCTTTGCCCACCGGTTGCCAGCACAGAAACGCGCTGGCTTGAGCATCGGCCTCTTCATCGAGACTTCCCGCCGGCACGGCGGCAATCAACGTGTGAGCCGATGGTCGAGGCTGTCGCCAATCGGAGACGTGATGAAGTGGCGAAAAGCGATTCACAAAGTCCCACGCGATCTGCGTCGACTCTTTGGTATCGCCGATCATCAGGGCGTTGTGATCCCGCCCCGCGTCGGTCAGCCGAAACGTGTACCGCGTCGCGTTCTGCGTGCCGGAAGGATCAACTTTCTGCACGGGGAGGATTTCTTCCAGAGGGTGATTCACGTACGCCTGCGGCATCGCTTCCTGCCCGGCAATCATCACCAGCGTGCCGCCCCGCGATTTCAGGTATTCGATCAACGATTCCTGAACGACTGCCGGCAGGTGCTCGGGAATCAGATCGCCAAGCAGCACCACGTCATACTGATCCCAATCGTCGACTGTCCGTGGGAAAGCTTGAGATTCTTCGCGACGACCGGTTGCTCTCTTGTGAGGATGAAACAACATCTCGTCGCATTCAATCTTCGGATCCCGACGGAACAACTGCGACAGGTACCGGTATTCCCAGCGTGAGATTTCGTCTGCCAGCAGAATCTTGATGTCACTGCGGGTGACGTTGACTTCAAATTCGCCAAAGTTGTTTTCTTCGGCCAGTTCACCTTCCAGCGGAGAAATTGCCACCTGGAAATTCTGCAACCCCATCTCCGGCAGCTGCTGCTCGAAGCGGACAATGCGACTGGCGAATCCGGAATCCAGCACAACTTCCCGGAAGTCGATCATCTCGCCGTCCTGCAGCAACTTGACGATGCAGATTTCGCCTTCGCAGTCGTACGCCTGGACGCGAGCTTCGATCACGATATCGTCATTCCGCATGGCAACCGCCGGAGCGTAGACCGACTGCAGCAGAACATCGCGAACGTGCTGCGTGTTTCCAATCGGAACGACATACACCGGAGTGTTGTTGAGCGTCGCGGCCACTTCACGGGGATTTGCCTGATCGATCTCATTGTGCGCGACATCGCTGAGCACAAACACTGCAGCGAGCGGCTGATCCTGCCGATCCAGATTCAGCTGTTCCAGTAATCCGGTCACGTTTGTGCGGAGTGCCGAACCAGTGACTTCGCGGTCGCGAATGGAGAACCGCCGCAGTGAACTTTCCGGCGAGTTCTGATCCGTCAAAAGATTGACTGACTGGTCGAACGAACTGAGTCGCACGTCGGCCTTGTCCTGAACCGATTTCAGAACCGACTGATGCAGACCACCGACGAACCCGGCCACTCGCTCAATGCGTTGCGATTTTCGCACCGACGCCAGTAGAGACGGATCATTCTTCGCCAGAACTTTCGCTTCATCCTCTGCCGTAAACCGGGCGAGTTCATGCAGGGATCGCCGCAGCACGGCAACACGGTGTTCAAGGTCCGGCAGACTTTCTCGCCAGCCTTTCTGCGCCGGAGTTCTGCCCTTCTGAAGAGCGACGCACAACTGCGTGAAGGCTTCGAACTCAGAACCCTCCAATGTTTTCACCAGTCGTCCGGCGAGTGATCCGGCTCGGCTGCCGGCTGCCGCATCGCTCTGAACTGTTTGCAGATGCTGTCGAACTCGTTGCAGCGCCACATTCGTGGCGGACGTTAATTCGACTACTTCGCTTTCGGGTTTTCGTTGCCTGATCGCTTCAACCGCTTTCAGCAGATGCTGCCCGGCCATTCCAACGGCCGCGATGGATTTATCGACCGCTCGGGTGAGCGAGTAGTCGCGTCCTCCCGGTAGCGCCGCCGCCCATCGCAGTTCGTCTGACGTTCCAGCCGGATCGATGGTCAACATGCTGCCGCTGACGTCGGTAATGACCGCGACCACTTTTCGCGTCGTGGATATTTCAACTCGAATGTTTTCCGGAGCCAGCAGCATCCAGAGCACAGTGCCGACCGCGATTCCCCGCAACGTCCAGAACAGAATCGTCTGACGCTGACCGAGAATTCTGCGCTCGTGCCACAACGCCCAACCGAATCCCAGCAGCAGGACGACGCCAGCAGCGATCGCCATCGAAAGACCAATCGGCCCTTCCATCACGATGCGTTCGATATTGCTGGTCGTTGTGGGTGGCATGTCAGTTCATTGTTGTCTGGTGTGGAACCGGCTCTGCAGCACGGCGCTGAGAAGCAGGTGAAACCGTGGATGCAGGCGACGACTTTCTGCCGAAATCAGCCGGGAACCCTGTCTGTTGTTCGGACCAGAGTTCGGTCGTTTCTGCGATCGGGTCAGAACCGAATCGTTCGCGGGAAATTATTCCCGAAAGCAGCAGCTCAGCCGCGATCAGGCCGACCAGTACCATCAGCAGCATCGGCCACAACGGGTCGGTCTGGTTCGTGACGCTGATGGTGTTGGTTCCCGTCGTTCTGCTGAATCCCGATATTTTCGCCAGCAACTGTCGATCAGCCGTGGTGAGCGATGTCAGGTCCGATTCGCTGGGATCACGGTTCACATGAAACGGAATTCCGTCGCCAGCGGTGCCAATTTCGAGCTTGTAATTTCCCGGCAGAATCGTACGGCTGGATCGGAAGACGACCCCATCACCGGCAGAGTCCGCTGTGAGTTCGATCGAGTCGCCGTGCGGTGTGTGCAGCGTGGCTTCGCGATTGCTGTTGTCCGCCAGATGGACCGACAACGGATCGCCGGGTGACAGGTTATGCCGAGTGGCTTGAGGCTGCGTCAGGTATGACAGCCAGTCCTGGACCATCACGACAAACGCCTGCGACCTGGCCAGTTCGCTCCACTGCAAACGCAGCGGGATTGATTGCACAATCACTCGCCCGCGACCAACGAACTTTTCGACCGCCAGTGGTTCGCCGTTTGTCAGACCCAGCAGCACCGAAACCTCTTCACCTTCCGGAGGTGGCACGAAACGGAACCGACGCGAAACCGTAATATCACTGGTATCGAGCCGGTCCGTATCAGCCAGTTCGGCTGTTGCGGGATGTTCTTTCAGCAGCGGATCAATTCTTGTCGTCTGAGATTGACCTTCTGTGTCGGTCTGCGGAGACGCCTCATCAACGATACGATCAATCGCCAGCGGTGACAGTCCATCGCCGTCGGCAAAGAAATGTTGATTGAATGCTTCGATGTCTGCCCGCGGACCGAGTCCGATCCACAATCCGCCGCCCGCGGAAACATAGTCATGCAGCCTGGCGACGATGTCTTCACTGAGCACCGTCAGGTTCGGGACGACGATGGCTCGGTATTTCTGCAGGTCGGTCCGTTCCAGCCGGGCGGGTTCCATCAGCGTCGGAGCGTGAACGCCTCGCTCGTCGAGCGACTCACCGTCCAGCCAACCGAGTGCCGCCTGGACGAAAAAAGCATCCCGTTGCATTTCCGCGAGGTCAGGAGCACTTTCGACCAGAATGATCGGCACTTCGTTAACCACCTCGACAACGACAGTAGCTTCGTTGTCGGGAGCCAGCTCGTCTTTTGAATCGATGGCACACGACAAGGCATAAACGCCGGTTTCCGCAAATGAGTATTTCCAGGCGACGTCGTGAACCTGTCCGCCATCCAGACTGGGGACCTGGCTGTCGTGCTCTTCGGCACCGTCGATGGTCCAGGTGACCGAACAGGGAGCCGCAGTAACGCGACCGTAATTCTGCACCTGAGCCGTCAGACTGAACGACTTGTTGACACCGATAACGGTCCGGCTGGCGTAGATGTTGTTGACGGCGAGGTTGCTGACGGGCTTGCTGGACTTGTCCAGCTCGACGACGTCCAACTGAGTCGGAATGGGGGCGGCGGCCAGCAGTTCGCGAAATCGTTTCCAGCCAGCGTCGTCGGCGATGCTCCAATCCGATCCCTGACCGTCAGTCAGCAGCACGATGCGACGTTTGTGCTGAGTGGGTGCGATCTCGGCCTGCACCGCCGTAAACAATGCCGACAACAGGTCGCTGCGACCGTGCGTCGGCTGCAGTTCCCGCATGTCATCTTTGATGACCTCGCGAAAGCCCGAGTCCACTCGCATGCTGCCGCCCATCGCCCACGTGGGATACGGCGATGCCAGCAGAATTCGCAACGAGTCTCCCGCTGGCACGTCCTGCACGACTTCCGCCGCGTGTTCGAGGGCGGCATCAAACAACGACATTTCACCGGTCGTTCGTAGCATCGACATGGAATTGTCGATCACAAAAATCGTCTCGCCGCGTTCCGTATTGCCGAACCAGTTTCCTGGCAACATGGGCTGAGCGAGTGACAACACCAGAGCGGCAACGGCCAGCACGCGCAGCAGGAGCAGAATCCATTGCTTGAGTTTCCGGGCACTGGTGCGCCGCGTCGCCGCTTCCATCAGAAACTGCATCGCTCCCCATTCGATCACGACGTTACGCCGTCGATCAAAGAGGTGCAGCAGAATCGGAGCCGCCGCCAGAGGCAGTGCGGCCAGGAATGCCATACTCAGAAAACTCACGCTCGAACTTCTCCTCTAGTGATACCCGGCGGTCATTTGCTTCTGGCCATTCGACTGCGAAGGAACCACCCCAGCGTATCGGCCAGATCGTGATTGGTTGTCATGCGGACGTAGTCGCCTCCCAGACCTGTCACGACTTCTTCCAGATCTTCCAGGAAACTGCGGAACCGTGTCAGGTACTCATTGCGAATCGATGCCGGATCGAGATTGACCTTCTGGCCAGCGAGTTCGAGCGACTGAAACGACGACCAGCGTCGAAAATCGAAATGGACTTCTTCCGGAGCCAGCACGTGCATCACCACCACGTCGTGACCTTTGGCTCTGACAATTCGCAAGGCTTTACCAAGCTCCACCAGGTCTCCGAAGCAATCGGAAAATAGAACGAACATCCCGCGCCGGCGCAGTCTTGGAATGGCCGCTCGAATCTGCATGCCGAGATCGCCGCCGTCACCTGACTGAGCTGACTGCAACGCCGCAAGAATCGCCTGAAGGTGCGCGGCGTGCTGCTTCGGAGGAACGAACAATGGTTTATTTTCATTCAGGATAACGGCACCCACCGCATCCCGCTGGTGCAGCAGCAGACGCGACAAACAAGCCGCCGCCTGGCAGGCGTACTGAAGTTTGCTGACCGTTGACATGCCGAACTTCATCGAGCCGCTGGTATCCACAGCGACAATCCCGTGCAGGTTGGTTTCTTCTTCAAACTGGCGAATGAAGTAGCGATCGTTCCGCGCGTAAACCTGCCAGTCGATCTGCCGAATCTCGTCCCCTGGAGCGTACTGGCGATGCGACGCGAACTCGCAGCATCCACCTTTCGTTGTCGACCGATGTTTCCCGGCCAGCAGGCCATCGACCACGGTGCGTGAGAGAAGTTCCAGATGCCCAATCTGATCCATGACTCGCGGATCGACAATCTCCGCAGACGGCGCAGGTGCCCCGTTCGCGCTGGCTGGCGAATCCGATTTCGATAACGATTTGGATCGGAAGAGACTGAGCATGGATGTGGACTGATCGAAATGTGGCGGTCTTTAACCACAGAGGCACAGAGACACAGAGCAGAAAAGAGAGACGTTCCTTCTTACTTTCCGCTGTATCTCTGAGTCTCTGTGGTGAATTTCAAAGTGAAACACGTTTAATACCATGCTTGAGCACTGGAACATTGAAATTGATGAGAAGACCCAAAGGAACGCTGGCAAGTTTCATGTAGGTCATTAGCTGGGCAGTGTGGACTGGAGCCAATTCTGCAACCGCCTTGAGTTCCACAACCAGTCGATCCGGGAAATAGAAATCAAGAATCAGATCATCGCCCAGGCTCAACCCTTTATATTCAACAGATAATCGGTGCTGAGCCGCCGCCTCAATGCCACGAAGCTCCAACTCTCTTTCAAGACTTCTCTGATAAAGTGATTCCAGAAGGCCCGGTCCCAGAAATCGATGTACTTCAATAGCCGCGCCAATCACCTCTCCCGTGAGCTCTACGTCATTCATTTCTGTTTTCTCTGTGTCTCTGTGGTTAAAACCATCAGCTCTTCTCAGCCTGTTTCTGTAACGACGGTGTTGCGTCGATGATTCTGGTCAGAACCGAGTCGGCATCGATACCGGCGGCTTCCGCGTTGAATGTCAGGATGATTCGATGACGCAAGACCGGGTGGGCAACGGCGATCAGGTCGCCGGTCGTCGCATGGCAACGGCGATTCAGAAGTGCACGAGCTTTGGCTGCCAGCAGGAGCGCGATCGTCGCTCGTGGTCCGGCTCCCCATTGAACCATCTGTTGCAGGTCGGCGGGCATCTCGCCTTCGTCCGGTCGAGTCCCGCGAACAAGATCCAGAGCTGCGGCGTAAACGTGATCTGAAACAACCACGTCTCGAACCAGTGACTGCATCGCATGCAGGCTGTCGGCATCCAGCACCGTTCTGGTTTCAAATGAATAATCAGTGGTCTGCCGCCGAGCGATCTCCAGCTCCTGTTCACGGCTGGGATATTCGACATGAACTTTCAGCAGGAAGCGGTCGAGCTGAGCTTCCGGCAGTGGATACGTCCCTTCGGTTTCGACAGGGTTCTGCGTCGCGAGGACAAAAAAGGGATCGGGCAGTTTGTACGTTTTGCCACACACGGTGATCTGATGCTCCTGCATGGCTTCCAGCAGGGCGCTTTGAGTCTTCGGCGGAGTGCGGTTGATTTCGTCGGCAAGAATCACGTTGCCGAACAACGGCCCCTCGACGAATCTGAAGATTCGTTTGCCTGTCGTGTGGTCTTCTTCCAGAACTTCAGTGCCGGTGATGTCTCCTGGCATCAAGTCCGGAGTGAACTGGACTCGACGAAACGACATGTCGATCAGCGAAGCCAGCGTCGACACAAGCATCGTCTTCGCCAGGCCGGGCATCCCCTGCAGGATGCAGTGACCGCGACAAAGCAGCGCGATCAACAGTTGCTCTGAAACGTCTTCCTGACCAACGATGACGCCGGCCAGTTGAGTTCGCAGCTCGGCAAACTTTTCGTGCATCTGATCAACGGCTTCGGCGACGTCCGCAGAAGTCGTGATGGCACTTTTTGCGTGTCCGTTTTCCTTCGGGTGACCACTGGGTTTCGGCGATGTTTCGAGGCGATTCATATCAATTATTCCGTCTCAATTGCGGTTTCGTTTGTGGTCTTTTCCGTGGAATTTTCTGTGGTCTTTTCGGCGGCGGGTAAAGAGTCAGCCGCCGGCCTGGAAGTTCTTTTGTCGAAGTCCAACGCTTCCTGCACACTGACCAGTTCGTCCTGATCAGCGTCCAGATTCCGAAAATGTTCTTCCGTTCCAGGAAACTCTTTTCGTGAAATATCGTTGTCGCGGTTGCGATCCATGCGCACGAACCAGTCAGGACCGGCCACAACGGGTGTCTCTGATTTCGGATTCACCTGACGCAAGGCAATTAATTCTCGATGCACGTGTGGTCCGAGACCAAAGCAGATTCGAATCGTGGCCTGCGTCTCCTCCTGGCTGAGCCTGCCGTCCTGATTCTTATCAAAGGCCTGCAGACTCTTTAACAGACTGCGTCGTTCACGAATCGTGAACCGTCCGTCTTCATTGGGATCCAGAACCGGCAGCATCGGGTATCCGTCGTTGACGGCGCCGATCGAAATCTGATCACTTTTCCCTGACTGCACGGCGGAGAACGTGACGATCGTGCCGCCGATCGGCAGCGAGATCGAATCCGCAGCAGCCCCTTCGTGAGTTGAATCGACCGCCAACTCGGAACCAGCAGCAGTGACTTCGATTCTCGACGCCGTGGGATCTGCCGAGTTAAACGTGATGGTAAAACTGAGGTCCGGATTCGCTTCGCGCAGAACGGCAAGTTCTTCCGGATCAAATTTTCCATTCGCATTCACGTCAAAGCGTGGCAGCAGCGGATCCGCATCAGCTTGTGCGGCCGGGTAGCGAGCGGCCATGCGGCGATACATCGCGACCGCAGATTTTTCGTCGGGAACGCGAAAGATCAGTTTACCAGGACCCGCATGTTGAGACTTTTCTGATTGAGGATCAGCGGCGACCTTTGCCAGTTCGGTGTACTCAACAATGTCGTTGCGGTTGAAATCGCATTTCTCGAAAGCCGTGACGGCATTCGATAATTCATCGGCGGAAATCATGCCATCGCGATCCGCGTCGAGCACGTTGAACACTGGCCGCTGGTTCGCTCGGAATCGCTGAAAGTTGTCATTCAGCATCAACAGAACGGGACCGTCGACCCAGTTGGTCAGTAACCAGCGAACTTCGTCGGCAGAGGCCGCTTCACCCGTCGCAGCGATGAATCGACGAAGCCGTTCGGATTCCGTCGCGGGCAGTACGTACTCGGGCACCGTTGGCGGAGAAACGGGTTCGGCCTTCGGCTCTTTGTCTGCTCCTTCCGATTCGGATTTTGTTTCGTTCCTGTTCTCAGAATCCGGTTCGTCTTTCGAGGCGGAGTCACCATCTGGCGGAGTCGACGTCCCGCTATCGGAACTTTCGGACTCGATTCCTTCCGAATCTGGTTTCCGTTCAGAAGCGGGCGCGGCTTCTGCAGTCTCCGCCGTTTTCGCCGTCTCAACAGCCGTGACGTTTTCATCCTGAGCGGTGGCAGACTGGGGAGGCTCTTCAATAACCGAGGGTTCCGGTCGAGCGGCATCTTCCAGGATCTGCTGGATCCGACGTTCGCGAGCCATCAGGTACGGCTCGCCGTCGATCGTGATGACGGCGTCAATCAGGATGGGCATCGACGGTAGAGCAAGGATCAATCTCAGACGCGGATCGTGTAACTCCGCCTCAGTGGGAATCGTACGGTGATGGTGTCCGAGCTGATACTGCGGCAGCTTCCCTCCCGGCGTCGTCGGCTGAGGTCGCGGCCTTTGAATGCCTGGGTTCTGCATCGCCATCGAAGTTTGTTCGGCGTTCGTTTGGGGCAGCACCTTCACAGGAGCCGACAAAGGTAATACGGCATCGGTCGCCGACACGTGAAAATCGACCAGGACGAACGCGGCAACAAGGCCGACAACCAGGGAAACTTTCATGCTTCCATACCGGCCTCGCTTCAGGCGATGCGTCTGAAATCGGTTCGACCTGTGCCGCCTCGACGCTGAACGACGCCGACTGTTTTTATGTACGCCGTCACTTTTCACGCCAGCACCGCCTTGATCGCCTTGCCTTCGGCCAGAGGAATCGGACGGCCGCTCGGTGCCATGTTGGCTGCCTTTGCCAGCCCCAACGAGTGACACAATGTTGTCAGCAAATCCTCTTCATCAACTTCTCCATCGACGACTTCCATTCCATCGTCACTCGTTTTTCCGAACGCCTGTCCGCCAGCGATACCGCCGCCCGCCAGCACCGCTGACCAGGCTCCTGGGAAATGATCCCGGCCTGCATTCGCGTTAATTTGCGGAGTGCGGCCGAATTCGCCCATCCAGATGATTGTTGTCGATTCCAGCAGACCTCGATCTTTGAGGTCTTTCATCAGCGTGGCCCAGCCGGCGTCGAGGTTGGCCGACAGTTGCTGCACGGCGTTGAAGTTGTCCGTGTGCGTGTCCCAGCCAGGTCCGCCGCTGCTCGTTCCGAGCGAAACTTCCACGAACGCAACTCCTCGTTCAATCAAACGCCGAGCCATCAGGCATCCCTGGCCAAAAACCGTGCGACCGTATTCTTCGCGAAGTTTTTCCGGTTCCTGCGAAAGATCAAACGCTTCGGCGTCCTTGCTGTTCATGAGCTGGACCGCTCCCTGGTAAACCGTATTGTGAGTCTTCGCGGCTCCAGCACGCGTCTTCAGGAAATCGTTCTGAAGGCTCTTCCAGATGTCCAGTCTTTTTTTCATGCGGGCTTCGTCGATGCCGGCGGCTCGATCGAGTGATTGAACTCTCAATTCGGGAAATCCCTGAGCCCCATTGGCCATCGCTCCAGGAATGTCCGACGCTCCGACGATCAACGGTCCAAACCGAGGCCCCAGAAAACCGGCTCCAAAAGCATCCTGATTGAACGCTCGAAATGGCCCGACACTGACATAACCCGGCAGAGCCAGCTCTTTGTTACCAAGCTGTTTGGCGAGTGACGCTCCGATACTTGGATACTGAATCGGCCCCAGTGGCACCCTTCCCGTCCGCATCAGATACGTGCCGCGACCGTGATCGCCTTCCCTGGTA
Source organism: Rhodopirellula sp. (assembly GCA_013203845.1). GTDB lineage: Bacteria > Planctomycetota > Planctomycetia > Planctomycetales > Planctomycetaceae > JABMPE01. The sequence continues at coordinate 8,079 of JABMPE010000175.1, read as the reverse complement.
CTGAGACCTCGCAACACGGCCAGATTGTCTGACATTTCCGCCAGTTTCGGCAGATGTTCGCCGAATCGAAGTCCGGGCGAAGCCGTTTGAATTTCTTTGAACTCGCCGCCGTTCTCGTGATTCGGCTTCAGATCCCACGTGTCGGTCTGAGTTGGACATCCGCTCATCCAGAGCAGGATACAGTGCCGCTGGCGTTTGGGGTTGCTCACCAGTTGATCGGCAAAGGCAGGAAACCAGCCGCTGACGCTGGCTCCGCCAATTCCGGCCGCCAGTGTTGACATCAGACGTCGTCGGGAAAGTTTACTGGTCATGGTTATTAATTCCTGTTGGCTGACAGCCAGAGGGATAGTCACCGCCGTAGGTAGGGTGGGCCTGGCCCACCGCAACGAAACTGGTGGGCCAGACCCACCCTACTCACTACTCGATTGCCGTTGCTCAATTGCTCCGGCAACGCCGCCCACTGATCCGATACAGATAAAGAGCAGCGTGCCGCAGACTGTCAGTAACAACGTCGTAAACGCCTCAACTTCCGACAGTTGCAATTGAGAACGTTCCTGCAACGCCAACAGCAGAAACGCGACGCCGCAGACATAACAAAAGAATTGTGCGATTCGGTAAGCAAGCATCAGCCTTACCCCCCTTATGACTGCGAAATGAAACTTCCACGGATCCATCAGTGGTTCAGTGTAAATTCGGCGCTGTTAAGCAATGCCCACAGAATGTCAGCCAGTCCTTCCTGAAGCTCGGCACCTTTCGCATCGTCGCTGATGTAGCCGTCCAGAAGTTCCCACTCCGATGGATGAGGTTTTCGCGACAGCGTGGCGAGGTACAGCACTTCGATACGTTCGTCATTCGTGAAGAAAGGAGCTTCCAGAGACTTCAGCAAACCGCTGCTCGATAAGCCGGTCGCACCTTCAATCAGACCGCCATTCATCAGAGTGAGCGCCTGCGGAATACCGCCCTGATATTCCGTGTTGCGTCCGACCGGCGTGCGGAACTGTTGAATGAACTCAGCACGCGACGAGTTACCGATACGAGCAACGTTGAAGGTCATCGGGTCACTCGCCGCTCCGGAGTCAAGCAGCGTCGCCACTGAAATGCAGTCGTAAACCTGCTCGGCCGTCAGCGTTTTGATATTCATCTGAGCGAACAGGTCGGCTCGGTTTCCGTCGATCGTCGCTGCCCCACTGGAGAGGCGATACGCCTTCGAAAGAACCACTGACCGAAACAGTTCTCGCAGGCTGAAGTCGGTGCCCACAAAATGGCCAGCCAGCAGGTCAAGAAGTTCCGGCGACTTCGGTTGATGCTGTGCCCCGAAGTCATCGATCGGATCAACAATCCCTTTGCCAAACAACTGACCCCAGATGCGGTTGGCCGTCACTCTGGCGAAGTAAGGATTGCGGGCGGAAGTCAACCAGTCAGCCAGCTGCTCCCTGCGAGCGGGAGCCCCTGCACCCTCGAGAAATTCCGAGCCGTCCAGAAACCTCGGGGCAATCACGGTGTCCGTATCCGGCAGCATGACTTCGCCATGGTCGACGTCGCTGACCCGCATGACGGTCGACACACTTTCCAGCGTGCCTTTCGGTCGTGAAATTCGAGCGAAGAAAGCAGCAAAGCCCCAGAACTCATCCTGAGCCCACGGTTCGAACGGATGATCGTGACACTGAGCACATTCCAGACGCATGCCCAGAAAGACGCGAGCCGTTCGAGAAGCCAGTTGATCCGGATCGAGTTTCGCCGCCGAGTAAAACAGCAGCGGACCGGAACGCACCAGCCGACCGTCCGCCTGAAGCAGACTGCGAACCACTTTGTCGTAGGAATCATCGCTGGAGAAGCGTTCGGCCAGCCATTGATCGAAAGCTTCCACACCACCGAACGCCGTCAGATCAACGCCTTCAGGAATCAGGAACGATCGCCAGACCGTCGCGATGTGAGACGCATGATCGGGACTCTTCAATAGTCGATCGACAAGATGCTCAAACCGATCCGGAGCCTGGTCAGCCATGAACGCTCGCACCTCGCTGACGCTCGGCGTTCGACCGGCAAGGTCCAGGTAGACGCGCCGCAGCAGCTCACCGTCGTCAGCAAGCTCCGTGGGAGTGACGCCGTTGGCCTGCCACAGGTCAGCCAGCACCTCGTCAATTCGACGAACCATTTCAGCCGTCGCCGCACTGACAGGGGTGACGGCTTTCCACTCAGAAGGCGCCGCTTTGAACGACTGCAAAGCCGCCGCAGCCACATCCAGCGGCTTATTTTTCAGATCTGCATCCGGCAGTTTGTTCGCCTTATTCGCCGAACGATCCACGGCAGCGATCGAATCCGGCTGTGACTTTTCCGCCGAGGCAGAACCTTCTTTAGTCGCGATGCGGTTCAGCGGGGTGCCGTCCTGGTCAACATCGACAATCAGCAGGCCAGACGGAAATTCCTGCTCACGCAGAGCGGCGACCGTCGCCACAGGATAGGTCAACGTCAGCATTTCAGCTTGCGCGTCGTCGTTCAGTAGCTCGAACTTCGAAGGCAACTTCGATTCCGGATCAACCGTGATACCAAGCTCGAAGCGTTCTGCAGCGGCCGTTTCAAACGCCACCGTCAGCGAGACCTGATCAACGCCTGCAACAGTAACGGAATCCCAACTTTCATCGACAAGACGCACGCCATCGAGTCGTTTGGACTCTTCTTTGGCGAACGTGTTTCCAAGCAAAAATCCAAGCATCAGCTCATCACGACTGAATACAGAAACTGTCTTCGCGAGATTTCGACGTCGAACTTCCGACGTTCCTTCGAATCGCTCCAGAACCACCTGCTGACTAACATCGAGAAGTCGTGTTGAAGAGGCGGTACGCTCGCCAAGAACGCCTTCTGACAGAGAAATCCAGCGTGAACCGTTTTCGTCCTCCACCTGAATAATGCCTCGCTCCGCCAGAGCCTGCATCATGGACGCCCAGCCGTAAGCCTGGTCATTGCCGTTCAGCATGACGCCCAGAATGACGACCATCGCGACGCAGGCGGCAACCGGAACTGTTCGCGCCCATCGTGCTGCACGAGCCATTGGCTTCGTCCAGCGTCCGGCGACGTCCGGAACAAGTCCCGGAGACTCACCCCACTCGGCGGCGACGCCACGATCAATCCGCTTCAGCAGCGATCGAGGCATTGATGGAGCGTCGTACGCATCGGTCAGCAACGATTCCAGTTTCGGATCGTCGGTCGCGATCGATGAGTGCTCGTAATTGCCTGGTTCGTTCATCTCGAATTCGCCATGTCTACTTCTTTGTGACTGCTCCGGGCAGACCAACCTGAGGTCGCAACCGGGTTCCCGTCTTCAAACGACGGGATCGTCTCGAATCAGCTCGTTCTAATCGCCTCAACAGCAGACATTCTGGTTACCACTCACAACTCCCCTGGGCAGCAGCTTTTGCCGCTTTCTCTGACTGCTGCCCCGTCTGGTCGTCACTGACTTTTTCCTGGTCTTTTTCCTGCCCGCCCGCTCCGTTTTTACTCAACCGTGAATCTTCCTGATCGACTCTCAGAACCCGGTCTCGAAAGTCCCGCCGAGCTCGAAACAGCACCGACTCCGCCGCCTTCTCTGAAACGTCCATGCGATCCGCAATCGATCGCACACTCAACCTGTCGATGTACTTCCATTCCAGAATCAGTCGATACTGATCCGGCAGTCCATCCATGACGCTGCGGATTTCCGCTCGCCGTTCTTCCTGTTCCTGATTTCTCGAAGGCTCGTCGAAGTCGGCGAGCTCTGTTGTCTGCCTGGCTTGGTCAATCAGATGCTGCACGCGAGCTGCCGCTCTGAAGTGATCGTTGACCTTATTGCTGGCGACTGACCTCAGCCAGCCGCCGGGATTACTGATATCTGCTTCCGGATCGGAAGCCGCCCGAATCAGCGCCAACACGGTTTCACTGACGATGTCTTCGGCAAGATGCGGATCTCTACCGACACGTGCATACACAAACCGCCACACAGACGGCAGAAAGCATTCGGTTAAATGCTGCACTGCCGCTGGCTTCCGCTCTCGCAGTCCCTGAACTAGGAGTGAATCGTTCAAAATGGCCTCAGTGAGAATTGTCAGCGGATGAGCCGCTCGTGAGGTTCTTTTCGACTTGCAGGGAATTAGTCGCTACCAACCGCAACTTCATGCATTGATGCCTGTAGTTTTTTAAACGGCAACCGGCACACTCAGCCGTAAGCATCAATGTATATGTGACTTACAGTATTCTCGAAACTCGGTTGGTCCGGGAAATTTCAGACCGTCACCCGATAACCGGATCAATGACGATCAGGTTCCTGATGGTTAGAAGCGCGAACATTCGCTGCGTGAATTCGGCAGAAGGTGCGACTGAAACAGCATTGATAGATATAGTCAGCGAGAGTCGTAGCCGGCGACATCAGTGGATAAGGGAAGCAGTGTGGTCATCTCAGGACCGAAAACACCAGCACAGTCTGATCGGGAAGACAGTTCCTGTCCGCCAGGTACGCTTTCAGCGCATAAGAGATCGAGCGTCCGGGCGGCTGGTGGACAAGCTTCAGCGAGCCACCAGAGCTGCGAACTGGGTGCTCGCCAGGGCTCGACTGCCAGCCGCCCAATGCCGCAGGTCAATACTCATGTCGTGGAATGCGTGCTCAACGGTGCTCGAAGTGTGGCTGCTCTGCTACTGATACTGACGCTGCTGAGCGGAGTGACTGTGCGATCGTTCGGCGCTGATGTCCCCGGTTCAGCCGAGACGCTGATCGTTGGTTTTAATCTGAAATTCGTGGCATCGGGAAAAGATCACACGACGGACCTGACTCTGAAGAAACTGGTTGTTCATTCAACTCGCGATGAGTCCACAACAGCCAAAGACTGAGATCGACATTCCGCAATGAGTAACCTTTCAGCCAGAACGAATAACGATGATCGGCTGTCCGATCGGCCTGACATCGACGTGCGTAACATTATTGTGGAAGGTCTCTTGATGCCTGCTGGAGTTGCAGCGTTCCTCGTTGTTTCCGCCGCGCTGATGAACCCTGTTCCCCTATTCGCTAACGACCAGCTCGCGCTGAGTGCCATCTTCGCCGAACAGCATGTGGAGAACACGGCTCTTGATGTCCATCAACATGCGATGCAATTACCCGCCGAAGAGCGATACCCGTTTCTGCTGGACTGGGTGCTGCCGAACGGTGACCACGACACGCTGCGCATGCAGTACGCATTCGCGCCGACGGATCCTGCTCCAGTCACTTCTGCTCAGGCGATCGAAAACTTCCCTTTGGAGACTGGCGTTCCCTCTTTGGAGCCCCGCTCTTCAAACAGCAGAACGCGTCTGCAAAGCGGCGGAAACATTGTTTCGCCCGTGTTCGATCTGGTCGACGTGGCGAAGGCACTCGGTCAACTCGACGACGTCCATGATCGAATGATCGGTTGGGCTGCGAACGATCAGACTGACGCCGCCTTTCATCAGGCGGCCATGCTGACGCTCATCGAACTGGCTCATCAGCGCGACGCTGCGGCATCGGCAAGATTGGACGAGTTTCTGCGCCTCAAACCGATCAAGACATCAGACAGCAGCGAACCGACCTCAGCGGAGCTGCTCGTGTTGGGTCGATGTCTGGATTGTTCGTCGACTCGTGAGGCGGTAACTGATGCGTTGCATGCTTATCTGCCGTGGATGCGTGCTGAGTGGTTTCGCACTCCGCCCAAGCGACACGTTGCGGCAATGCTGGGACGAGTGCGGGCATACGAGATCACGGCAACCGAGGATCCGGCAACGCCGATTTCGACGAAACCCATGCAGCAGTGGTCGGCCGCGTCTCGCACGACGGCGGCAACTCGCGGACCCGGTTGTCCACAAGCCCGCTGGGACTTCCGACCAGGCCACGTTGAAAATATTGCCAGTCACGATGACGACTATCTTTACTTCAACACGCCGTTGCGAGGTAACTTCGAAGTAGAAGGTGATGTCTCGGGCTTCGGCTGGCGAGACAGCCATTTGATGGTTGGTGGGACGTGGGTGGCGCCGGTTTACACTCACGCCGGCTACGACGTCGGAAACTTTCACACGTCATTGCCGCGGGTCGAATTTTCACCACCGCTTACAAAGACCAAAGACTGGATTCACTACCGCGTCGTCTCGCGGGATCAGGTTGTCTCAACGTATTTCAACGGTCGTCTGGTTCGTGAAGAACGGGTGTCGCCCGATCACGATCCGTGGATAGCAATCCGCAGCCCGCCTCGCCAGGACGGAGCTGTTCGCAATCTGCGCATCATCGGACAACCGATCATCCCGGAAGAAGTTCGATTGTCCGTTGATGCGAATTTCCGCGGCTGGCTATCGTACTACGACCGCCCCGTCGGTGGACAAAACGGGGACTGGCAACAAGTGGGGGGAACTGACAATGGCGGCGAAATCATCGGAGCACGCTCGTCCAGACCGGGCAATTTTCTGAATTCCCTCTTAAAAGCGTTCAACAGTCCGCCCCCCAAAAATGACCCGGATACTGAACTGCCAGCATACCGCGAGCGGCTCCTTCGATATCACCGGCCGATGGTGGAAGACGGGACCATCGACTATGAATTCTTTTACTCGCCAGGAGATATTCTGACGCACCCCGCACTCGATCGGCTGACGTTTCTGCTGACACCTGACGGCGTGAAAGTTCACTGGGTTACAGACGGAAAATATGAGCGATCTGAACTCAGCCCGGCGAACGTCTTCGACGAGCCGGACAATCGCCGAGGTCCGCAACAGTTACCGCTGAAAGCTGGTGACTGGAACCGTCTGCAACTTCAATTAAACGGCGACACGGTCACGCTGGTGCTGAACGGGCAGAGCATCTACGAGCGAGTTCTGGAGCCGACGAATCAGCGGACCTTCGGACTGTTTCACTTCGCGGACGAAACGCAGGCTCGCGTCCGCAATATCGTCTGGAAAGGTGACTGGCCGCGTGAACTGCCGACGCTGGCCGAGCAGGAACTCGCCATTGATGACACTGGATTTCTCGATCGCGATGCTGCGCAACTGACTGCGGTCTTCGAGCATGATTTCGCCAAGGCTGGCCTGCCGCTGGAGCAGTTTGCGATTCTGCGAGGCGACTCGCAAGCGCACATCAGACACGTCGAAAACGGCGTCCTGGCAACTCGACCAGGAACCGGCGGATATCGCAACGCGACAATCGCTCCCCGGTTACGCATTCATGGCGACTTCGACGTGACCGCAACCTACCGGGATTTCGAATCAACGGCGGTGGAAAACGGCCACGGCAACCTGATGCTGATCTCATTGCTGGATAACGCGACGGCTGACGAATCGTCGATTATCAAAAGACACAAGCACCAGGCGAACGATCTACACGAGCATGTCGCTCAATGCTTGCAGGTCGGACGGCAGGTCGAAGGCGAGCGTCGCGAATACTTCGGCACGATCCCGATGGAAGAAACATCAGGCCGGCTTCGACTGTCCCGGCGCGGCAACCAGATGTACTTCATGACGGCAGAAGGCGATTCTCCGCACTTCCAGCTTCTGGCCCAGCGTGAGACAGCAACCGACGATATTCAGCTCGAAGGTCTGCGACTCTTGGCTCAGATTTATCAGGAAGGTGGCGAAGTCAGTGTTGTCTGGAGTCAGCTTCTCGTCAAAGCGGAAGAACTCTCAGGCCGAGCCGTCGAGGATTTCGATTCGCAACTTATCCAACTGAACAAAAAACGTGACCAACTGAAGTCGAAATTCTCATGGGACTTTGCAAAGCAGGCTCCCCCGGAAACGCTTCTGCGACAATGGACTGATCTGAGTCCATGGAAAGCAGACAATGGCGGACTTCTGATCGTTGCGCCGGGCACTGACAACTGGACATCCGCCGGTGCATCGGTGATGAAGACCGTAACTGGTGACTTCGACGTAGCCGTGACGTTTGACGTGCTGAAGTTTGATATTCCAAAACCTGGCCAGCGTTGCTCGGTTTATTTTCAGATCCAGCTTCCGGACAAGGACGAAACGCAGATCAGTGTCATTTTCACGAACAACGAAACTGGACGAACTGAGGTGGTTGCCCAGGTGCGGGAACCTCGTGGCCAGGACAAATACAATTATCGC
>JABMPE010000174.1 GCA_013203845.1 Rhodopirellula sp. | reverse complement strand
GTACTGGCATCTGAGTGTTGGTGGTTTTGCGTTCGGAACGGTGTTCATGGCCACCGACCCGGTCTCCGCGGCGATGACCGAACGCGGAAAATGGGTCTACGGAGCGTTGATCGGAGCGCTGACCATCCTGATTCGAGTCATCAACCCGGCTTATCCGGAAGGTATCATGCTGGCCATTCTGTTTGGCAACGTCTTTGCCCCACTGATCGATTACTGCGTTGTTCAGGGCAACATCAAACGGAGGCTCGCCCGCAATGCAAAGTGAATCTCCTAAACAGACAATGATCGTTGCTGCCTGCCTCTGCCTGGTGTGTTCGGTGCTGGTGTCGACCGCGGCAGTTGTACTGAGGCCTGCACAGCAGATTCAGAAAACACTCGACATTCAGCGTAACATTCTGAAAGTTGCGGGACTGTTTGACGAAGGTCGATCCGTCGCGTCGCAGTTTAAGGTCGTTGAGCCGGTTCTGATTGAACTCGCCGCAAAGCGGCCACAGATTGCTGATCCTTCTGAAGAAGGGATTGATCTCAAAACGTACGATCCTCAAAAGGCAGCGAAGAAAGAGCACGACAGCATTCAAGTGAATCCGCCTGGTGCTCTGCCCCAGATCGCTCGACGAGAGATTTACACAATCGCTTACGAAATCCGCAAAGATGACGGACACCTGGATCAGGTCATCCTGCCAATTTATGGCAAAGGTCTGTGGTCGACTCTTTACGGTTTTATTGCCGTCGACGCCGACGGGCAGACGATACGAGGCATCACCTTCTATCAGCACGGAGAGACTCCAGGACTTGGTGGAGAAGTCGAGAATCCCGACTGGAAGGCGCTCTGGCCCGGCAAGAGTGCATTCGATGCTGCTGATCTTAAAAAAGCATCTCCTGATCACCTGCCCATTCCGACCATTCAGGTCGCGAAAGGCCATGTGACTCCTGAGACACCTCAGGCTGAACACAAAGTTGACGGACTCAGTGGTGCGACAATCACCTCGAACGGTGTGACATCCCTGGTCAGATACTGGCTGGGGCCGGACGGTTTCGGTTCATACCTGTATCAGCTTCGTGCCGAACGAGCAGCAACTACCCCAACGTCCTCTGCGGCTGAGGGAGACAGCAATGGCTGAACCCACGACAAAAGACGTCCTGCTTGATCCAATCATCAAGAATAACCCCATCGCGTTGCAGATTCTCGGAATCTGCTCAGCGCTGGCGGTGACCACCAAGCTGGAAACCGCTCTGGCCATGTCTATTGCCGTGACGCTGGTTACCGGTCTGTCCAGCGCTTCCATTGCGATGATTCGCAACTACATTCCCAACAGCATCCGAATCATCGTTCAGATGACAATCATTGCCATGCTGGTGATTCTTGTTGACCAGTTCCTGAAAGCCTACTTCTTTGGCATCAGCAAGCAGATGTCGGTCTTTGTTGGGCTTATCATCACCAACTGTATCGTGATGGGACGCGCGGAAGCTTTCGCGATGAAGAACAGCCCTTCGATGAGCTTCTTCGATGGTGTGGGCAACGGACTGGGATACAGCTTTATTCTGATCGTCGTTGCCACATTCCGGGAACTGCTCGGCAAAGGCCAGCTGCTCGGACACCCGATTCTCGGAGCCGACGGAATCATTTTGACGGATTACGTTCCCAACGGCCTGATGCTGCTGCCGCCGAGCGCCTTCTTTTTGATTGGTCTGATTATCTGGACGATTCGAACATTCAAAAAAGATCAGGTCGAGCCGGCCTGAGAAGTTTCTGAAGCTGAAGATTTGACTGCGACTTCCTTTAACTGTTTTTCGAGGACAATCAGATGGAACACTATCTGAGCCTCTTTATGAAAGCCTGCTTTGTTGAGAACCTGGCGCTCGCCTTCTTTCTCGGCATGTGTACCTTTCTGGCTGTTTCCAAGAATGTAAAAACGGCATTCAAGCTGGGCATCGCTGTGATTGTCATTCAGTCGATCACCGTTCCCATGAACAACCTCATCTTTCAGCATCTGCTGAAGGAAGGCGGTCTGAGTTGGGTGTCACCAAGCCTCGACGGCGTCGATCTGACTTTCGTTGGACTGATCAGTTACATCGGCACGATTGCGGCCATGGTTCAGATTCTCGAAATGACTCTCGATCGCTACTTCCCGGCTCTTTACAACTCACTCGGGATTTTCCTGCCTCTGATCACAGTGAACTGTGCCATCCTCGGCGGCACGCTGTTCATGGTCGAGCGTGACTACAGTTTCTGGGAAAGCGTTGACTTTGGAATCGGCACCGGCGTTGGCTGGGCACTGGCCATTACCGCACTGGCTGGAATTCGTGAGAAACTGAAATACAGCGATGTCCCTGAAGGCCTGCGAGGGCTGGGGATCACATTTATTACCGTCGGATTGGTGGCGATGGCCTTTATGGCACTCGGCGGAATCCAGCTCTAATTTCGAACAGCTTGTGAATGGCATCCAAAGTCGATGGACTTAATGTCAAATCAAGCTGAGCCCTTATCGAAAAGCACGCGGACGAACGATGGAAATCTTCCTCGGCGTTTTCATGTTTACTGGAATTGTCCTGACACTCGTTTGGGTGATTCTGCAGGCACGTGGCTTTCTTGTGCCCAGTGGCAACGTGAAGATCACGGTCAACAATCAGAAAGTTCTTGAAGTTCCAGCCGGTGGAAAGCTGCTCAACGCGCTGTCTTCTCAGGGAATTTTCGTTTCTTCCGCGTGCGGTGGTGGTGGTACTTGCGCCCAGTGCAAAGTTCATGTTCTGGAAGGTGGCGGCGAGATCCTGGCCACCGAAACCGGCCACATTAACAAGAAGGACGCACGCGAAGGTTGCCGCCTATCCTGTCAGGTCGCCATCAAGCAGGACATGAAGATTGAGGTGCCGCCAGAAGTCTTCGAAACGAAGAAATGGCGATGCAAAGTCAAATCGAACAGAAACGTCGCGACGTTCATTAAAGAGTTCGTGCTGGAACTTCCGGAAGGCGAGCAGGTCGACTTTAAAGCCGGCGGTTACATCCAGATTGAAGCACCTCCGCACGTCGTCCATTACAAAGATTTCAATATCGAAGAGAAGTACCACGAAGACTGGGACCGCTTCAATATCTGGCAGTACGTTTCGAAAGTGGACGAGCCGGTTGTTCGAGCCTACTCGATGGCTAATTATCCGGGTGAACAGGGCATCATCATGCTCAACGTCCGAGTGGCTTCGCCACCGCCGAGGTCACCGGAAGGAACGCCTCCAGGTAAAATGTCGTCGTACATCTTCAGCCTGAAACCCGGCGACGAAGTGACGATCTCTGGTCCTTACGGCGAGTTCTTCATCAACGACAGCGATGCGGAAATGGTCTATATCGGCGGGGGAGCCGGTATGGCCCCGCTCCGCAGCCATATTTTCGAGCTGTTCAAGAATCTGAAGACCAACCGAAAAGTCACTTACTGGTATGGTGGAAGAAGTTTGCGCGAGTTGTTCTACGTCGAACAGTTCCGCGAGATCGAGAAAGAATTTCCGAACTTCAAGTTCCACATTGCTCTTTCGGATCCGCTCCCCGAAGACAACTGGACTGGCTATGTCGGGTTTATCCATCAGGTGGTTCTGGAAAACGCGCTGAAGGATCACCCGGCTCCCGAGGACATCGAGTACTACCTTTGCGGTCCACCGATGATGAACTCAGCCGTGTTCAAGATGCTGGATGACCTGGGCGTCGAACCAGATAATATCCGCTACGACGACTTCGGCGGTTAATCCTGCGGACGCTTCTTGTCATTCGACGTTTGCGGCAGTGACCGATAGGAATCGGCTTTGCTGTTATTCAAGCCTGTATTGGCACGTCGTGATATTTCAGGTCCCACTCGCGCATGAATCGTACCTGGTTCGGCACGATTCGATAGAGACTCAGCTCGGGATTATCGATCGAGCCCAGCTGCTGCCGTATCAGAGGATTGGCATCCCAGTTCGGGCCTGTCGTGTAAATCGATCGATCCGGCAACGGCGTCCTGTCGGTCGGCAACGGCGTCAGGTCAGTTCGATTCCATTTCAGTTTTGCGTCCGACTGATAACTGGCCCGTCGACTGCTGATCAACTTTCCCTGGATTCCTTATCGAAATACTGATTGACATGACGATACCTTATATGTAATGTAAGTTCGCATGAGGCATTTGAGCGAGGGATTCAACGATGACCAGCAACCGGCTACAGAAAGAACTCAAGAAAAAGCAGCCGTTTGCTGCGCCGGAGCAGGAAGCTGTCCTGAACATTCTGCGGACCAGTGATCAGTTTCAGAATCGGCTGGGTCGCTTGTTTCGACAGTTTGGTCTCACGCCCTCCCAGTACAACGTCCTGCGGATTCTGCGAGGTGAAGGCAAACCGCTGCCTTGTCTCGAAATTGGAACCCGCATGATTCAGGTCGTACCGGCAATGACCGGGCTGCTGGACCGACTGGAAAAACAGGAACTGATCGAGCGGGAACGCTGCACTCAGGATCGGCGTGTCGTCTACATCGAACTGACCGATAAAGCGCAAGCACTGCTGAAAGAGATGGATGAACCCGTGCAGACACTGGAAAAGAACCTGATCGGGCACCTGTCTCAAAGAGAACTGAAGGAACTGAGTCGGCTGCTGGAGAAAGCCCGGCAAAGCCTGGCTGACGACAACGACTGAGTTTTTATTTACTCATATACATTACATGTAAGTTACTGTCGTGACGTGAGATTGTCTCAACCAAAAACTGAAACGGAGGAGAGTCCAATGATCAGCATTCGAAAGGCGAAAGACCGTGGCCATGCCAGTCACGGCTGGCTCGACACGTGGCACACATTTTCCTTCTCGACGTATCAGGATCCGGAACACATGCGGTTCCGCTCGCTACGTGTGATGAACGAAGACGTGGTGGCACCGGGACAGGGATTCGGAACTCACCCGCATCGTGATATGGAAATTGTCACGTATGTGCTGGAAGGTGCTCTGGAACACAAAGATTCGATGGGCAACGGCGAAGTGCTGCGTCCCGGGGAGTTCCAGCGCATGTCGGCCGGAACGGGGATCACCCACAGTGAATTCAACCCGTCAGACAGCGAGCCAGTACATCTCTATCAAATCTGGTTGTTCCCGGAACAGAAGGGCATCGAGCCCAGTTACGAGCAGAAGCGATTTCCGGAAAGCGAGCGACTCAACACGCTGCGTCTGGTCGCTTCCCGCGATGCCGCCCAGGGCTCACTGCTGATTCATCAGGACGCTCGCATTTATCTCGCCTCGCTGGATGCCGATCAGGACCTTCGACACGAACTGGACGCTGGTCGCCACGCCTGGCTGCAGGTGCTCCGAGGCAGCGTGTCGCTCAACGGTACTGTTCTGCAGACGAGTGATGGAGCAGCCGTCAGCGATGAGCACACGCTCGACATTCATGCCACCAGCAACGCAGAGATCATGCTGTTTGATCTCGCGTGAACTCACAATTTTTCTGAAGGGAAACGTTCGATGAAAAACTTAATCCAGGGAATCGGCACGATACTGGGCCGGATTATGATCGCGACAATCTTTCTGATGAGTGCGGTCGGCAACAAGATTCCGAAGTTCAATGACGTCGCCGCCTACATGGCTTCCGAAGGCGTACCGCTGCCGCAGCTCATGCTGGTCGGAGCCATCGTGTTCCTGATTGCAGGAAGCCTCTCCCTCATCGCCGGCTTCAAAGCCCGCATCGGTGCCGGACTGCTGCTTATCTTTCTTGTCCTAACGACTTACTACTTCCACGACTTCTGGAAATTTGCCGGTCAGGAACAGCAGATGCAGATGATTCAGTTCATGAAGAATCTGTCTCTGATGGGCACGATGGTCTTTCTGATCTTCAATGGATCGGGGGCCATGAGTCTGGATAACCGCCGGGCGACATCGAAGCCTCGTTCGTAACGAAACTCGCCACCGCACGTCGTCGGGCTGCCACCTGTAACCCTCAACGTTTCACTGCCGAAAATCAACGACTCCTGAATCAGATTGGATTAAACATGTCGAACAGTCAGCTTTTTCAACCATTCACTCTGCATGATCTCACTCTTCCCAGCCGGGTTGTTCTGGCCCCGATGACTCGTGGCGTACAGAAGTGGGGCCATGCCGAAATCAGCCTCTTGTCAGCGTTTTCTGCCGTAATTGTGCAGACATAATGTCTGTTGCTGCTCCCTTCATTGAAATGAGCGGGACTCACTTGTCACCGACTGGCGGTCGTCAATCTGATGGCTCAGATCCCCCCGAGGGGACGAATCCGTTCCACAAGTGACAGGCTTGTGCTGTGTCAGAGCGGAAACTTAGGGTTGCAGTGATTTGTTTTTTTTGGCGCATCTTCCGGGAACTTTGCTCGAACCATGGAGGGTTCCCGATGCAGAAAAAATATATCGTCAGGCTGGCAGCGAGAACTTTCGACAGGCGGCGCCGTGAAATCAGACAGTCTCTGTGATCGCCATTTTGCCAAATTGCCAATTCCATCGGGAATGGCGTTCTCAGGAAGGAGACAGACATGACGTCAACATACGACACGACCTCGGGCAGCATGTCTCGTCAGGAGTTCCCTTGGCTTTCACGGTTACAAGACCGATAACGGTGGCTCTTACGGAAGATTACATGAAGGGCAAGCCCACCCACACTGGGAGGCCCGTCAGTGAATAAGCCGATGTGACCGCACCGCAGGGTGCTTTGGGCACGTCGGCTTTTTTTGTTCGATGCACAAGATTCAAAGCGTTACCGGAAGAGGGGCGTGGACGGGCGCGGATAACACGGCAGGAAGCAAATGACTGCACCAAATCCTGAAGATGCGTTCCACCATCAGCCAGTGTGGAGTCGTGCTACGCTTGCTCGTATCGGCGATGCCGTTATTGCCATACCCAACAAGCCCCAGCCGGTCCCGACTCATCATCTGGCTCCCGCTTCACGCTGCGCTGAAGCCAGGGATGAATGGTCACCTATGTCCGAACGCAGCAGGTCATGAATTTGCGTTCCACGCGAATTCCTGAAATTTGTTCAGTCAGAACGGTTGTTAGAGAAGCCGAATTCAATGATCGATAATAAACAGTCGACGGTCGATCTCGCGCTGGAGGTTCAAGCTCCGCCACATGGTCGAAACTTCCGCGGTCAACGGAGACTGCTGACCAGTCTTCCCGACCGCTCAGCGACCGGTAGAACCAACCCTGCACGTGAAACAGGAACGGTCTTCTCCGAGGGTACGGTAGGGAACTGCACACACTGAAAATCAATGTGCGGATTGTCGCGTCTTCTCCGAGGGTACGGTAGGAAACTTCCAAGGGATCCCATTCGATGATTGAGGCTGTTTCCCGCTGTGTTCTGCGTGAGACAGGACGCTGTCGAAAGCTGTCCTTGACATTCTCTTTTCCCACCGACCGCTATGGCACGGCTTCTGCAATACCTCTGACTCGTCCGAAAGCAAGTGAGTCCCTGACATGGTTAGTCGACGCTTACTTTCAATCACGAGTATCTAACTTCGAGGGAATCGTCATGCTTGGTTACGCAATTATGTTCGCCATTATCGCTCTGATCGCTGGCGCCATGGGTTTTGGGCTGGTCGGTGGGATGTCATACGGCATTGCCAAAATCTGCTTCGTCATCTTCCTGGTGCTTGCCGTCCTGAGCATGTTCCGCGGACGCAGCGCTCGAGTCTGATTCCTGGCGAGAAGAACTGAAGAACTCAGCCTGAGCAGGGAATCCACTAGAAACAAAGAACCGGAGCGAGTCATGGTCAATGAGCAAACGCTGGAAGGACACTGGAAGCAGATCCACGGAGCCGTCCTTGAGAAGTGGGGAACGCTTTCCGACGACGATCTACAGACGGTTCGCGGCAACGTGGAGCAGCTTATCGGTGTCATCCAGCAGAAGGCGGGAGTCAGTCGCGAAAAGATTGAGGCGTTTCTTGATCGTATCGTGAATGAATCACACTCGGTTCTTGAGCGATCGACTGAAACCGCTCAACACGTCGCCGCAGCGGTTCGCGAGCAATGCGATCAAGTGACGGACCAGGTGGCGGTCGGCTATCGCGAAGCAGAGTCAGTGGTGCGCCACCGTCCGGCTGAGTCTGTCGCTGTGGCATTCGGGGCCGGGCTGATTGCGGGCGTTGTTACGACGCTGTTTCTGAAGGCCCGGTAATTACTCAATTTGAGGATCAGTAAGCAATGTCTCAGTCTACTAATTCCAGTGCTCGCTCCAGTAACGGGCAGAGTGCAGTCTCGACAGACCAAGCTTCGGGTGATGACGTTTCCGAACCCTGTCAGCAGTTGGCTGACGGAGGAACGATGGCGGCGTGTTGCGACGGAGCAGTCCGGATGATCAAAGAGCGACCACTGACTTCAGTGATGGCGCTCTTCGGAGTCGGGCTGGGAGCGGGAGTTGCCGTTGGATGCCTCCTGTCGAAATCGTCGCCCGGCCGTTCATCCATGGCGGATGAGATCGGTCGAAAGATCGTGGAATCGCTTTCAAGGGTTGTCCCCGAATCATTCGGCGGCAAGCCATAGACGGCTGATTCGAATCGAGTCAGTGTGGCTCTGGAGTGTTAGTAATCGGCTCAACAGTGAGAGGGTATTTCGGTGGCGAGTCTCGATTCACCACAGCTTGATACGTTGCCGAGTGCTGACTCAGAAACCAGCTCGGCAGGGTTGAAAGTAGTGGAAATACGGCAGCGAATGTCCGTGATCCGTCGGGACATCAAAGACGATGTCGATGGAATTGTGCAGAACGCTCAGCAACTGGCTGACTGGAAGCACTATGTCCGAGCCTTTCCGTTGAGCAGTCTGGCGGTCGCTGCGGTGACCGGATACGTGGCCGTGCCGCGCAGGCTCGAAGTGGTCAGTCCCGACGCCGATCAGATCGCGAAGCTGGCCAGACAGAACCGTCTGGTTGTGTCAAACAGTCCGGCTTCTGAAGCTCGCTCCGGAGTCGCATCGACGGTCGCAAAGTTGGTGGCATCCGCCGTGCTGCGAGCAGCCATCGGCTATGCGACTATGAAAGTTGGCTCAATCATCGGTCAGCAGGCTGTTGACGAGGAGGCGACGACATGAGAAATCGAATCGAACAATTTACGCCGTTGTCGACCTCAGGCACTGGGCAAGCCGCGTCGAGTTCGGAGGAGTCGTCATCGTCTTTTCCGGAGATCAATCCCGGTGAGGTCATGCGGCAGTTGGAGGTCGGAGTCCGGCGACATCCGGTATTGGCAGTCAGTCTTGGTCTATGTGCAGGAGCAGTACTCGGATGGCTGATCAAACGACGTTGAACAACGATCAGCCGCAGAGTCCCGCTTCTGGGATGCGCCAGAGCATGACAGACTTTGCTGCTGATCTCGCCGAACTGACCGAATTGCAGTTGCACCTGTTCTTCGCTGACAGCCAGCAGATTCGCAAAGACATCGGCGTGCCGATTGCGGCGTTTGCCGGCGGAGTTGTCGTCGCACTGGGATGCGTTCCCGTGGCTCTGGTCACGCTGGCTCTGGTCCTTGTTGCTGCCGCCGGCCTTTCGCCATCCGCTGCGTTTGCAATCGCCTTTGGCACAGGCATGGTAGCAGCGATCGCACTACTGGCTTTTGGATGGAGCAAACTCAGGAGATCGCTCAGCGGCTTCGAACGTTCAACGTTTGAGGCAAGACGGAACTTCCAATGGCTGAAGAAGACGCTTCGCCAGACGAGTTGATGATCGCCGTTTATTAACACCACCACAGGAGTTGAATCATGTCTGAAGTCGCCAGTCGAACAGTACCGGCAGGTCAATCAAATGCTCGGTCAAACTCACATTCGGATGCCTCGAAAGATTTGAGACCGGGGCGTGATCTCATTGAATATGCGCAGCGGTTCGCACGAGAGAAGCCAGATGTCGCCGCGTTGTGGTGTTTCGGGATCGGCGTCGTCGTCGGCTGGAAATTGAAACCCTGGTAATGTGAAGAGCTGAAGCGAACTCGTCGTCGAGCACTCGACGGTTTGACTGAAGGGAAGTTCATGTCGACCGCGCAGAACTTATCGGGTTCATCCTCGCTGATTCCAGTGTCGGCCGCTCCAGCGCCGCTGTCGATTCGACTGCTGGCAGGGTTGGCGGTCGCTTATACATTCTATTTCGCCCGGGCGCTCCTGTTTCCAATCGTGATGGCCATCATTCTGGCGGCACTGCTCCGACCGATCGTGCGCTGGATGAAACGGCGACGCATCCCCGAAGAATTCGGTGCCGTGCTTGTCATCGCGGGTCTGGTCGGAACCATCGGTTACGGAGCGACCAGGCTTGTCGAACCCGCCCAGGAATGGTTCCAGCACCCTGAAAAGAAAGTGCAGGAACTGGAGTCGAAACTCCGATCCATCCGGCAGCCAATTGCAGACGTGGAAAATGTTGCAGACAAAATGAACGAGGCCGCAACAGGCGACTCTTCTGAAGAAAACAAGCCAATCAAGGTCACAGTGAAGCAGCCTTCGCTGGTCAACAACGTCATCAGCTCCACAGGCCAGATGATGGCCGGTGCTGCGATCACACTGGCGCTGCTGTACTTTCTGCTCGTCCGAGGCAACATGCTGCTGTGTCAAGTGGTTCAGATTACTCCGACCAGGCGGGGGAAGCGGGACGCCGTCGAGCTGGTCCACAAGATTGAACAGGGCGTCTCGTCGTACCTCCTGAGTGTGACCATCATTAACGTCTTCCTTGGTGCCACCATCGGAATCGTGATGTGGCTGATCGGTTTGCCGACGCCGGCTCTGTGGGGAACTCTGGCGGCTCTGCTGAATTTCATTCCCTACGTGGGAGGGTTCGTCGGATGCGTCATGGTGTTCCTGGTAGGTGTCCTGTCCTTCGATTCGTTGTCCTCGGCGGTCGTCGCACCGCTCGCTTACTTTGTGATCAACACGATTGAAGGCAATTTAATCACGCCGGCGCTGCTGGGCCGCCGCATGAGTCTGAACCCGATATTTGTCTTCCTGTCGCTCGCTTTCTGGGGCTGGATCTGGGGCATCGGAGGCGTCGTCCTGGCCGTTCCTCTACTCACTGTGATTAAGATTGCTTCTGAGCAATTTGATTCTCTCGAATCACTGGCGACCCTGCTTAGTGGAGAGACGAGTAACACGGACCATTGATCTTCTCAGTCGCACGGTCAGAACGCGACGGAGCCAGGCACGAACAAGCCACAGGCACTGACATATAACTTCTCAACGTTTCCTGTGGCCTGATGGTCAACGGGAATACATGGCACCGTCACACTTTTTGTAAAGTCATCCCGATGTCCACTCCCCGATTCAGCACTGAGTTTGTCACAGCGTTCACCACGGAAGATGAAAAGCTTGCACTCAAGCTGCGGGAGATTCTGAAAGAGGCAGACATCTCGTGTCAGCTCGTCCGTGGGTCCTTCCCCAGTGGCGAAGGCGATGCTCATGATCTAATCGAAATCAAAGTAGCAGCCGATGACATGTCGACCGCTTCCCAACTCATCGACGCTAATCAGAGGATCGGGCACTTCACTGGCCTGGATGTCCTGCCGGGCGTGAGTGCTCCGCGAGTCCAGCCGCTCCCGCTGGCAACGTCACCGTTGAGTATGGTGGCCCCCGCCAAAGCAAGGTAATTGCCCAATGGCCCAGCGTTGCGGCTGCTGAGTGGTGATTCACATCTCTGGTGCCGGTGATCATCGAGCGGACACGGGTATCCGTCGCCGGTGGTGTGTCGAGTCGTTTCTGACTCCGCTGTTCTTCGCCGCCGTGCTGACGCGGCTGCTTGTGTTGCTCCAGAACGACCTGACCGATCGACTGTGTAGAAAAAAAACTCTGACATTCGGATGCGGACTTTGTCCCCCTGCTGATCCTGTCTGCAGCGGTCCTGATCGGTCGCTTTCGATCTTTCCCGCTGGTCGCCCATCGATCAGGCGGGGCTGTCGGAAACCACTCGGCCTCGGGCGAACCCTGAATTTCCTGTTGCGACCGATGGCAGACTCCGCGCAGACTGCCGCCGGATTTTGTGGATCCACCGCTTTGCGACAGCGGGAACGGCATTCCAAGGCTCGGAGACACGTCATGACTGCGACATTCAGTTTTCAGCTTCGCCGTTGTGCGCCGCCCGTCGTCATGGCGATCGGCCTGGCTCTCTTGTCAACAACGTCCGGAGTGGCCGGCGTTGTTCACCGCACGGCGAACTTTGAAATTCTCGCATCGACTGCGGACATCGCGGAAGCAGTCGGATCTCAAGCGGAGCAGTCTCGCACAGCGATTGCGAAGATCTGGCAGGACGCCGACCTGAAGCCGTGGGGCAGGCCATGCACGATTGACGTCCGGACCGGGCAGGGGCGACCCGCTGGCGCGACGACAATTCGTTACCTGCCGCAGTCGGCCAGTGCACTGCGAATTGAGGTTTCCGGTCCGCTTGATGAGGTGATTGAGAGCGTTCTTCCTCATGAGGTCACTCACGCGGTTCTGGCCTCGATTTTCGGTCGTCCGCTGCCGCGCTGGATTGACGAAGGACTGGCAATTCTTTCTGAGGGCCAGAACGCTCAACAACGGCAGCGACTTCTTCTGCGCGACATGCTCAAACGCAAACCGCCTCGATTGAGAACTCTGATTGCATCGGCCGAGTATCCCGAATCACCCGATCATTCCCGCGCGTTGTATCTGGTGGGCTTTTCTCTGACGGAATTTCTCATTGGCCAGCACGGTCGCGCATCCGTGGTGAAATGTCTGTCATCGGCAGTCGCTGCTGACGAAGAGGGTTGGGAAACTGCTGTGCGGAATCACTTCAAATACGACTCGCTGGAGACTCTGGAACAGGCCTGGAAAGTGTGGCTGGACGAAACTGCTCCCGCCGTTACCTGGACCCGTCCCCTTGAAAAGAATTCCAGCCAGATGGCGACTCTGTCCATTGCCAGTGACAACACCGCCCGGCGAAACAGAGCGTGAGCAGAGTCTCTGAGTGTTGAATTCCACCAGTTCCTGCTCAGGCTCCGTCCACCGGGCCGACTCGTTCACCTGCCGGCCCGGGGCTTTCGATCAACGCCAGCCAAAACTGATCCCGCCACGTGGCGAGTAATTGAAGTAGCCATTGTTGCTGCCGTAGTAGAGTCCTGACGAGCGGTAGTAATTATTCCCATAACTTCGCCCGTAGCTGGGTGGCTGGTAATAATTGTACGACGATCGCCCGTAATTCGGAGACCGGTAGTAGTTTCGCCTGTTGTAATTGTCGTTGTCATAGCTTCGCTGATGGCGTGAATAATTCTGCCAGTGGTTGTTCCAGTAGCTGCTGTGATTGTCCCAGTGGTCCTTTGCTGAAACGGATGATGGCAAGGCCGCCAGCATCGCCGCCGCAGCAGTACCGGCCAGCAGTAGACTTCGGATTGCGGTCAACATGATTCTCTCCTTAATAGTTCGCCAATTGAGTGTGTTAAGCCTTTTGAGGCACCGTGCCAGGTGGCACGATGCCGTAAGACTCAGTCGCAGGAACAGCCCCGGAAGCGTTCCGGTTGATAGCCGTTTCAGGCTGCCTCGATGTCGCAGGCGATCTGACAAGGCTGTTCTGAAATCACCGCTGATTTCAGGACGTCGCCAAAGTGAGTCAGGCCGTTGAGCAGTGCGAACAGCGAGCTTTCGACCCGCCGTTCACTGTCGTTGCCAGTCAGTGCTTACTCGATGCGAGTTGCGTTATTACCGTTGCTCTTGCTGCCCGTCTTCTGGCGTTTTTTCAGTGGTCCCTCACTGGCTGCTTCCTTGCGGCTGTCACTCTTGATGAAGCCGACTCGAGCTGTGGCTGGCCAGTTCTTTTCGCCCAAAGCCGTTTCGGTTTTGAACTGCGCCTGTGTGGCCGCGATCTTCAGAAACGCGCCGTCGTCTTCGGTGTGCTGAGCAGTGAAAGCGTTCATTGGAACGGCCACATATTCTGAACCCACGCCCAGGAATCCACCGCGTGAAACCACGGCGTAAGCAATGCGACCATTCGTCTGGTCGATGACGATGTCCGCGATGGATCCGGCGGACTTTCCATCGCTCGTCTGAACGTCACGTCCTTTAAAGTCTTCAAACTTCGACAGTTGTCCGGTCAGTTCTGTGCTGAACACGACAGTCACTTCCAGCGGGAACACGACAGCCGACTCGTTGCGTCTTTCTGAGTCACCCGCCCGTTCCTGATTAGGATTCCTGGCGAGTTGCTTCTGATCATCAGCAGCTTGATCGGATGGCTTCTTCGAGTTCGCGGGTTGAGGATCATTTGAGGAACGCACATCATCGGAGTCCTGCTGAACTTTCTTTGGTGTGCCTGTCTTCCACTCTTTGCGAGGCAAATTGCCTTTCCCGGTTCCGGCATCTTGATGACCAGGTTCCGTTTCGCTCTGACCGTCGTTGGCGCGGTAGCCAAACGTGTAGACAGTCCCGAGCCATTTATACTCAGTGATCGCGGGCCATTTGTCCCCCTTGAGTTGTGGAGCGGCTGCCAGTTGCTCCTCCGTCACATTCAGTTCCAGCCAGGTGGTGTCCTCTTTCTGCATTGCCTGGAACGCTCCCAGCGGAACGGCATAACGCTCGCCGCCAAGTTCCAGAATCTCACCATGAGCCAGGATCAGGTAGTCGACATGGCCCTGTCCGAGATGCAGCACGATGTTTTCAATATCGCCCAGCTTCGTCTTGCTCGAATTGTTGACATTCAGGCCAATCAAGTCTGTGGCGCGAAAGAGTTTTGCAGGCAGTTCCTCGCTGATCTGCACCAGTTGTCGGTGTTCTTTGTCACGTTGTTTCTGCGTGACGTCGGCTTCTTTGCCATCTTTCTCTTTGTCTGCAGCCATTGTCATGGTGCAGGTGCAGGCCACGGTCAGTGCAGCTGCCCAGACAGCAAACTGGTTTCGAAACGTCTTCATCTCAGCACTCTCCATAGTAAGGCGGATCAGATCTCAAGAAGCGACTTGAACAGACTCGTTCCAATCACGGTTTGAATTCGCGAGGCCACCATTTGTGATGGATGGCTCTCTCCAATTCTTTTCGCCCGAGCGATTTCCCGGACTTCAGAGATGCGACCTGCCATTAGGGTATTCATTGGGGCGTTGAACATTTTCACAAGACACCACTGGCCACGGCACGATCGGCGTAACGCGATCCTTGACCGTCACAGTTGCCAGTAGAAGATTGCGTGCGTGCATTAGTTTCGCGCGTCGGATTTCATCTCGCGCCGCATATCCTGCAGTTCGCGGCGGATGTCGATCAGCATCATTTCCAGCCGCTGATTCTGTTCTGCCAGACGACGATGCTGATCCAACAGGAAGTCGCGTGAAGCCGGTCGATCCGTGTCGAAGATGTCGCTCCACTCTTCCTCAGATTCATCAGCGGAGTCGTCGACACTGCGGAATCCAGACTCGAAGTCAAAACCGGAGGCTTCTTCCAGAACGACGTCTTTGGGCATCACCTTGTCGCCACGCTGAATCTGCAGCGTGATTTTCTGCTGAGGTTTGGCTTTATCAATATCCCGGATGAAAGCACCCACCGATGCGATGGCTTCGCCGTCGAGTTGCTTGAGAATGTCGCCGCGGCGTAACCCCGACTTGTCGGCCGGACTGCCCGGCAGAATGCGTTCGATGCGGATTCCCTGCCCGTCGTCCGTCATCCCCAGCAGGACGCCAAGCCACGCGTCCGGGTCTGAAGCACGGTCATCATCATTGGACCTCTGGTTGCCACCCCGGTGGTCAGCAGGCCATTCAGCTCCCAGGGCGACGTCAAGTGTCCGGCGTTCGCCATCACGCCAGATCTGGAGTTTGACGCTTTCGCCTGGCTTCTTCATAGCAATAGCCTGCGACAATTCGCGGGGCGAGGAGATCGCTTTTCCATCGACATCGAGGATGTAATCGTCTGCCAGCAGTCCCGCCGTGCCAGCGGGACCGAAGGTGTCGATCGCGGCGACATGAACGCCAATCGTCCGACTCTGAGCGGCTCGCACACCCAGGATGGCCCGTTGTTCGGTGTCAGATTGTTCGGCGCGAGCTTGTCCGACAAGAGCTTGTCCGGTGCGAAGCTGGTCAGACTGAGCCGGCTTAGCCGATTTGTTTGCAGCGTCATCCGCCTGTGCTTCAGATTGGTCAGCCCTCTTCGAACGAGAATCCGGTTCTGTGTTCTGCCGGGCGTCCTGTGCCACCGCCGGGAGTCCGCAGGCAGTCAAGACACCAAGTGCCGTACTGATCAGTACACGTTTCATCGACCGTCTCCTTACAACGCAATTAAGAGTCACAATTTCACCAACATTTCATTTGGGCAACGACTCGATGCTTCAAGGTGGTGAGCAGGTTGACCCTTCCACTAACAAAGCGCGTGCCGATGTTGCGGGTCAGGGATGAAACTTCATCAGTTAGAATTGAAAACGTCACAAATCGAGGCGCCACGATTGGAAAGTGGGAGAAACTCTGGCGCATACGACGGTCGCCAATTTGGCGACAAATTGCTGCCTTGAGTGATCGGGATGGCCAGATGGTCTGTTGGAGATCACGGCGTCGACCAGTCGGGTTGCTCAGCGATCTGAATCGTCACTATTCGGAGTCCGACGACGTGCCACCGTCCAGCGCCGCGATCAATCACGCTCAAGCGGCACGAGATTCGCGTTCCGTTTCCTTGAAACCACACGACGCCGCATCGTTGATCCTCGATCACACTGAAACGGAAAGAGACTGCCTGATGACTGCTTCCGAAACACACGCCAGCGATGCGAGCACGACTCTCGCCTACGAATGCCCTCACTGCGGAGTGGCCAACATGGTCGCCCCGTCTGCGATCGGTGAAATTGTGACGTGCCGGAACGACGATTGTGGTCAGGTCTTCAAAGTGGACGCTCCTGCCGGTCACCTGATTCGTGACGACGACCCCAAGGTGGTGGAGTCGCAGACCAGTTATCACGACAGCGCGGCGTCTCAGACTGAGCAGGAACTCTTGATCGTACACCCGTCGACATTCGGCAATCAGCCCTTCTCGTTTCTTGGAAGTGTGCTGCTTGTCATCGGTGGTCTTGTCGGAGCGGTGGTGGCTCGCGACGAATTGTTCCTGATGTCTTCCGGACTTGTTCTCGCTGCAGCCGGTGCTGTGCTGCTCGCATATTGGTGGATTCAGACCCGGTTCCGCTTTGTGACTGTGACCTCCAAACGAACGATCTACCGTCAAGGCATCTTTTCCAAGCTAACGAGCGAAGTACAGCACGACGATGTTCGCAACATGCAGGTCGAACAGAGCTTCTTCGACCGCATTCTTGGTGTCGGGCACCTGGCAGTCTCCAGTTCCGGGCAGGATGACATGGAGATCGACGTTCGTGGTCTGAAGTCCCCGCAGCGAGTCATCGACATCATTCGCGAGTATCAGTAGGTCGATTGCTTGTCGAAAGTTGGTCGCAACTGCGCCGTATCAGACGTGACGTATTAGCGGCGCCGGAAACGTGGCCTGCCAGCCTTCCATTTGAAGTGGTCGACGCGTGCGATTCGAACTGGATCACGCTTCAAAAGCAGTCGCTGCAGAATGTGAACGATGCGCGATCGTCATGAACGCTGAAAGGCCGACTGCGATGTGAAACTGGTTGCCAAGCGGTCGGAGTCAGGTCGGCGACATGGATGGCGATGCGGAAAGTCGACTCACCGTGAAGCATCGTGGCTGGACGATTCCCCGTGTCTGAAGGCCGGCTTGCGTCAGATTGCAGGCACGCACTGCTGGTTGGCACACAACTTGCCTTGAAGAACTTTTAACCAAAAGCCAGTAATACCTGCCGGCTGACTCCGATCAGACGGCAGAAACAATCCCCACTAAGACAATCCAGGAGACAGAAGAATGATCCCCCGAAGAACCGCACACGTATTCGCAGCAGCAGCACTCGCCGCATGTGTTGGCTGCACGTCGTCCGTTGAATCCGTCGAATCGGCTCGTAAAAACGTCGAGAAGGAGCAACAGGAAGCCCGCACGGAAATCGCGCAGAGCGAACAGGAACGAGATGAAGAGCTGCACGAAACTCGAAAAGTCGTGATGGGCGAAATTAACGAAGCCGAACAGGCGAAGAATGACAAGATCGCCAGGGCCTCGAGCAACGCGGATGAGGCTCGTCGCGAAGATGCCGAAGAAAAAGCTAAAGCTCAGTCGAAGATCGTCGATGTCCTGAAAGAAGGCCGCAAGGATATCGCTGAAGAGCGCAAAGAAGGCCGCAAGGAAATCGACGAGGCGAAGAATGAACTCGACAAAACGATTCAGGAAGCCGTGAAAGATACTCAGGCCAGACTGGACGATGCTCGCGAGGAAGTCGTTCAACAGAAGAAGGACGTCACCGAAGCCGAAGCGGCTGTCAGAAAAGCTGAGGCTGTGTTGTTGAAGGCGAACGCCGACGAACGAGAGGACGCGCAGCAGGAACTTGATGACCAGAAGAAATCTCTGGACGCCGAAAAGAAAGTTGTCGCCGAAGCGGAAGCAAAGGTCGGCAAGATTGAGCAGGAGCTGAAGCAGCTCCGTCTGAAAGCGGAACAGGCTCGGAATTCTGCCGAGAAATAATGCGACGCGACTGTGTCTGAGTAAATACGCACGACAGGCAGGCGGCGGGTGTCAAACATTCCAGAGCCACACGTTTGGGAGTCAACCAGACGCGTGGCTTTATTTGTTTGAGCTTCGCGTTTTCGACGGACTCCTGGCGTCGTCTGTCATCACCAGCGGTGAGGTTTAACAGAAATAGTGGCGGCAGTCTGAGGCTGCTCAACGATGTCAAATGTCGGAGGTACTGATGTGATCCGTCAGGCGTTCCAGTTACTTCGCGATGCCGTCACGAAATTTGATCGCGATGACTGTCTACAAATGGCAGCTGCTTTAGCCTACTACACGGTCTTTTCTTTACCGCCGATGCTGATCGTGGTGACCTTTATCGCCAGCCTGATGACTGATTCCGCAGTCGTTCAACATCAGATTCAGACGGAAGCAGCGCGCGTCATCGGCGAAAACGGCAGTGAGCAGATGGTCGATCTCATTGAGCAGGCCAGGCAGCAGAGTTATGGTCCGCTGGGGCCACTGTTCGGCATCACTGTGCTGCTCTTAGGTGCGACAGGCGTGCTGGTGCAACTTCAGGCATCGCTTAATCGAGCGTGGGATGTCACGGAGGAGAATCGCAAAGGCGGAATCACCGGCTTCATACTGTCGAGGCTGCTTTCGTTCGCGCTGCTGTTGACTCTGACATTCATCCTTCTGATTTCCGTGATGGCGACGGCACTTATTGAAGTGTTTCAATATCGCATTAAAGGCTTGCTGCCTGGCAAACTCATTAGTGAGAGTGTCCAAGCAGCTCATTGGACCGCTTCGGCCGTAGTAATCACGCTGTTGTTTGCAGCGATGTACAAGTGGCTTCCTGCTCGCAAAGTCGAATGGCGCGACGTCTGGTTTGGAGCCATTGTTACCGGCGTGCTGATGACCATCGCCAAAATCGCTCTGGGAATATATCTCGGCTCCGGACACATCGAATCAGCGTACGGAGCCGCCGGAGCCCTCGTCCTGGTTCTTGCCTGGGTGTATTACTCGGCGATTGTGCTCCTGTTTGGTGCAGAACTCACTCAGTGCCGCATGAAGTTGCGACAGTCGCCCCCTGATCGACAGAAAATATGACGTGAAAGAGCTGCCTTCTGGACGGCTTGGTCAATCGATTCTGGGGTCATCCGGACGGTGAGCAATCAGAGTTTTGGTGCGATAACCCTCAGTCTGATCGCTGCCTGGTCAGTGATGAGTCGCTGACGATCGCTGCCGGGCTCTTTAAAAACGAACGGTACAACGTTTGCCTTACGTTTCTTTCGCGAAGGAACTCGCCTTGAATCAGCTTCTCTCGACTCAGGTCAACGACAATGTCTACATCACTTTCGGCTTTCAAAACTCGCGACCGATTGCTTTCGGTTGAAGACCTGATTCAAAGGGGCCGTGGTCACCTGCGAGGACTTCCGGTCTCGAACTTTGCGATCACAACGTTCGCTTTTGCGGCTCTGTTGATCAGCAGCTATCTGACGTGGAGCAAGCTGACCGCCAGCAAAGTCGTGGGGTGTGGGTCTGGAGGCGTCATCGACTGCGGTCACGTTCTGACAACGAAATGGTCCATGATTCTGGGGATTCCGGTCGGTGCGTGTGCAGCGGTGCTTTACGCTGTCGTGCTGTCTGCCTTGCTGGTCCGACGATTCAGCAACTCAGTACGAACATTGAAGGTTGCCAACATGGCGATCGTGACAATGGGATTCTCCGCTGGCCTTGCCGCCATCTGGTTCCTGTCGTTGCAGGTGTTTGCGATCGGCCACTTGTGTCCGTGGTGTATGGCAGCTCATTTCTGCGGACTCGGTATCGCCGCCACGCTTCTGTGGAGTCGCCCGCTTGGTGTGCGGATTCCTCGCGCGGCCTTTGTATTGGCCGTTGCTGGAACTTCAATGCTGATTACCGGACAGGTTCTGGCAGACCCGCCTCCCACTTATGAAGTGCAGACGTTCGGTACTGAAGTCTCAAGCCCAGCGGCAGGAGTCGATGACTCACCGAAAGTCGCTCCCGGACAGTCGGGCGTCTTTGAAGCACCAGTGTTCGCCGCGCCGGTATTCGAGGCTCCTGCACCGGTTTCCGTTGAGAACGAAAAACCTTCGGACGCAGATTTCTCATCGTTCGACGAGACTCGACGGACGCGCGCTGGTGACACGCGATCCGAACTTCACCACGCTGCCATCCCTCCGCTACTTGCGATTCTCGTATTCTCACTGATGTTCCAGTCCGGGCTTATCAATTCGCTGAAAGCGGATGAGACGACACCCGAGGCGTCTGAAACATCACCACCCGCGAAGAAGTCACGTCAGGTATCACTCGCGGGAAAAGCATTGTTAAACGTGGCCGACTGGCCTCTGGCTGGCAGCCAGGATGCAAAGTACATCTTCGTCGAAATGTTCGACTACACCTGCCCACACTGCCGGTCGACTCACCAGACAGCACTCAAAGAGCTGAAGCGTCACTACGGCAAAGACGTCGCGATTGTTGCCTTGCCTGTTCCGCTGAATGCGAGCTGCAACAAGGCCGTTCAGACAACCAGCGCCGCTCATATCGATGCCTGCGAACTGGCCGAACTGGCTGTCGCGGTGTGGCTGGCTGATCGGGACAAATTCACTGGTTTTCATGACTGGCTGTTTGACGGCCCGGGTACACGCACGGTCGCAGAAGCCAGGCAGAAGGCCATCGAACTGGTCGGAGCAGAAAAGCTCCAGAAAATGAAATCGACACCAACCTGCAAACAGTACATCCAGCGGCATGTCGACCTGTACCACCTCGTCGGCGCAGGCTCGGTGCCTAAATTGCTGTTCAATGACACAGCCCTGGTAGGAACTGTGAGTTCCGCTGACGCTGTCGTCACAATTCTCGAACGACAAAGCCGCTAAAGCCGATCGCTATGTCTCGATAGAACAAGTGACTCCGATCACACGCCGACTCGTCTGAATGTGGTGGAAGTGTTTCTCAATTCAGGTCACATGAATACGGCTCATAGATTTGTGAACCGCGAATCAATGAGTCGTTGGCCTCTGCGCCATCACCAGCATTGTGTCTTATCGACCGTTCTGATCGCGCCGTATTCACAGATCAATTGCTCCTGCGCCAGCCGAGTTACTCAGAAGGTTCTGTCCAACATTCGTGACCGCATTGGTACACCCTTTGCGATCTACGCTGTTCAGTCCAGGACCGTCCCCACGGTAATGCGACTTTTACGAGTGTGGAAATCCGGCGCTCGGCAGACAGCAAGGCAGGCTGCAGGCTGCTGGCTCCGGGCTTTGGGATTGTACCTCATCCTGATTGCCACACTTACTTTTCTGATATTGCAGCAGGGAGCAAACTCATGCGAAGTCTTTTGGTATTCACAGTGCTTGCAGCGGGTGTGACACCGCTTCAAGCCGGCGGCGACGGTCCAGCGTGCGGCCCGGACGGATGCAGCACAGGTGCTGCAGCGTGCGGAACAGGTGCTGCAGCGTGCGGAACAGAAGGATGCAGGAAGGTCTACGGTCCAAAGTGTTGTCCGGCGGCTCAATCATGTCAGACAGCCTGCACGGCGAAAAGAACCGTGAAGGTTGTCGAGCACCGAATGGAAACTCGAGAGCGCACTATTCCGTGCTCCGAGTGGGTCAACAAACCCGCCACTCAGACTCGTGATATCACGACCTATCGTCAGGTCCCTCGCAGCCGCGAGGAAACTTACACAGTCCGCAAGCCTGTGTGGGAAACGGTTCAACACGAATACATCGTTCACGTCCCGTACGTAGAAACGCGAACGGCCACACGACAGGTTCAGAAGCCCGTCTGGAAGACAGTGCAGGACGAGTACACAGTGTGGGTGCCTCATACTGAGACACGAACAGCATCTCGCGAAGTCCGTAAGCCTGTCTGGCAGACTGTTCAACGAGAGTACACGGTCAACGTTCCCTACAGTGAGACACGAACGGCGACCCGTCATGTCCGCAAACCCGTCTGGAAGGAAGTCAGTCAGGAATATACGGTGATGGTGCCAAAGACTGAAACACGCACCGCAACGCGTAATCTCATGAAGTGCGTGACGGAGAACGTCGAGCAGCAATACACGGTACAGGTTCCTCATGTGGAAACTCGAACGACGACCCGCTACGTGTGGGATCGCGTCAACGAAACAGCCACACGAACGATCTGCACGGACGAAGGGCAATGGGAGACGCGTCCTTGTGCCACGACTTCTAACAACGGTCGTGGAGCCATTCAGCAAGCTGGACTTTTCAGTGTCCCTTCGCGAGGAACTTGTGGGGTGGACGGGTGCCAGGCCAGCAGTTGCACGCAAACTTGTTCAATTCCTGAACGCCGAGTCTGGGTGCCGAACATTGTCCGGAAGGAAGTCCCCTACACAATCTGCCGCTGGGTCCAGAAAGCAGTTCCAGGTGAATGCCAGGTGACCGTCTACCGTCCTGAAACAAAGACGCGTACCGTTCCGGTGGCGAAGTGGGTCTCAGAACCGCAGAACTATGATTATCAGGTGGTCGTGTGTCGTCCGGAGAATCACACTCGAACCATGAAAGTCTGTGAATACGTCTCCGAAGAGCAACCGTACGAGTACCAGGTGACCGTCATGAAATCTGAGACCAGGACGTGCGATGTACGAGTCTGCGAATGGATAACTGAATCGCAGGAATACGATTACAACGTCACGGTCGTGAAATCAGAAACGCGAACCCGTGACCGACACGTCTGCGAGTATGTGACCGAGAATGAGTCGTATGACTATCAGGTCACGGTTATGAAACCGGAAACGCGAACCCGCGACGAACGAGTCTGCAAGTGGACCACTGAAGAAAAGACTCGCACGGTCAATTGGACGGAATGCGTCCCGGAAACAAAGCAGGTTTCCTATACTGTCGACAATTGGGTCGTCGTCAGTAAGCCTCGCACAATCACCGAAACGGTCTGTGTGCCAGTCATCGTCGAAAAAGTAGTCGATGCCTGTGATACTCAGAACGGTCACTATGCCAGTGATCATCTCCCTGTCGCCACACGTCGCGAACGTCGGTCGCCCCTGGCTGGCCTGTTCAGCTGGATTCGCTAATTCGTAACGTGAATTCGCCAGTAGTCATGTTGTGAGTTAGAACCAGATCGCAACCAAAGCTCAGCAGCTTGAGTTCTTCTGGGGACTGAAGCTGGTGAAGTCCCAAGCCGACGCTCTGCTGAACCGACTGACTCGTGAATGGGGACCGGAGTTCGACACGCTTTGCACATTGCTGGCCAACTCCGAACAATGCTTCCTCTGGGTCTGTTGGCTGCTTGGCAACCTGTTCGAGTTACGGGGGCAGGCCAGATTCAATTCGGTGCTTCTCTGTCACGCATTGCAAGGACTCGGATGATGGCATCCAACACTTTGTCGAGCTGCTTGCCGACGTCTTCTGCCAGGAACCGCAATACGAAGTATCCGTGTTCCTGAAGGAGTGCATCCTTGCGGCGGTCGCGGCGATACGCATCGGCATTGGCGAGATGCTGACCGCCGTCGAGTTCGACAACCAGCCGAGTTCTTAAATCGAGCAGGTCAACTTCCATGTTGCCCCAGCCATCAAACGGAACTGGTAACTCGACGTTCAGATCGAATCGGCCGGCCGTTTCAGGAAGTGACTGCAGTCGGCGATAGAGAAATGCCTCGGTGGCGCTTCGAGCTCGTGCAGCTCCCTCGGCGCTGGAGTCAAACTTTCGAGCAACATGCACAAACAGCCTGGCCAGCGGCGCGTCGACTCCGTCTCGGACAAGCCGCCGAACGGTGGCCGCATAGTCGGTCTTCCACCGAGGATCGACTGGCAGCGGGACTTCCGCCGGCCAGTCCGGAACGGCACTTCCCGGCAGTAGAACCGTGTAGCCGACCGCCTCGTAACCTTGGCACCGCCGGTCGAACATCCGCGAGAGCATCGGCACATTCAAGTCTGCATAATCGTAGACACGGACTTCGGTCTTGCCCTTGTGCAGTCGATGCAGACGCCCAACGTACTGGGCAATCGTGCCATGCCACGAAACGGGTAGCGTCAGGAACAACGTATCGAGCCGCGAGTCATCGAAGCCCTCACCGATGTAGCGGCCCGTCGCCAGCAGCACACGCTGTTCGTCCGGTTTGATTGAGGCAAGTCGATCCGCAATTGCCCTCGACTCCTTAATGCCTGTACCACCCTGCAGGACCACAACATGATCAACATCAGCGTCCAGGCTCGCCGCGAGCGACTCCAGGTGCTCTCGGCGTTCGGTCAATACGAGTGGTGATCGCCCCTCTCGGACGCTCTGAAGCACGTCTTTACGAATCATTTCGTTGCGATCACCGTCTGCGATCAGTTCACGATAAAGATTCTGAAACTGAATTCTCTGATCGGAGTTGGCTTCCAATAATGGACGAAATCCTGTCGGTCGCACGATCACCGCGTGCTGAAACGGGCGGGCGATGGCTTCGGCCTTTGCATTAACGCGATGCCGCACCGGTCCACATTGCATGAAGATGATCGGGTGGTGGCCGTCCTTGCGGGCCACCGTGGCAGATAAGCCCAGAACATATCTCGCCTTTGTCCGTCGCGCGACAAGTTCAAAGCTATGTGCCGACAGGTGATGGCATTCGTCGACAATCACATGGCCATAATCGGCGACACAGTCCTTGACCTCGCCCTTCCGCACGAGACTTTGAATGGTCGCAACGTCGACTCGTCCAGTCGGCTTATTACGGCCGCCACCAATACGGCCGATGTCCTTCGGAGGAACTCCGAGGAATTCGGACAGCCGCTCGACCCATTGATCGAGCAACTGCCGCCGATGCACAAGGACCAGCGTATTGACGCCACGCTGAGCGATCATCCATGCCGCGACCACCGTCTTGCCGAATGCCGTTGTTGCCGACAGGACTCCGGTGTCGTGTTCGAGCAGTTTTCGAACCGCCGTCTTCTGCTCTGGCCTCAGTTCCCCCTGGAACGACAGATCGATCGGACATCCGCAGAAGCGTTCGTCATGTGTGATGACTTGGATCTTCAGGTCGGCAAGCAAAGACTGGACATCTTCGTAACAGCCGCGTGGCAATGCGAGATGCCGAGGGTGGTCCTCAGCACAACCGATGATACGCGGTTTACCCCAGGTGGGAAGACGCATCGACTGGGCTTTGTAGAACTCTGGATTCTGAAAGGCCGCCAGTCGAATCAGACGGTTGCGCAGAGCCGGAGACATATTCTCCTTTGGCACGTAAACCTGATCACTCAACGTCAGGTCCAGTCGAGCTGGCAAGTACCCGGAGATATTGAGATCACGTCGGCATCGTGACGGCGTCAATGTCCATGGCTCGTCGTCGTCGTCACCGCTGGCGATTCGAACGTTGATGATGCGTCCCGTTTGACCGGCGTTACGTACGATCTCGTCAACGGCCGCACGCGGCATGCGCTCGATGGAGGACAGCACGGTCCATTGATCGGCGTATGGCTCCAGTGCATCATCAACGAACACACTGTTGCCGGCCTCACGCGGTCGCTTCTGTAACGGCAATGCGATCAGATTTCCGAATCCGCCCTGCGGCAGCGTGTCCTGATTCGGGAAGAACCGATCGTACGAATCGAGTCCGATATCCGGTCGCCGCTCCATCGTCTCCGTCAACACATGCGAACCGAGTCGTCGAGCAATTGAAGCAGGGACCGCGGTCTCGAAGAAAATCCAGATGTGGCCACCGTTTCCGGATCGAGACCGTTCAAGCACAGCCGGAACATTGATCTGACGGCATGTTTCCAGCACGGCCACCGCATCCTCGCGCCAGCTGGATTTGTCCAGGTCGATCGCCAGGAAGAAGCAGGTTTCATCCAGCAGCATCGGATAAACACCGGCCACGAAGTCGCCGCCTCGTTCGTCCGTTCCAACGAGATGCTGGTGGATGACATCATCCGTCACCGGCAGGAATTGTCGATGCTGACAGGTCGAGCATTTGACGCGTGGCTTTTCGCAAATACCTGTCACCCACTCGTTCGCGCAGACCGGCGCGTAACCCGTCTTTCCAGACGAACGACTCTCAAAGCGGCGCGGATAGACATCCTCCCGCCCTCGAAAGAGCGAGCGAAAAAGTGCGATCTTACGCACAGGCGTAGATCCATGATGGACCGGCTGTAGATTCGTTGACATCGTCCGTTCAGAATACAAACTTTTGCGGATGATCGTCAGAATGATTGCCTAATGTAGAATCAGCGACTGCTCTACGAGACATGTAACGAAAGGATTCTCGATATGCCCGAATTCACGCCGACACAGGGTCGATACCTCG
>JABMPE010000173.1 GCA_013203845.1 Rhodopirellula sp. | reverse complement strand
TGGGATATGGGCTGGATGCATGATTCGCTGAGTTACATCAGTCGTGACCCGATCTACCGAAAGCATCATCAGCACGAGTTGTCGTTCCGTTCGCTGTACGCATTCACGGAGAACTTCGTTCTGCCGCTGTCTCATGACGAAGTTGTGCATGGCAAAGGCTCGTTACTTGAGAAGATGCCCGGCGACGACTGGCAGAAGTTTGCAAACCTGCGACTACTCTACGGATATCAGTACACGACGCCGGGAAAAAAGCTGCTTTTTATGGGTTCGGAATTCGGTCAGCGGGCCGAGTGGAAT
This sequence comes from Rhodopirellula sp., assembly GCA_013203845.1. Classification (GTDB taxonomy): domain Bacteria; phylum Planctomycetota; class Planctomycetia; order Planctomycetales; family Planctomycetaceae; genus JABMPE01. The sequence continues at coordinate 5,925 of JABMPE010000173.1, read as the reverse complement.
CACGACGATCAGCTCGACTGGAAGCTGCTTCAGCTTCCGTACCACGATGGCGTCAAGCGTTACGTTGGCGACCTGAATCGTCTGTACCGTGATTATCCGGCGTTGCATGAACTGGATTGTTCTTCGGAAGGTTTTTCATGGATTGACGCCGACGACGCTGACCACAGTATCTACTCGTTCTGCCGGTTCGCCAGGAATGGCGAGACCATTCTGGTCGTGCTGAACTTCACACCAGAGCCGCAATACGATTATCGAGTCGGGGTACCCAATGCCGGTAAGTTTGTCGAACTATTGAACAGCGATGCCTTGATCTACGGCGGCAGCAACATCGGAAACCTCGGCGACATCCCCGTGAAGAAAAAATCGCAGCACGGTCGACCACACAGTATCGAAGTCAACGTGCCGCCGCTCGGGATGCTGGTGCTGAAGCACTTTGACGTAGCGTGACCATGGCAGCTTGCGATCTGTCTGTCTCTGCTCCGACTGCTCCGATAGTTCCTGCTGCGACGATTTTTCAGAATTGGCCAGTTCGTGGCTGTTTCGAGAATTCCAGTGAACTACCACAGGGGGCATCCGGGATCCATGATGATTCCGGGAAACAATTGTCGACAGCGAAACACGTTCGCGTTGCGTTTCCGGAGTGCTTGCGACTTCGCTATCGTGCGCGGTCAGCTGGTGCGAATCTTCGCTCGTCAGAGCTGGCGGGACATGAAAGGCGAAGTGTTTATGGCGAAATTCGTGAAGTGCGAGCAATGCAGTTTCAGGTTTCGTCCAGAGCCATCGGTCAGCGACCAGCCATCCCCAAAATCAAGTAATTCAGAGCCGGTCCCTCGGTGTCCGCGTTGCGAAACGTTGTATGTCCCGCCGGAGACCGCTCCTCAGTATTGGCGGTTGTATTGCCTGGTCGGGCTCGCCGCCGGAGTGCTCGTGGCTGGCGGAATGCTGTTGAATTCGTGGCTGGCGCCTGATTCGAATAGCGCTGCGCTGACCGGTATCAACGGGGCCGGTCAGCCGGATGATTCCGGTGCTGATGCTGCAACGGCAAACGTCCATGCTGGCAAAAAGGATCGCCCGGAACCGACGCTTCCCGGCGCTATCACGGCGGCACCGGAGTGGCTCGATACTGCAGGGCCGTTCAACCCACATGACCTGTTCGCTCCGCTGGAGCCGGAGCGAAATGCAGCGCCGTTGTATCTGGATGCGTTGATTGGATTCTCGTCAGAGTTGGCGGTCTGCGTTCCGGAGGAGTTTCGCGAACCTCGCATGTCGAAGGCCCGTACGCGATCGCAGGAGTTCGTCTCGCTGTTTCGACAGTGGAAAACAAAACCACAATCGGTCGATTTTACGGCGCTGGATCTCTGTCTTGCCGGATACCGCGAATGTTTTGACGATCTGACGAAGGCGCAGCAGCGACTGCGGTGCGTGTTTGATTCTGACTTCAATCTCTTCGCTGAGCAGAGACATGTGAATGCGGCTCGGGAAGCGGCGAATGTAGCGTCGGTCAAAATTCAGCACACGCTGCGAGACACTCGCCCAATTGGACGGAAGATTGGTGACGAGCAATCACTTGTTGATGAACCACAAAGTCAGGTCGGAAAATCGCTCACCGGAATGGAACAGATTCTGCGTCTCAGTCGTGACTTAAGAGCTCGCGGAAGGATCGAAACGCAACTGGTGTCGCTGGCGATTGACCAGACGATGCTTGACCTTCTGCCGGAACTGGTCGCTCGACCGGAACTCAAAGTCGCTGACTGCGATCGCATTACGCAGTTGCTGACCCGCCACCGCGCCGAGGCGATGGCGCCTTTCGTGGAAGGGCTGCGTGCCGAATACGTCCTGCTGAGGTCGCTGCTTCATGATCTGCAATCCGGCAGTGGATTGTTGCCGGAAACTCAGCTGGCGAATTCCCAGCCTGAAGTTGACGGAAACCGAAAGGTACCCGTGGTCGATTCTGTTTCGCCGGGATACCTGTTGGCATCCAAGGCAGGTGTCGATGACGTTTCGGCGGCAGCTTTGGAAATTGATGCGAAGCTGGCAGACTTTACCAATGAGAACTTCGAAGGCGAGCGAGACACAATGGACGTTGTCTGGACGGAACTGTTCAAAGCTTCGTCCGACAACACAGTGTTTCGTCGCAACGCAGCTCTTGCTGCGGAAGAAAAGCTGCGATCTGAAACGGTGCTGCTGGGTTCGTTATCGAAGATTACGGAACTTGCCGACAGAACGACTTGGTGGGAAACGACGCTGAACGCACTGCATTGCGTCGTCGCCATTCGTCGCTGGGAGCTGGAACACACCGAGCCGCCACCCGACCTGCTGACAGCGGTCCGCCAGTCGGGCATGTCATTCGTACCGGTCGATCCGTTTAGTGGTGGACCCCTGCGGGTTTCATTTCTTAACGAGGAAGCGATGATCTATTCCGTCGGTCCTGATGGAGTCGACGATGCCGGCAGGAAAGTGGTCAATTCCCTGGACTCGGATTCAACGAACTCGGAAGCAAAGGGCGACGTTGTCTTTCGAATTCCTTATCACGCGGCAGGCGGTGGGAGTTCGCTCAAAACCGCACCGAAGGCAGCCCCGGCTGGTTTCTGATTCAATTACGGCATTCGAAATCGGACTTCGTTGCGAGTAGCTGACCGAAATCACCGGTCGATGGCGTCCCGGTTCTTCAATTTGACAGTGGAATCGATCACAATTCTTCACTCACCTGGTGCCCATTCAACGAAGGCATTCGATGCCCGCAGAACTATCCGAAAACATGGAGCGATCGTCAGTGTACAGGCTGCTGGCCCGGCTGTGGGCTGAAGAGCCCCGTGACCTGCTCCAACCGCTGGCTTCCGAGCCGTTGCGAACTGCATGGCAGCAGCTTGGCGGTACCCTTCCGGATCACACGTCAAACGAAGTGCGGGCGGCACTTGACGAAGACTACTGTCGCCTGTTTGTTGGTCCGAAAGGGCATCTCCCGCCCATTCAGTCAGTCTGGATGAGCGGTGAACTCGACACGGGAGTGACCGCCAGCCTTCGCGAATTTGATTCTGTCGTTGGTTTTCAGACGCCGTGGAGCTTCGCGATCATTCCGGACCATCTCGGAAATGAGTTGTGGGCGATGAGCCAGATCCTGCTGAAATCTGAGAGCCTGCCGTCGGATGAAAAGGTCATCGCAGAAGATCTGGCCAGTCAGTTTTTCGTGGGTCATTTGAGCTGGGCGGAACCGTTTTTGACGGCGGTCGTGAATCGCGACGGTGATCGGTTTTACGGAACTGTTGCGTCGATCACGCTGCGTTTTCTCAATGATGAAGCGACTCGTCTTAAACTTGCAGTCGCACGTGCATAATTTCAAACAGGGACCGTTCGATGACAGACCGTTCGAGTGACAAGACATCGCGGCGAGAGTTCCTTGGACAGACTTCGGCAGTGGTCGCTGGCGGAATCGCTGTCGGTCAGGCTGTGACAAGTGAGGCCGCCGCACCGGCAGCGGACGGTTCGAAGTTCCAGCCGGAAGCATTCTGGAAGGACCGGATGACGGCTCCTGACGACGGCAAAATGCTGGGTTGGCTGGTGGACACTCGCCGCTGCTTCGGCTGTCACGCCTGCGAGGTGAGCTGCAAGTCGGAAAACGACGTCCCGTTGGGGAAATTTATCCGGCAGACGATTTACAAGGACGTTGGTGAGTATCCGAAGGTGGCTCGAGTCTTCCTGCCGATGTCGTGCCAGCATTGCGAAGATGCTCCCTGCATTAAGGCGTGCCCGTGTGGAGCCCTCCATAAAGAAGTCGGTGGCACGGTCGCCGTGAATTACGAAGTGTGCTCCGGCCACGGAACGTGTGCTGAAGTCTGTCCGTACGGGGCGATCTACCTGGACCCCGTCGCAAAGCAGGCCGTCAAATGCCACAACTGCTATCACCGGCTCGAACATGACATGGAACCGGCCTGCGTTCCGACTTGCCCGTCTGAGGCGTTGTATTTCGGAGACCTGAACGATCCCGACTCAAAGATCAGCGTGGCAAAGGCAGAACTGGAAGCTACCGAAGGCCTGACGCAGCTGCGCCCGGAAAAGGGCACGAAGCCTCGAACCTGGTTCGCTGGCAAGGCCCCGGTTGAGGTTGAAGAGCGAGTCCCCAGAGAAGGCGAGTCGTACAGTCCGGATGCCTACAACATCTACAACTGGAAACAGGAACTCGACGCGACAGAAGGTGGATGACTGCGAAGGTTTGAAGTTGTAGGGAAACCGGTCTGGTCTTCCCAGGACACGTCAACGTTACTTCGCAGCATTCACCGGAAAAGCAGATGTCTCCAGAAACATTTCCAGCATCGGAAGAAGCGGCTCGCCTTCAATCTGTCGACCTGATATTCGACGACACTCAACCTTCCGTGGAAACGGCTGCCGGAACCAGACGGCAGTTCATGAAACTTGGAGCCGCTGCACTGGCAGCGTTCGGAACTGCCGGATGCGATGGTCGCCATGAGTCCCAATCAGACTCTGGCCAGGACTCATCGCCTGTAAATGGCGGTGGAAAGACCGCGGTGAAGTCACCAGATGGTGCAGCCACGCCGCTCGATCTGGAACGTTGGCAGAAGATTCGCGGATTGCCCTACGAAGAGGGCGACGTTCACATGCCGGGCGTGTGCAAACTGCCTGGCCCCAATGCCAAACGAAACTGGCCTGACCGCAACAAATACAAGGATGTCGAAAAAGTACCGGGCATGTGCCAGCTCTGCAGCACGGTCTGCGGTATCATCGGTTATGTGAAAGATGGTCGGATCATCAAGGTCGAAGGTAATCCCAACGACCCGAACAGCCGCGGTCATTTGTGTGCTCGCGGCCAGGCGGCACTCAATCATCAGTATCACCCCGAGCGTTTGCTCTATCCGCTGAAACGAGTCGGTGAACGAGGCGAAGGCCGCTGGAAACGTATTTCGTGGGACGAGGCTCTCGACGAGATTGCTGAAAAGTTGAAGGCGATTCGTGACAGTGGTCATCCGGAAGAATTCGCGTTTCACCAGGGACGTCAACGCAGCAAAGACGCGATCACTCGGTTTCTTGACGCGTTTGGCACGAAGACGCAGCTCAGTCATCGATCGTTATGTTCCGGAAATCGACGAGCCGCGAACCTGACGTTTCTGTGGGAAAGTGACTGGGATCTCAACGACGTCGAAAATTCCAAATACATTCTGAACTTCGGGTCGAACGCTTTCGAAGCGCACCAGGGGCACGTTTCCTTCGCGACTCGTATTCAGAATGGCCGTTTCAAAAACGGCGCGAAGCTGGTCACGTTCGACGTTCGACTCTCTAACACTGGCGGCAGCAGCGATGAATGGTTTGCGCCATTTCCTGGTACGGACGGCGCCGTCGCGCTGGGGATCGGTCATGTGATTCTCGCCGAAAATCTGCACGACGAAGACTTCATCACGCAATGGACGAACGTGTCGATCGACGAGTTGCGAGAGCACTACAAAGAGTACACACCGGAATGGGCGGAGCAGGTCAGCGGCGTGCCGGCCGCAGACATTGCTCGCATCGCACGCGAGTTTGCCGCGGCAGCGCCGGCGTGTACGACGATGTGCAACCGAGGCAGTTCAGCTCACCTCAACGGCTATTACAACGACCGCGCGATTCAACTGCTGAATGCGCTGGTCGGTTCTGTTGGAAAAAAAGGCGGCTGGTGCTGGAGTCCCTGGAGCGGTGTTGATCCCGATATGAAAACGCCCGCGATGCCCGCTTCGGCAAAGACGTGGAGCGTCCTGGAAGATCCGCCGGAATATCCACTGGCGAACGTCTGGAACCGCATGCGCGTCGGCGAGATCGTGTACCTGTATCTGCTGCAGGGCCGGGCGAAGCTCAAGGCGTACATGACGTACAACCTCGACAGCCCGCTGACCTGGCCGGAAGAAAGTCTGACTCAGGAAGTGCTCTGCAACGAAGACC
>JABMPE010000172.1 GCA_013203845.1 Rhodopirellula sp. | reverse complement strand
TGCCAGACCTGCTCCCACAGATACGCCGTTTGATGTCCGTTGGGATTGAGAGGATTTCCCGCCGCTCCATTGTCTCCCAGATCGAACGGAAGGAAGGTGGTGCCGAACCCGGCCAGTCGGGTGGTCATCATCACGCGACTGCTGCTGACTGCAAAATGCACCAGTGCCCCGGACGGGAACGTTAACAGCGGCTCAGCTGACTGGCCTTTGGGGCTGGGGTTCCGGTCCTTCTTGTACTGATAGACGGCGTCGTCGATGCTCTGCGTGTTGTCAGTTTTCAGCTCGACGGTGGCGACGGGAATGCCGTTCAGAAACAGTACCAGGTCGATGTTGAGTTCGTTGTGAACCGAGTAATGAACCTGCCGGACAACCCGTAGTCGATTGGCGTCGTACCGTTGCATGATGTCAGGGTTCATCGCCAGAGCTGGCTTGAACTGAGCCATCCGGACTTTGCTCTTCACGCCCAGCACATCAAAACCCTGCCGCAGAACGCTCAGTGTCCCGCTCTGGTTGAGCGAATCCCGCAACCGCTTCAACAGCATCGGCTCTGCTGAATTCCCGTGGTTCTTCGTGAGAGCGTCCCAGGCATCGGGCTGAGTTTCCTGAACCCACGCCAGCACATCGGCAGGAAACAAGGCGAGTTGGCGGTCGTATTCGGCGGTGTCTTTCTCAGCGTAAAGCCAGCCATGATCTGCAAGGTGCTCACAGACCTCGTTTTCGAATTCGATTTCGTTGTGCAGCCCCATGCCTTAACCTCGATTTCGTCGGCACGATTTAAGCGGATCTGGTCCATTTCTGTTGTGGCTCGTCCACGATCCACAAACCACATTGTGGATCGTATGTCTTGAAATACGATCCACAAAAAGCCACAGGGTTTCATGGCCTGACACGAGTGCTAGCACTTGCACACCGCTCTGTCGCACGCACAGATCGTCTCGTAATTTAATCCTGAGTCCGGCTTGACTACTGAAACAGGCGTTGTCGTTCTCGCGTCTCAATTACCCTCGGCAGGATTCACGCCCGATCAAATAGCAGTCAAACAGAGCCGTTCTCGATAACGTGTTTCAGATAAGACAGTTACAACATTCCAAAATTCAGGCAGTTACGCTTGGACCGGGCTTCCATCAAATAACCATCAAATAAGAACCTTCCCCCGAATTCAGGCCCAGACCAATCCCTGCCGGCCTCTGCCACTGCATCCATTGACGTCGGATTGCATCGTTTTGCGTCGTCCCGCACTGCGTCGCAATTTCCTAAGTGCTTGTCTCGGCTAAGGTTTCCCCGAGTCTGCGGCCATGCTTTTGCGTCATCTTTTGCGTCGTTATGCGTCATGGTTCCTCAGCCAGTCTTCATTCCCGTCGGGTTCCACCGGCTTTTCGGGATCTTTCCCCGGATACCAGACACCAGCCCGTCGTTGCCCGACTGGATGAGCCAGCCCACGACGCTTCAACGTTTGCAGCAGCGACTGAACGTGAGTTCGCGGCAGTGACGGAATCACCTGACAGAGTTCGTCCAGCTTCGAGCCGACCGCCGAGTTTTCGTCGATGTGCTTCTTGAGCAGAGCCAGATTGTGCTCCCGGTCGAGTCCCTTCCTGCGGGTGTAGGCTCCGGTCTTGCCGACGAACTCGTAGAACTTTCGGGACAGGATGTGAGTCCGTCCTTTGCCGCGTTCCAGAATCCCGAGATCGACCAGGCGGGCCACCTGCTTCTCAGAACCCTTTGGAAGTTTTTCGCCGCGTGCCGCTGCTGACATCAGCAACCAGTCGTGAGTGTTGAAGAAGGCAGTCGTTTCTTTCGACACTTTTTCGACGAACCGGACGAAGGCCGGATCCTGAACCGTTCCATGCAGCGTCAGGCCGACCTGATACTGGTCTGTTCGTGCGAAGTCAGGTGCCGGTTTGCTCTGCTTGATCTGCTCCTCAAAGATCAGATTCATTCCCTGACCGGATCGTTCCACGAGCCCGCAGCGTGTCAGGATCTCGGCAACGCGGCGGTTTCGCGGATTCTGTCGGTCAAGAATGTTTTCCAGCGTAATGCCGACCGGCAGCCCTCCCGGACTGTCGACTTCCAGCCGTCGCGGAAACTGCCGAATGAAGATGCTGCCGCTGAGCTGGTAGTTCCGGTGACTGATGGCGTTCAGAATCACCTCACGCACCGGGCGTTCGCTGAATGTCGAGATCGGGGTGACAAACAGCCCTTCCTGAAAGTCCTGTTTGTCGTTTCGCAGATTGATTCGCGACCACAGTTGGTCGTAATAACTGAAGAAACCTTCGCGATACTCTTTGCGGTCCTGAGCCGGTCCGGAAGCGTCGCTCGACCGGTATTCGAAAACGATCTCGGCTGATGCCAGATGCTTCGTCACGGCAGCCGGTTTTCCAAACAGGATCAACGACGCATAGGTCAGCTTCCCATCGGTGATGGCTTCGGCATCTTCGAGCAGTTGCTTCAGACTGAGCGACCGCAACCGTTCGACCAGCGACTGGTCTTCAGCTTTCGCGGCCTTGGTCATCCAACGCTGGCGGAAGGCTTCGATGGAGTCTTCATTGAGATCGTCCAGCGTCAGGCCGGGTACGACATCTGCCGTAAAGTCGTGTCCGCTTTCGCCGAAGATTTCCCGCAGACGATCCTCCGACATTTCGACAAGGCTGTCTTCCTTCCGCATCCAGTAGCGACCGTCGTATTTGATCGGGATGCCTACCGGTCGAGGTGGAATCCAGAAGACCAGTACACGGCTTCCGGTCGCACAATCAGGATGGTGGATTTCCTCAAAATCGATCGCCAGCGGGATGCGTTCACACAACCCTTTGCGAGTGCGTTCGGGCTGGTCGAAAGCTTTGGAGCCAACAATTTGTCGGGGGCGTTCATCAGTGACGCCCAGCACGATTCTGCCGCCGCCTTCATTGGCCAGAGCCGAGCAATACTTCGCGAGTTCCTCAAAGTCGAAGCGATTGGTGGCCCGTTTGAATTCGAGCGTTTCGCCTTCCTTGTCCTGCACCCATTCTTCGAGTGCTGCGATCTTTGCCGAGGCGGTGCTCATGCCGGCTCCTGATCAGCACATTTTCGGTCGGCAGGAATGTAGGGGATCAGGCCTTGCTCGTAAGCCGCTTCCTGGATTTCTCGCGGGGCGGAACTCAGGTCCATGATTAAGCCGTCGACTTCAGCCATCCAGACCATTGGGTTCGAATCAAGACGACTGGCGACGGTGTAGTCAGGATCAAGCGGCGATAATTGCAGTCCGTTCCAGATAACGCGGGACTTTGCACTGATTGTGGCAGGGGAAACTCCGATGGCTTTGGAGAATTCCTGTTGAGTCATCGCCGGTTCAAACGACATGTCGGACAGAAAATTGACACGACCGATTGACCACAGGATTCCAGCGGCCCAGCTTGATGCTTTGCCCTTGAGAATCGGCGAACCGTCCTGGCAGAGATCGGCAGCGAGTCGCTGGCTGACTTCTTTGTACTCGTCGTTGAGATGAGCGGCACAGAACTCATCGATGATCTCGATCAACTCGGCATACCGCTCGCGGAACGGCATGGGGATTTTTCTGATGGTGGTGTCGTTGCTCATGTTGTCTCCTGATAAGCGAATTCTCGAACGTCGATCTTGCCGGTGACGGCTGCGGAGATGAGGGCGGTGCGGCGTTCTTGGAGAAGTTCGATGGCTCGTTCGGCTTCCGCTTGAAGCTGGATAAACTCTCCAATCCGTTTGTCCAAATAGGCGGCAATTTTATTCTGTTCGGATCGGTCTGGGACTGGAACCCAAAAGTTCACGGCGTGAGCAATGTTGAACTGTTTTTGAGCGGCACCATATTCAACGATTTCTACTTGGAAACGGACGATGCGAGTGTTCATTGCATAACAAAGCCAGTGCGAATTGAATTCGCCTTTTCGCATCAGCATCACCGACGCACAGTTTCCTCCTTCGCATTCTATTGGCACCACCGCCGTAACGCCCGGCGCTCCAACACGTACGACTAACAAGTCGCCTTCTTCCAAGCGGGTTTTTTCTTGCGTTCCACTTGCGTCGCGATGTATTCGACGCGAGTTGGCCCAGTCAATAACGCCTTCCCGAATGTCGCCGCCATAGATGAACGGAAGGTCGTTTTGATCTTCACTGACATACGTTGTCGGATTCACGACGATGCCAACTGAGATAAAGGGCGAGACATGCTTTAATCGCTTCATTGTCCAATGTTGCGGGAGATCGCCGAGACATTGGATGCCGGAGGGTTTCATGGGGGCGTTGGGGTTCAGGCCTTTGGTGACCGCGTGACTGATGACCGCCTGACGCTTTTCCTTGAGCAACTCAATCAAACGAAGCTGCTCCGACACCAAACCGTCGATCTTCGACGTTTCCAAATCGAGGAACGACGAGATCGCCTTTTGCTCGTCGAGAGGGGGAAAGCATCCGACAACTTTAGTCAGATTCGTGATAGACAATCTCGGCAAGCCCGCTCCTCTCACGAAGCGTTCAACTTGGTTTTGAACAAGAGTTGACTGGCACAAGTGATGAAGGAAGCCAGAATCCAACCTTTCAGGCAATGGTCGGATAATGATGAGTGACGAAGCGACCACGAACTCGCGGCCTTCACCAACAACCACAGTGCGTCCTATGGTGCCGTCTTTACTGAAAAGCACGTCGCCGACAAACGGCTTGCAGCCGGTCTTCAACAGGTATTCATAGCTCGCGTCGGACGTGCGAAGACAGTTGTCAAAGTCAATTGCGTTGTCGAGTACATCTTTCGTCGAAACGAAACATTGAACGCCATTCTCAGTCTCCGGCGAAACGTGTGCCCCATCAGTGATTTCGCGACAGACATGTTTTATGGCTGTAACGCTCCAATGTTCTGGGAACTCGCCCAGCCAATCGACGCCGCTGTCTGTGTAATCGCAATACGCCGGCAAACTCATTGCGAAAGCTCTCCGATCATGGCGACGATCCGATCCGTCACCCCTTTCAATTCCGTGTCGATCTCATCCAACTCGCGGGGCGGTTTGAACACGTAGAAATGACGGTTGAACGGGATCTCGTAGCCGATCTTCGACTTGTCGTGGTCGATCCATGCGTCGGGGACGTGCGGCACGACTTCTCGCTGGAAATACTCGTCCACATCTTCGCCCAGCGGAACCTCTTCACTGTCTCGCAGTTTGGAGTCGGGCTTGGGCTGGCCTTTACGTTTGCCTTTGGTTTCAAGCTGCGGCTGGCCGTTCTTCTTCAACAGCGGTCGCTCGACGGTGATCGTCTGGTAGCCGAAGTCGGTGGTCTTGAAATTGCGGCTGATCGGAACGCCGTCGATGCTGACTTCTTTGGCATCGCCAAACAGACGTGTGATCTCGGCAATGTGGTCGTCGCTCAATTCCTTGCGTTTGCTGCCGAGACTTTTTCGCATCTTCTGCCACAT
>JABMPE010000024.1 GCA_013203845.1 Rhodopirellula sp. | reverse complement strand
GCCCGACTACTAGCAGCAACAGACCAAATGCAGCGACCGCCAGCCCACGAAACAGGAGTCGGCGTTTTGTGAGCGGCTTTCGGTGCAGGTCGTCTGGCGTTCCTGACGGCTCCAAAGCTCCTGATGGCGATGGCGTTTCAGACGGCTCCGGCATTTCAGTCGCGATGGATGGTTCAAACGCGACCGGCGGTTCGTCAGCAGCGTGTCCCGTCGAAAATGTTTCCGCAGTCATCTGGCTCAGTCTCCCTGTTTGACCCCGCGTCCCTGGAAATCCATGAGCAGGCGCGGTTGATCAGAGTTTAGCGTCCGCAGGCTCCTTCGCGAGACGAGCTTCGCCGATGGCCGGGATTCGTCGATTCCGGACGCCAGTTGTTTCTCGATCAGCAAAGAGCGGAGTCAGAAAAGAACGGAGCTGGAGCAATGGCAGCCGGTGAACATGGTGCGTCGTTCGGTGCGGGATTGCTCAACAGCCGATACCCTGCAACCATTCCATCGTTTGCGAGTCCGAGAGAGCATCCCACCAGGAGAGATACGCCATGTGGCAATTCGGTCGTTTTTTCATGACTGCGAGTTTCGTGCTTCCGGCGTTGATTGGTGTGATTCTCAGCAGCGTCACAACCAGCGTCCGTGCTGATGACTGGCCGCAGTTTCTGGGCCCGGATCGAAATGGCATTTCGCAAGAAACCGGACTGATCGACGAGTGGCCCGCTGGCGGTCCCAAAGAACTCTGGCGAGTCAAAGGCGGAGTCGGCATGTCGGGAGTCGCCGTACAGGGCGACACCGCCAGCACACTGATTCAGACCGACGGTCAGCAGCGAGTGCTCGCTCTGAACGCAAAAACCGGCCAAACAAAATGGAGCGTTCCTGTCGCGACTGCCTATGCGAACGGCCAGGGCGACGGACCTCGTGGAACACCAGCCATCGTTGGCGGGGTAGTCTTCGTCTTTACAGGCGACGGGACACTGGCCCGACTCAAATTGTCGGACGGAACCATCGAATGGTCGCACAACGTTCTGAAGCGTCACGGTGGCCGAGTGGCAGATTACGGCATGGCCTGCTCGCCACTCGTGGTTGGCGACACGGTCGTCGTAACAGCAGGAGCCACTAACGGCACAGTCGTCGCCTGCGACAGCAAAACCGGCGAGCCTCGCTGGACAAGTGGCAAAGGCGAAGCCGCGGGCTATTCATCGCCGGCGGTGTTGACGATCAGTGGCTGGACGCAGATCGTCGCTTTTAAAGGGGCCTCGGTTTCCGGGATCGATCTGAAATCCGGCGACCCGCTGTGGCGCTACCCCTACAGCACCGACTATGACTGCAACATTGCCACGCCTGTTCTTGTCGGCGGTAACGTCCTGATCTCGGCAGGAGAGAACCACGGCAGCACGCTGCTGAAAATCGGATCGAAGGGCCAGAACTTCAACGTCGAGAAAGTCTGGGAATCCACCGGCGGCGGCAGCGTTCTGCGATCCGAATGGCAGACTGCGATTCAACTCGGCGACTATCTTTACGCTTTCGACAATGTCGGCAGTGCCGGACCGGTGACGCATCTGGTCTGCATTGAAGCGGCCACCGGCAAGCCCGTCTGGAGCAAAACCCGTTTCGGCAAAGGCAACATGATTGCTGCCGATGGAAAACTCTTCGCCACGACGATGAAAGGCGAACTGGTCATCATCAAGGCCACGCCTGACGGCTATGAAGAAATCGGTCGCCGCGAAGTCATCGGCACCACCAGACAAGCACCAGCACTTGCCAGCGGTCGACTCTACCTTCGCGACGGTGCGGAAATTGTTTGTCTGGATGTACGCAGGAAATAGCCTTGCCGGATGATTCAATCTATCGGCGACCGATGGCGGATCGGCGGCCAATCGTCAGGAACAACAACGGAGCAAGAATCATGATGACCAATTCCGTTCGCACACTTCTGTTGTCAATTTGCCTTGCACAGACGTTGACGACCTCTGGCTTCGCAGCTCCTCCACAGCCGGCCTCGCTTTTCAGCGACCACATGGTTCTGCAACGGGATGCCGAAGTTCCAGTTTGGGGAACTGCCGACGCAGGTGCTGACGTTTCCATCAGCTTCGCTGGCCAGACCTTGACGACAACAGCGAGTGACAAAGGTCACTGGAAGGTCTCGTTGAAGCCGCTCGATGTTTCCGCTGATCCTCGGTCGATGAAAGTTTCGAGTGCCGAAAAGACGGTCACCATCAATGACGTACTGGTTGGTGATGTCTGGATCGGCTCCGGGCAGTCGAACATGGCAGGGCGAACTGCTTCTTACGCGAAGAACGACGAAACTCTCGCGGCGCTGGTCAAACAGGGATCGTTTCCGAACATCCGTCTGATGGAAGGCGGACCGAAGCCCACATGGAGCGAAACAACCAGCGATACAATTCCTCGCGCCTCGGCACTGCTGTTTCCTTTCGGCGAGCGATTACAGCGTGAACTGGACGTGCCGATCGGGCTGATTCTGGGAGCCGTCGGTGGAACGCCGTCGGGCTACTGGATCCCCAACGAGACTTTTGCATCCAGCGAAAAGTGCAAAGCATCAATTGCCGAATTCAGCAAAACATTTGATCCGGCACGCCAGCAGAAACAGTACGAAGCACAATTGGCGGCGTGGGAAAAGGCCGCTGCGAAAGCGAAAGCTGAGGGGAAGAAGCCTCCGGGACGTAAACCATCGCCACCTGCCAGTCCCGGTGGATCATTGCGAGGCGGTGCGATCGGCGGCCTCTTCGATCGCTACATTCGGCCAGCCGTCGGGTATCGAATCAAGGGCGTGCTGTGGGATCAGGGAGAGGCTCGCTCGGGCGTCCAGGGGGTTGACCAGTACGTCATGATGAGCGAACTGATTCGCGGCTGGCGGAAACTCTGGGGCCAGGGCGACTTCCCGTTTCTCTTCGTGCAGAAACCCAGCGGCGGCGGGTGTGCTTTTTCAAACGACAATCCGGTCACACGAAACGGCGAGCCGTTCAGTCCCACTCCTCAGGCTGCCAATCTGGACGCAATGTCGGGTGAACAGCGTTTTCTCTATGTCAGGTTGATGCACGACAACCCGCATGCGTTCATGGTGCCCGCTTCGGATCTGGGCCCCAACATTCATCCCACGAACAAGTGGGGTTACGGAAACCGTGCTGCCGAAGTCGCCTTGAGCGAAGTCTACAAAACCGGCACTCAAGCTTACGGTCCGATGTACCGCTCTCACAGAATCGACGGCAACCAGGTCGTCGTCAGCTTTGATCAAATCGGGAAAGGGCTGACCATCGCTCACAGCGACAAGCTTCAGGGATTCGCCATTGCTGGCGAAGATGGAGTCTGGCAGTGGGCGGATGCAAAGATTGATGGCGATACGGTCGTTGTGTGGTCGGACAAAGTTCCGGCTCCGGCACAAGTCCGCTACGCCTTCGCCGCGAAGCGTCAGTGGGCGAACCTCTTTAACAGAGACAGCCTGCCAGCGACCGTCTTCTCGACGCCATGATCGACCTGCCAGAAGCCAGAAACGTCACCTGAATTGGCCGTCAGAAGTCCAGACTGACAGGAATCTCCGACCGCCTTTGAATTCCACCGCTTTGTGCAGCGTGTTTGCTCGACAGAGTTGGCTGGAACCACTAACTTCGCTGACTCATTCTTCTGCCACGTTCCGGCAGTCAATTCGTCCGATTCTAACCACCAAACGAACTGAGCGAACGAATGTTGCTGCTGGCTTCTGAATCCGCAAACATTTCGGCGGCCACCGGATTGGCAATTGCCATTACCGGTATGCTGATCGTTTTTGTGGCCCTGATCCTGATCAGTCTGGCTCTGACCGGGCTGCCAAGGGTGCTTGCCGTCCTGAACGAGTATTACCCCGAAAAGGCCGAGCACGCCGCTCCACCGTCGCGTCCTGCGGGAACTGCAGATCATGAGTTCGCCGCAGCGGCAGCGTTTGCAATCCACCTTCATCGTGGCGGTACGAACTGATCGATCGACACTGAAGTGCAGTCTCCGTTTCGACTCGCAGGTCAGCCTGAACAGGTCAGTCTGAAAGAGTCCAGCTGTACCGGGCATACGAAAACACGAATCCGCTCTTTGAATTGAATCATGCAGATATTCATCGATTTTCTGGGATCAACTGGCTTCGCCCAGATGACGTTTTCACACGCACTGATGATCATCATCGGGATCGTGTTCATCACGCTGGCCATCACCAGGCATTACGAGCCGCTGCTGCTGATTCCCATTGGAATGGGCGTTATCGTCGGAAATATCCCGTATCAGCCTGGCACCATGGCGCTGTCCGTTTACGACGAGGGCAGCGTCCTGCGTTTTCTTTACTTCGGGGTTGAGAAAGGCGTTTTTCCGCCGCTGATCTTTCTGGGCATCGGGGCGATGACTGATTTCTCAACGATGCTGTCGAACCCCAAGCTCGTGCTGTTAGGAGCCGCCGCTCAAATCGGTGTTTTCCTGACGTTCTTCGGAGCCCTGCTGCTGGGTTTTACCGGTGCAGAGGCGGGCTCGATCGGAATCATCGGCGGGGCGGACGGGCCGACGGCCATCTTTCTGGCGACTCAACTGGCTCCGCATCTTCTGGGAGCCATCGCCATCGCGGCGTATTCGTACATGGCCCTGGTGCCAGTGATTCAGCCGCCCATCATGAAGCTGCTCACAACAAGAGAAGAACGGCTCATCAAAATGGCTCCGCCCCGAGTCGTCTCGCGGCGCGAGCGGATCATTTTCCCGATCGTGGCGTTTCTGATTTGTGCTTTGATCGCACCGGCATCGCTCGTGCTGATCGGTATGCTCTTCTTTGGGAATCTGTTGAAAGAAAGCACGGTCACAGAACGACTCGCTAACAACGCCCGCCACGCACTCATCGACATCGTGACCATCCTGCTCGGTTTCTGTGTGGGTGCCAGCACCAAAGCCGACACGTTTCTGAACGCCGAATCACTGAAGATCTTCGGTCTGGGAGCCCTGTCCTTCGCCATCGCGACGGCTGGCGGACTGCTGGCCGCGAAGTTCATGAATCTCTTTCTGACAGAAAAAATCAACCCGTTGATCGGAGCTGCGGGCGTTTCCGCAGTCCCGGATTCAGCCAGGGTTGTGCAGGTCGTTGGTCAGCAGGAAGACCCCACGAATCACCTGCTGATGCACGCCATGGCTCCGAATGTTGCTGGCGTCATCGGATCAGCCGTCGCTGCCGGGGTTCTCTGGTCGGTCCTTGGTAAGTAACGCGAAGTCTTTCGAGAAACTACTCGGTCCCGGGCTTCGGTCCGGGAACAAGTCATATTGAATTCAGGGTAAGCACCGTGAAAAAAGTCACGTTTATGAATACGGCGTTCCGCGACGGCTTTCAGTCCGTGTACGGAGCTCGCGTTCACACAAAAGATTTTCTGCCGGCTCTTGAGACAGCTCGCGACGCCGGGATGACGTACTTCGAAGCTGGCGGCGGAGCGAGATTTCAGTCGCTCTACTTCTACTGCAACGAATGCGCGTTCGACATGATGGACGCGTTTCGCGAAACCGCAGGACCGGATGCGAATCTGCAGACGCTGGCCCGCGGCGTCAATGTCGTCGGTCTGGAGTCGCAATCGTCTGACATCGTCAAGATGCATGCCGACCTGTTTAAGAAGCACGGCATCACGACGATCCGAAACTTCGACGCACTCAATGATGTCAACAACCTGATCTACAGCGGCCAGTGCATTGTCGACGCCGGACTAAAGCATCAGGTCGTCGTCACACTGATGGAACTGCCACCGGGCTGCGAAGGTGCTCACGACGCCGACTTCTACGAAATGACGCTGCGAACGATCCTCGACGCCGGCATTCCGTACGATTCCGTCTGCTTCAAAGATGCCTCTGGAACCGCGGTTCCGTCGAAGGTTCACGAGACGATTAAACGTGCTCGCAAAATGCTGCCGGAAGGCACGTTCATTCACTACCACACTCACGAAACGGCCGGCATCTCGGTACAGGGCAACATGGCCGCTCTTGACGCGGGAGCGGACGCGATCGACCTGTCGATGGCTCCGTGTTCTGGCGGAACCTGCCAGCCGGACATCCTCGTGATGTGGCACGCACTCCGCGGGACCAACTACACGCTGGACGTCGACATCGAAAAAGTTCGCGAAGCCGAAGAAGTCTTCAAAGATTGCATGAGCGATTACTTCCTGCCTCCCGAAGCGACTGCCGTCGAGCCGCTCATTCCGTGGAGCCCGATGCCTGGCGGCGCACTCACCGCCAACACGCAAATGCTTCGCGACAACGGCATCATGGATAAGTATCCCCAGATCATCAAAGCGATGAGCGAGGTCGTGCGGAAAGGTGGCTTCGGAACATCGGTGACACCGGTTTCGCAGTTCTACTTCCAGCAGGCTTTCAACAATGTGATGTTCGGCCCGTGGAAAAAGATCGCCGAACCGTACGGGAAAATGGTACTTGGCTACTTCGGGAACACACCCGTGCCGCCGGATGCTGAGATTGTGAAGCTGGCATCCGAGCAGTTGGGACTTGAGCCAACAACGACTCCACCGCTCGAACTCAACGATGCGGATCCGAAGAAGGGGCGTGCCGCGGCGAAGGCACGTTGTGAAGCAGAAGGCATCGAAACGACAGACGAGAACGTCTTCATCATCGCCACCTGCCAGGACAAAGGCGTTGCCTACCTGAAGGGCACCGCGGAAGTCGGTGTGCGGAAGGTTGATAAGTCCGCCGTCGCGAGTGGAGCAGCGCCGGTCGCTGCATCAGCATCGGGCAGCTACTCCGTCAGCATCGGTGGCAAGACCTACCAGGTGGCCATCAACGGTGATACCGCAACTGTCAACGGAAAACCGATTCAGGTGACAGCTCAGGCGAGCGGCGGCAGTTCAGCTCACGCAGCAAAGCCGACCGGAGCCACGAAAGATGTCGTTGCCCCCATGCCCGGTCGCGTCGTTCGAATTGTCTTGAACGCTGGCGACAACTGCAGCGAAGGCGACGCCATCCTGGTCATCGAAGCCATGAAAATGGAAATGGAAGTGACCGCCCCGGTTTCAGGAATAGTCGCCTCGGTGGACGTGAACTCGGGCGATCAGGTCGCCACCGGTGACGTGCTGGCGACAGTGGGCTGACCAGGATCAGTGCAACTTCGTCCAGGTGGCATCCATTCGCAACAGATCAGTCGGTATTGATTCGAATGCTCGTTCAGGGACAATGTCCGGTCTTATTCAGGTCATGACAACGGATCAGTCAATGGCCTGCGGTCGCACCGGGCTCTGAATGAAGGAATCGCAATGTTGACGATTAATGGCACCCATTCCGGACAGTTTTGTGACGGTTTTTCCCGTCGAGGATTTCTGAAGCTCGGTGCTCTTGGAATTGGCGGCTTGACCTTCGCCGATGTGCTGCGAGCGGAAGCGCAGGCCGGAATCGGATCGTCGCAGAAGGCGATTATCAATATCCACCTTCCCGGCGGCCCGTCGCACACAGACTTGTTTGACTTGAAGCCGGAGGCTCCCGTCGAGTACCGCGGCGAGTTCATGCCGATCGCCACGAATGTCCCAGGACTCGACATCTGCGAGCACCTGCCCATGCTCGCAACAATGGGCGACAAGTTCTCCGTGATTCGATCACTGGTCGGCTCCAATTCCGGTCACGACAACATCCAGACTCAATCTGGCTACAACAAGAAGAGCCTCGAATCGCTCGGCGGTCGGCCATCAACGGGTAGCGTGATCAGCAGGTTGCAGGGTTCGATTGCCGGGGCTCCACCGTTTGTGTCCTACAGTGGCGGTTCCGCTGGCTACCTCGGCCCGACTTATCAGCCGTTCGCTCCTAATGGTCAAGGAGCAGCTCTGAGCAACCTGCGGATGGAACGCAGCCTGACTGCGGATCGGCTCAATAATCGCTCGTCTTTACTGACGTCGCTTGATCGAATCCGTCGGGATATCGACGCAGACGGCGAAATGACCGCTCTCGATGACTTCACAAAGACTGCGATCGATGTCGTCACATCAGGTCGAGTTGCTGATGCTCTCGACTTGAAGAAAGAAGATCCAAGAACGGTCGCACGATACGGTAAAGAAGGTTCGACAATGTTGACGGCTCGCCGACTGATCCAGGCGGGAGTTCGCGTCATCACGATGAACTTCAGTGGCTGGGACACACACAGCAAAAACTTCAAAACACTGCGTGAGCGGAATCTTCCCCAGCTCGACCGCGCCGTGAGTGCTCTGATTGAAGACCTGTCCGCTCAGGGAATGTACGACGACGTGACGATCGTTCTGTGGGGCGAGTTTGGGCGCACGCCACGCGTCAACGGCAACGCTGGTCGCGACCACTGGCCTCGATTGTCGATGGCCTTCATGGGAGGCGGAGGAATCCGCGGTGGACAGGCAATTGGTACGTCGAGTCGGAAAGGCGAAGTCGCTGAGATTCGACCCGTCGACTATCAGGAAGTCCACGCCACGCTGTACCACAACATGGGCATCGATCTGCACGCCACACAGTTCATCGATCCCGCAGGACGTCCGCAATACATCCTGGACCACCTGGATCCGATCCGCGAGCTGATCTGATTTCCAGGAGTTTCAAGTAAACAAGACAAGGCACGGTGAAAACATCGTGCCTTGTTTTATTTGCGATGGCTTTTGGTGAATGGTCTTAATCCACTGGTCTGGTGGAATTGGCCCGCATTTACTAATCCATTTTGACTTTTCGCAATGCGAGTTCTGGATTGCGCGCTCCTATGAAACGACACTGCCATGCCTTTACCGGTGTCAAAGGCGGAATCCGTTACGGAGAAACCGATGAATTCGGATTTCAGGCAACGACAAATCCGGTTCACCTGCACGACATCCACGCGACCATCCTGCATCTGATGGGCCTCGATCATGAACGCCTGACGTATTTCCATCAGGGCCGACAGGAAAGTCTGACAGATGTCGCGGGGCAGGTCGTCACTGGTATTCTTGCTTGAAGCTCTGTCAGCGTGATGGCTTCGTTTCCCGCTCCCAGGCTGACAGCAACTCAGCCAGTTGAGCTTTCCGGCGAGGATCGCGTATCGCCTGATTATTCTGTTCGGCAGGATCAGCCTGCAGATCAAACAGCCACTCTTCAGACTTTCCGCCTTCGAACCGCGTCACGTATTTCCAGTCGCCCTGTCGAATTGCCCGCCAGACCCGATCGTCACGTTTCGCAGTCCAGGCCAGCGTGCGTTGCTGAGTCGTTTTTTCGCTCGAAAGATGTTGCACGATATCGATCCCGTCCGAACGGTAATCGGCCGGCACCTGCCCCTTGCCAGCCTGAATGAACGACGTCGTCAGGTCCATCGTAATTGTCGGCTGGTCAGAAACAGTCCCCGCCGGAAGATGCCCCGGCCAGCGCATCATGCAGGCTGTTCGGATTCCGCCTTCAAAGAGGCTGCTTTTGAAACCACGAAACGGAGCGTTACTGCCGGGTACGATGGCTCCGTGATCGCTCGCAAAGACGACCAGCGTTCTCTCCGCGATGCCTCGCTGGTCGAGCGCTGCCAGTATTCGACCAGCTTCGCGGTCCATGTCTTCCAGCATGGCCACATAATTCTGCCGCGTACCCTGTGTCAGATTTTCCTTCGCCACCATCTCTCCCGTGTCGCTGTCAGGCGGCTGAAACGGAAAATGCGGAACGCTGAACGCAACGTAGAGGAAGAATGGAGACGTTTCAGCTGCCGCTTCGACAAAATGCACGGCTCGGTCAGTGATTAACTCCGTCATGTAGCCTTGGACCTGGACTGGCTTTCGCCCATCAAACAGCACATCAAGGTCTGACAATTCGCGATGCCGGTAGTAGTCCACGTAGCCGCCGAGAAATCCGAAGAACTGATCGAACCCCTGATGCATGGGGTGATGCTGCGGCTCGTAACCCAGATGCCACTTTCCAAATACCGCCGTCTGATAACCAACTTTCTGCAGTGACGAAGCCAGCACTGACTGATCAGCAGGCAACCCGAGTTCGTGCGTGGCGCGAAGCCGAATTGCATCGTCATAGCGACCGACATTACCTGTCCCGATGGCACACTCCATGCCGCCAATCCGCTGCGGATAATGTCCCGTCATCAACGCTGTTCGAGTCGGAGTACATTGGCGCCGGCGGCATAGTAACTGGTGAGTCGAACTCCTTGAGCCGCAAACCGATCAAGCTGCCGCGTACGAACATCTGTCGCGCCATACGCAGGCAGATCGCCGTACCCCATGTCATCAACCATGATGAACACGATATTGGGACGAGCATCCGCAGCCAGAGCCGATGTCACCAGCAATTCCAGACTGAAGACCATCAGTGCTGCAATGCCCAGCCAGGCTCTGACGCGAATCGAGCTGCGGCAGATTCGATCAAAAGATCGAGCACGCGAGAGTTCATGAATCATGGACATGCCGATCTCTCTTTAATCAATCGCACAGGCTGAACGAAAACGCCGGGACTGACAGGGTTGTCCGTCCCGGCGAGCACTCACTCAATCAATCAGGCAGCCAGGCTATTCGGCCTTCGCCTTCAGAGTGACCTTTGCACTTTTGATCGTCACTGGTTCAAGGGGTCGGTCCCGTCCGTCCCGGTCTGCGCTCACGATCCTGTCGACCGCTTCCATTCCCTTCAGAACTTTTCCGAAAGCCGTGTAGTTCTTGTCGAGAAATCGTGCGGCATCGACACAGACGAAAAACTGACTGCCCGCAGAATCAACCGGCTGCGCTCTGGCCATCGACAGCACGCCACGTTCGTGCGGCTTGTCGTTGAATTCCTGCTTGACACAGTAACCAGGACCACCGCTGCCCGAACCGAGCGGGCAGCCACCCTGGATCATGAAACCTGGAATCACCCGGTGAAAAATCAAGCCGTCATAGAATCCTGCCTGTGCAAGAGCGATGAAACTGCGGCAGTGATTCGGCGCAACGTCCGGCCACATTTCCACCTGAAAATCTCCGGCGTCGGTTGAGAAGGTCACGATGTACTCAACCGCTTTGCCGTCTTTACTGAACGCGATCCGGTCCCACGATTCCTGAACCTTCTTCTTCATCTCAGCGATCGACTTACCGTTGCGCGACTTCTCCGGCACCCCGGTATAGGGTTCGCGAGTCGCTTCGTCGAACTTCGCTGGTTCAGCGGCATTGGAGACGAGTGGCAAAGCAGACGCCAGAATGGCAAGACACAGAAGTCGGCGGAGCATGATCAGAATTCCTTTGTGGTGTTAACGGGTATTATTCTAGACGCGGTCACGTGTGAGATGCTTTGCAAGTATTCTTCCTCGCCAAAACGCCTCACTTCTGACCGAGCGCGGTCTCCTTCGGAAGTCCGTTCCGAGTGGGTGTTTTCGTGAGTCTGACGGCGTCTGTCTACGAAGTCCGCCGGATGTCCCCTTCTGACGGCCAACCAGCCATCGCCTTGCCCGAGCGGGTCGTCATGAAGTTCGAAGCGACAACAGATAAGCCACCAGTTGCCGGAATTCTTCTTCCGTCAGTTTCTCACCCAGATTCGCCGGCATCGGTGACAGCAGTGACAGAATTCGCTGCTCGATCGAATCCGTCGGAACGGAAAGCTCCTTCCCTTCGCTGTCGACAAGAATAAGTCTCACTCCCTCGGTTCGTTTAATCAGCCCGTTCAGAACCTTGCCCTGATCAGTAACGATCGTCGTCGCGCGAAACGCGACATCGACGTTTCGGTTAGGAGCCAGTATGTCTTCCACGAGTCGGTCGAGGCCACGGTTTCCGATGCCGTCAAGATTCGGTCCGACCTTTTTTCCCTTGCCAGCGATCTGGTGACAGGCGGCACACGTCTTCTCGAAAAGTGCTGCTCCCAGCTCACGAGACCCGCCGGTCATGCTGAAACTCTTTCGACGGTTCGCGATCAATTGCAGCAGCTCTTCCGATTCATCCCTCAAATCGCTGGTAGTGGCTCTTGCCCGGATGACTTCGAAATCAGATTCGCGACTGCTGGCTCTGGCCGAAACGACTTCAATCGTCGGATTAAGCGCCGACCAGCGTCGCGAAGTGATTCAGGCACTGATCGACGAGAATGACGAAGTGGCTGCCGAGCTGATCAGCAAATCGATGCTGGCAGCCAGCACAGCCGAGCAGCAGCGAATTGCAGAAGTTCTCGCTTCCGATTCAACGGGGGCGGGCGTGCTGATTGCACTCGCGGAATCCGGGCGTGCGTCATCGCGACTTCTGAAACATCCTCAGATTGAACAGAAGTTGCTCGCGGTTTCCAGTGAGAATTTGAAGGAAAGAATGGCGATGCTGACCCGCGGTTTGAGGGATGAATCGGAAGAGCTGCTGCAATTG
>JABMPE010000171.1 GCA_013203845.1 Rhodopirellula sp. | reverse complement strand
TTCGTTGGACTGATGCTACTATCTTTCGCCGTGAATCTGATTTTTGCCGGGCCGGATCTGGCCGAGTTCGCCAGTGGGTTCATTCCCACGCCATCCAGTATCAAAGCGGTTGTTTCTCCGGATGTCGTAACGGCAGCTGCCGGTTCTGATCCAGTGCTGGTGATCCTCGGGCTCGTTGGCACAACATTTGTCGTGGCCGCGTCGTTTTACCAGTCCTATCTGGTCCGTCAGAAAGGCTGGAATCTTGAGCAGTTGAAAGATGGGTTGCTCGATGTTCGTATCGGAGCGGCCATCATGGCTCTGATCACGCTCATGATCATGGCGACTTCTGCGGCAAGTCTTCGAGGACAGGAACTCGGTGGTGTTGGTGATGTTGCCCAGCAGCTCCGGCCACTGTTTGGTGACAAGGGAGTGTATCTGTTCTGCCTCGGCCTGTTCTCTGCGGCGTACTCGTCATTCATTGTCAATTCCATGATCGGAGGGTTCATCCTGTCAGACGGTCTTGGTCTCGGAAGTAAGCCAGATGATCTATGGACGCGACTCTTTACGGTACTGGTTCTGCTCACCGGAATGAGTGTCGCTCTCTATGTTGTGCAGACCGGCGTGAAGCCAGTTACGGCGATCGTTGCTGCTCAGGCCGTGACTGTGATTGCCGCACCGTTGATGGCCGGCACGATTCTGTGGTTGTCCAATCGCAAGGATGTCATGGGTGAACACACAACTGGTATCGGCGTCAACATCGTTGCCGCCATTGGCTTCCTTGTGCTACTCGCGATGGCGGCCAATACGGCAATCAACAAGGTGTTGCCGGCAGTTCAAGGTTGGATGAATGGTGGGACTGCCTGATGAGCCTTAAGACTGACGTTCGTGTCGTTGGAGTTTCTCTTTATCTACTTCCGGTGCAGACTCGGATGCCGCTTAAATTCGGTCCGGAAGTGCTGACCGAGGTCACATGCGCACGGGTTCGGGTGACGGTTGAAGGACGCGACGGACGGACAGCCTGCGGTTGGGGCGAAACACCGCTCAACGTGCAATGGGCCTGGCCGAGTTCGCTTTCCTATGCGGCACGGCACGATCGCCTGGTCGAGTTCTGCCGCCTGATTGCCGCTGCCTGGTCGAACTTCGAGGAGGCTGGGCATCCGCTTGAAATCGGTGCGGATTTTCTCGCACAGGTGTTGCCCGAGGTCATTCAATCTGCCAACGCAGCCGAGCCCGGCGAGGAAGCGATGCCGTATCTGGCCTCTCTGGTTTGCAGCAGCGCTTTCGATATTGCAATTCACGACGCGTTCGGAAATCTCCACGAACGCGACATCTACGATCTTTACGGCCCCGAGCATCTTTCCCGGGATCTGGCTGCCTTTCTGGAACCTGCGACCGATACTCACGCCGTTTCGTTTGCCGGTCGCTGGCCGTCCGAGTTTCTGGTAGCGAATGGTCGCGCGGTGAATGTGTCGCTTCCGGCGTGGCATCTGGTCGGCGGTCTCGACCCGCTCACCGAGAAAGATCGCACCGGAGACGAACCGGACGATGGTTATCCGGTGACTCTTTCTGAATGGGTCGAGCGGGACGGCTTGAACTGCCTGAAGGTCAAGCTGCGCGGCAATGATCAGGATTGGGATTACCAGCGGATCGTTAGCGTGGGGCAGCTGGCCATTGCCTATGGATGTGAATGGCTGACCGCCGACTTAAACTGCACGGTGACCGATCCGGACTACGTCAATGAAATCCTGGATCGACTTCGCGACGAATATCCGAGGCTGTACGGCATGTTGCTCTACATCGAGCAGCCGTTTCCGTACGAACTGGAACGAGACCGCATCGACGCCCGCAGCATCGCAGCACGCAAGCCGGTCTTCCTCGACGAAAGCGCCCACGACTGGCAGCACGTGCGGCTCGGTCGAGAACTCGGCTGGTCCGGAGTCGCCCTCAAGACCTGCAAGACACAGACCGGCGCGATCCTCAGCCTGTGCTGGGCGAAGGCGCACGGCATGCCGCTCATGGTGCAGGACCTGGCAAATCCCATGCTTGCACAAATCTCGCATCTAAGGCTCGCCGCCCACGCCGGCACGATCATGGGCGTCGAAACGAACGGCATGCAGTTTTACCCGGCGGCTTCGTTACCCGAAGCCGCCGTGCATCCCGGCATGTTCCGCCGCCAGAACGGAAAGGTTGACCTGTCGAGTCTCGGAACAACCGGCTTTGGATTTCGGATCGACGAAGTTGCACGCAGTTTGCCGGATCCCCTTCGGTGAGTAACAGACGCGGTGGATGTGAGCCGCGGTGAATGTCGAAATTCACGGGCGGATGCTCTTGTCAGCCAACTATTTGGCGAAGTAGTCGTACGACAGCGTCAGCTCCTGCTTCCGGCTTCAGAGCAGTTACCGCAATTCCTGAAACAACTTTCGTAATGTTGTGGTCGACTTTCCCGTTGGCTCCCCAGGTATCTCCGTCGGTCGCGGTGATGTATGTTGAAAAGGTGTGATGCCCTGTTCCGGGGCGTTCGCCGATGATGTGAAGGATTGCTCGGGTTCCTGGTATCGCCGCAAAGAGCTGCTCACCGGTTCGATACCCGGCACGTACTCGTCCGGACGTGACGACAAGATTCTCAGGGGCAGGTCGCATGCCGACACGTCTGAGTTCAGCTCGGAGTCTCGACAGAAACGGTGCGATGTGGCCATCGTCCATGATTGACAAAGCGTTGAGACCGTCGGAAATCACAATTTGAACGTCAAACTTTGCGGCATGTCGTCGACGCAGTTGATCGAGTGCTACGACTGAGTCGACCGTCAAATGCTCACCGGTATCTGGATGCAGAATGTAATCCAGTCGATCAGTGGATTTCGTTGCGATGTGTACCCCATTGGGGACCCGGCTAATGAACTCCGGCGAGAGTTCAGTCCAGATGCTCTCTTTGGCGTCGTTATAAATCTGGTCGATTTCCGTCTTGAGCTGTGGGCGAAGTTCGGATGGCGACGAGCCATGACCGTCAGCGATGAAAACTCCGCGACCGCGGACTTCGCCGAGCTGGCGTTGACCATCGGCGAGGATCGCAGTTTCGTTGCGCGTGTCACCTTGACGTCGCTGATACTCAAGAAAAACCTGCAAAGGCCGGCCAAAGTTCGAGCCTGGCTGCCCTTGAGTATCGACGACATCGAGCGACTGAAAGAACTTCCACATCGCATCGTTGACTTTGTAGCCAAACTTTTCACGCAGTCGCACGTGGTCCTGGTAGCCGGTTGTCAGGTAGCCGAGCATCGGGTCGATCTTTGTTGGCAGTGCCATCAGATAGGCCGGATTCGCTGGCATGATCTGATCAAGGCACCAGTCGAGATCATCCAGCGACACGTCCATGTGCAGCGTCGAACACACATCAAGGCCAAGACACAGCCCGTGCAGCTTGCCCATGACGATGTCTTCCAGACAGCACCGGACTAACTGCTCCTTCGTGCGAAATACTTCCGGGCCGATGAAGCCGGCGACATCGTTGAGGTGTACCCAGGGAGCGACTTCGCGGCCCGTTTGCTTCTGAGTTTTAGCAACGTCCTGTGTCAGCGCTCGCGCCATGCCATACTTCCGCGACTCGTGCAGCACCATGTCAAAGCCGTGGCTGTGGCCGTTCGTGAAGTCCGCTCCCTGGCCGGTTTCAAAGTACAGCCCGAACTTGCCCGTTCGTTGAGAAGCGTACCGCCGCATCTTCTCAATACTGATGTCGAAGGTGTGATTGGCATCGTCAGTACCGGCGATGCTTTGGAACCACAAAGCTGTAGTGCCCGGAAAGCGTTCTTCGACCTCCGCTTGGATGTCGATATGCGAAAGCACGCAGTGCGGCATCAGGTCATTGATGCCGAAAGTGACGAGAAGGTCCTGCAGAGTTCGCTCGACGGCGGCGACAGACTTCGGATCACTCGACACAGGGTTCGTGCCCAGCAGGACGTCGCCCACTCCGTACGACCACGCGTCGAACACCTGCCAGCGGATGTCGTCAACATTGTCCGTCGGTGAGTTCGGCTGGACTCTGGCCCCGAGATACCCTTTGGCACCAATCGAGCTTCCTGGAAGCGGGTTAAAAATCTTCTGACCGACTGTGATCAGCTCGGAATTGCTCATCAGCTTGATGACGCAGCCGATGACTTCGCTGGATAGTCCGTTCATGACAGACTTGATAGCCGCTTCGTCAGACGTCAGCAAGAACGTTTTCAGTCCTCCCAGCGTCCACTCAGCGGTTTCGTCAGCCAATCGCGAATCGACCGCCTGACGATTGAAGGCGGACAGTTTGTCTTCAATCAGCGGGTGAGCATCGATCCCGCCGAGTTTGGTCTGTGCCAGCATCCGGCGGGCGTTGTCGCGCGAAGCCTCGTCGACAGCGGCGACGCCAGCACTTTCGTCGCCCTCTTTAAACTCGTTCGCCGCGCCGAGAACTTGAAAGTAAAGGCCGGAATCGAATCGGCCTGCTGTGCGGCTGACGAAGCTGAAGACATCCTCATCAGGTTTCGGCGTCCCGATTGATGCAGCCGGACGAGTCGTCTCTTTGCAGAACGCGCTACGCAACGAACTGCCGATCGAAGAGACTGCGGCGACCGCTGAGGCCGATTGAAGGAAGGTTCGTCGAGAGAGCATCGCAGTTCCTTTCCAAGCTTCAGTGAGGAATTACGATCCCATACTCGCTGTTTCACCGGAGTCGAGCCAGTCAGCGAGGAGCCGGGCGAGTACGCCATTGACCGGAATTTGACGGAAGAACGAAATTCTGGCATGCTGCTCGCCGTTGTCGTTAAACGCGCAACAAGCGCGGCATTAGCGACAGGACTGTCATTTAGAAACCTGTTGGGCGATCGAATGGGACCATTTCGCGATGGCTGGACAAAGCAGGACGTCGAAGCCGTTATCGAACGCGGCGATCCCGATGATCTGCTGTATGTTCCAATAGTCATTTCGTTGCACACGCCAGACTGCACTTGGTCCGAGGGAGTCTGCATTCGGCTCTCCTCGCCCGCAAGTTCGTGCAAATTCGGTACTTGGTTTTGGTCACCTGGCGCGTACCTGCGGCGTGCTGAACGAGGATGTTGTGCATCCAATCATTGTGAGTGCATTAAACGACGCGGAAATGGTCGTTCGCGGTCATGCGCATAGTGCGGCAGACGACACCGCACACTATCTCGGTTGGAAATTCTCTCAGCAGAGCACTGAGTGACAGTCGTGCCGCCCAACAATGTGTGGCCGCTGAGTTGCGGCATCCATGCCGCAAAGGCCTTCCTGCTTCATTCCACGCGAGTTCTCGTTGTATGATCGCCTGGCTGGCCTACGTCTTTCGCTTCGATCAGGGGCGGCGTCGGCCACACAACCCGCACGGCGAGAGTCAGCGATTTGGCTGGATGGCCAGGTCGAAGCAACCTCTGGCGGCAGCATTCGGTTCAGTCGGACGACTTGTTGCTGCTGGAGCCGCTGTCGGACTTGGATGATTTGTCGCTCGACTTGCTGGATGAGTCACTGGGCTTGTTCGACGATTCACTGGCCTTCTTATCAGCGGCGGCGTCTTTGCTGTAGGACGAGCTGCGGTAGTCGGTTTCGTAGAAGCCGGAGCCTTTGAAGATGATGCCGGCGCCGGGGCCGATCATTCGCTTTGCCTTGAGTTTGCCGCACTCAGGGCACTTGCGGAGCGGCTTGGCCGTGATGGACTGAAACTCTTCCCACTGGTGTTCGCAGTTGGCGCACTTGTAATCGTAAGTTGGCATCGTTTGGTTCCGGGCGCGTATGGGGATTTACTCAGCGAGTTTCAACGATTCGGTTCAGTGGAGAAATGGTAGCAGTTCGTGGTTGTCTGTGATTCTTCGATGCTTCTTATTCCGCGTCAGGAGGAGCACAGGCGACCAGAACTTTCGTCGGGCGGATCACCCGGTCGTGCATCATGTAGCCGCGTTCGAGTTCCTGAAGAACGGTCATCGGTGGATGCTCGTTCGTCGGGATCTGCTGCAAGGCTTCATGCAGGTTGGGATCGAATGTTTCGCCGACAGCGGCAATTGGTTTGGCAGAGTGGCTGCTGAAAACCTGGTCGACCTGAGCGACAATCATCTGCAGTCCCTGGATCAGGTCTTCAATTTTGCCCGTCTGTTCAGCCGCCTGAATGGTTCGAGCAATATTGTCCATGGCTGGCAGCAGATCTCGAATCAGCGGCAGACTGGAGTAGCGAGCGGAAAGTTCGGATTCACGCTGGACTCGCCGACGGTAGTTTTCGAGTTCGGCGATCGACCGCTGCAGTTTGTCAAAATACTGATCGCGTTCCGCCTGAACCTTCTCCAGTTCTGATGACTCCGACCCAATGCTGTCGGAAGCGGATTCCTGCTGAACAGAGTCGTCGTGCTCTGAACCAGCAATCGCTTCCGTCGCTTCGGCCATCGCTTCCGCGGTGATGTCGAGTTCGGCTTCTGAATTATTTCCGTCGGCGTTCGAGGCTTCGACGGAATTGGCATCGTTGCTCATCGAATTCCCTCCAGTGTCAGGTCAGGCTCGGCCTGACGTTATCAATGATTGAGCATGGCCGTGAGACGTTGCTCAGTGAGTTACACGAGTTTTACTAGTCGAGATCGTCCGCCGGGACGAACCATTCCTTCAGCTTGTCAAAGAAGGACGAGCGGTGTGGACTGACGGCTGCATGTTCGAGTTTCGCGAGATCCCGCAGCAACGCTTCCTGTTCGGCATCGATCTTTTTCGGCACTTCCAGGATGACGTGCAGCTGCAGATCGCCCGATCGCCCTCCGCGAGGGTCCGGCATTCCGCCGCCTCGAATACGAATAATTTCACCGGGTTGCGTGCCGGGATAGATGTAATGTTTGGTCTTACCCTCGAGACAGGGGATTTCTATTTCTGCGCCGAGTACGGCCTGGGTGTACGAGATCGGGACTTCACAGATCAGATCCGGTCCGTCGCGATGAAACAGATTATGCTCGCGGACGCTGATTTCGACGTAGAGATCGCCGCGTGGTCCACCGTGTGTTCCGGCTTCCCCTTCGTCGGAGAGTCGCAGTGTCATGCCCGTATCAACACCCGCCGGCACCTTGACGTCCAGCTTGACTGCTTCAGGGATTTTGCCGGCACCGCGACAGTCCGCACACTTGTCCCGGATGATTTTGCCTTCGCCTTTGCAGGCCGGACAGGCGGTCTGCACTCGAAAGAACCCTTGAGACTGAACGACCTGACCGTGACCACCGCAGTAATCGCACGAGTCAGCAGAACTGCCCGGTTTCGCTCCTGAACCGTCACACGTGTTGCAGGTTTCTTTTCGACGGATCTCGACGACCTTCTCGCAGCCTTTGGCCGCTTCCAGCAGATCGATTTCCAGACGCGTCTTGAGACTGTCTCCTTGAGTCGGACGTCGTCCGCCGCCGCGTCGTCGTCCGCCTCCCATGCCGAAGCCTTCGAACAGGTCGCCGAAGACGTCAAAGATATCGTTGATGTCGCTGAACCCGCCGCCGCCTCGCCCGGCAGCACCCTGCACGCCCTGATGCCCGAACCTGTTGTAGCGGGCGCGTTTCTCATCGTTGCCGAGCACTTCGTAGGCTTCCGCCGCTTCCTTGAATTTATCGACAGCTTCTTCGTCGCCCTGGTTTCGGTCGGGGTGATATCTCAGAGCCAGCTTCTTATAGGCTTTTTTGATCTCATCGCCACCAGCGTCGCGAGAGACTCCCAGCACTTCGTAATAGTCGCGTTTGGTCGCCATCATGGTTTCCCTGTCACGAGCGACAGAGCTTTGTGCTGAAGTGATCTCGACAGGCCTGGTGACAGTGTGGCCCTTTGGAAAACAACCGGCCGCCGACTCGCGGAGCGGATCGACGGCCGGTTGGTAAATCAACTACCGAGCCCGAAAAGGGGTCGGCATTCTTGCGTCGCGACTAGCGAACCGAACCTTCGACCCTGGCCTTCTTGCCTTTGACGTCAAGTTCGTCCGTACGAGTGACGCAGACCGAAGTCGTCAGCATCAGAGCAGCGATGGAAGCCGCATTTTTCAGAGCACTCGTCACGACCTTAGCAGGGTCGATGATGCCTGCCTTGTACATGTCGACATACTCACCGGTATTGGCGTTGTAGCCAATGTTGGTTTTCTGCTCTTTGACTTCGTCAGCAATGACGGAGCCATCCTGACCGCAGTTGGTGGCGATCTGTCGAATCGGGCCTTCGAGGGCTCGCGCGACAATCTGAACGCCAATCAGCTCGTCACCTTTGGCTTTGACGGCGTTGACTGCTTCGATGGCTCGCAGCAGAGCGACGCCACCGCCTGGCAGAATACCTTCTTCGACAGAAGCTCGCGTGGCGTGCAGCGCGTCTTCCATACGGGCTTTGGTCTGCTTCATTTCAGCTTCGGTAGCGGCACCGACTGAAATGATCGCAACGCCACCAGTGATCTTCGCGAGTCGTTCCTGGAACTTCTCACGATCGTAATCACTGTCGGTAGCTTCGATGTGATTGCGAATCTGCTGAACTCGCTTGTCGATTTCTTCCTGATTGCCAGCACCGTCGATGATGGTGCAGGCGTCTTTCGTCACTTCGATCCGGGCTGCAGAACCGAGCTGAGCTACCTGGACACTTTCAAGTTGAATTCCAAGGTCTTCGGAAATCAGCGTTCCACCAGTGACGATGGCCATGTCGTGCAGCATCGCCTTGCGGCGATCGCCAAAGCCTGGAGCTTTGACCGCACACACCGGCAGCACGCCGCGAAGCTTGTTGACCACCAGTGCTGTCAGGGCTTCGCCATCGACGTCTTCAGCCACGATCAGCAGAGGTCGACCTGTCTGCGAAACCTGTTCCAGAATGGGAACCAGCTGCTGCAGGTTCGAAATCTTCTTCTCGTGCAGCAGAATCAGAGCATTTTCGAGGACCGCCGTCATGCTGCCCGAATCGGTAATGAAG
The DNA here is from genome assembly GCA_013203845.1 of Rhodopirellula sp. GTDB lineage: Bacteria > Planctomycetota > Planctomycetia > Planctomycetales > Planctomycetaceae > JABMPE01. The sequence continues at coordinate 1,232 of JABMPE010000171.1, read as the reverse complement.
TAAGGCGAGATGTAGCCTTTGTCGAACTGCATGCCCTCAGCGAGAGTCAGCTCCGTCTGGCTGGTCTTGCCTTCTTCGACAGTGATAACACCATCGCGGCCAACGCTTTCCATGGCGTCAGCAATGAGCTGTCCCACTTCGTTGTCGTTGTTGGCGGAAATCGCACCGACCTGCTTGATTTCTTCTTTGTCCGTGACAGGCTTGGCCATTCCTCGCAGGAATTCGAGAGCGGCGTCAACAGCCTTCTCGATACCACGTCGCACGACCATCGGGTTGGCACCCAGAGTGATGCCCCGCAGGCCTTCGTTGTAGATGGACCGGGCCAGCACGGTGGCGGTGGTGGTTCCGTCGCCAGCGATGTCGCTGGTTTTGGAAGCAACTTCGTTGACCAGTTTGGCACCCATGTTCTCGTATGGGTCTGGCAGTTCGACTTCCTTACTCACAGTCACGCCGTCCTTGGTGACCTGTGGGTTGCCGAAACTCTTGTCGATGATGACGTTGCGACCGGTTGGGCCCATGGTCACGGCCACGACGTCAGCGAGCGTCTGCACGCCCTTCTGCATCTTCAGCCGAGCCCGATCGTCAAACAGTAATTGCTTGGGCACGATAAACTCCTCAGTGGAGGGATGAGATTAAGTGAAAAGTCAGGATTGTGCAGAAGAGCCAGCGTCGCTCTTCACACTGCGATTAACCGAGCTTGGCCAGGATGTCGCTTTCGCGAAGAATCTTGACTTCAACACCATCGACTTCGATTTCCGTTCCGCCGTATTTGCCGAACAGAACTTCGTCACCAACGACGACGCTGACAGGGCAGCGTTCGCCACTTTCGAGCAGTCGGCCCGGGCCAACTGCCGTGACGGTTCCACGCTGTGGCTTTTCGCGAGCGGCATCCGGAAGAACGATTCCACCAGCGGTGGTTTCTTCGGCGTCCAGTGGCTTAACAACAACGCGATCGTCGAGAGGATTCAGTGCCATAGTTTTATAACTCCTTTGTGGTCAAGCAGCTCGTTGCGTCGGCAATGAGCCGTGTGATTCTTTGTTCGTGGAAACTTGAAACTGCAGTATGTCAAAGGTCACTGATGAAACGCGGGCTTTGTGGCAGAGGCAGATATCGTTGCGGTCAGACTGCCGCGTTTCATCGAAAACCGGAAGCGCGATTTACATCATGCCGGGCATGCCGCCCATGCCTCCCATACCGGGCATTCCTCCGCCCATGCCGCCCATTCCTCCCA
>JABMPE010000170.1 GCA_013203845.1 Rhodopirellula sp. | reverse complement strand
CAGTACCCCGCCGCCAGAAGTCTGAATGTAAAGATCCCCGAGAAGCTCAGCCTGATGATCGACAAGATGATTCAGAAGGATCCCAGACACCGATATTCCAGCTGCGCAGAACTCATCCATGACCTCGACCAGCTGGGCCTGGAAAATGCGACGTTAAGTTTCATTGGCGATACCGACGGCAGTACGACATCGCGCTCTTCGCGGGGACGACCGCGTTCGACCGCTGGCTCTGACAACGACGGCACGAGTGGCGTCTCAATGCCTCAGTTTCGCACCTCTGCAGAGGACGCGACTCAGAAAGAAGCTGCAGTCGCGGCCAAAGACACCACAGTCTGGTACGTTCAGTACGTCAATAAAAAAGGAGAATCTCAGGTCAAGGAAATGAATACGCGGCAGGTTCAACAGGGAATTCTCGCCGATGTACTTGACTTGAAATCTCAGGCTCAAAAGAAAGGAGCCCCTGGCGGCTTTCTACCGCTGGCCGCACACCCTGAATTTCAGGATCTGATCAAGAAGCGTCTTGCCAGGACCCAGCAGGATGTTCGTGGCGAGAATCTGAAAGAACAGTACGCGAAACTTGAGAAAGAACAAAAGCGACACAATCGCTGGCGATGGTTCAAAGGCGTGACTGAAAACGTGCTCGGTGGTTTTGGCCTGATCATCTATCTGGCGGTCATCGCGGCTGTTATCTTTGGCATCTATTGGGGAATCGTGAATTGGGCTTACCCAGCGCTCAAAGAGCAGATTGACGGATCAACGAATCCTGCAGCATCCCCAGCCCCCGACATCGTTGAGTAGTCGATCAGTTCAGTTGCACCGCCTGGTTATCTGGCGAAATTTGCGAAGATTCATCCTGAGGTAAGTCGAGTGGCGAGACCTCAGTTTCCAGATTAAGGAATTCAGAAATGTCAGTTCTGGAAGCAGTCGGCAGACCAATGGAAGTGCTGCTGGTCGAGGACAGTCTTGTCTCGGCCCGGATAACAATCGGCGCGCTTCGCAAGGGTAAAGTTCAGCACCGCATGACGTGGCTGACTGACGGCATTGACGCGCTGGACTTCATTTACCAGAGACGGCGGTTCTGTCGGGCACCTCGTCCGGATTTGATTCTGCTTGACCTGGGTCTGCCAGGCAAAGACGGTCGTGAGATCCTGGCCGACATTAAGGCGAATGAAGATCTGAAGGATATCCCGGTTGTCGTGCTCACCGGATCAACTTCTTCTTATCAGGATTTTCAGGAAAGCGAGCAGCTCAGTGTCGAAGGATACATGAACAAGCCAGTCGACCTGGAAAAGTTCCTCTACCTGATCAAAGAATTAAAACAGTACTGGCACGCTGGAGTCATTCTCCCTGCCGTTTAAGGCCGCGTCCGGCAGGCGAGCATGCAGGCACGGGCATCCTGAATCGACTTCAAAGCTTGTTGAGTGCTCGATCCAGCTCAGCAATTACGTCCTGAACAGCATCGATCCCGACGGACAATCGCACGAGTGCGTCAATGATCCCACATGCCACGCGATCGTCCGCAGCCATGAACTTGTGCGACGTGCCGGCTGGCCAGGAAATCGTTGTCCGCACGTCCGTCAGTGTCGGCGAAAACGGAATTGATTCTGCGAGATTCGCGACGTCCTGGGCAAATGCTGCGTGGTTAGGATTCCCGTCGCGGGTTCAGAGGTATCCTCTCTCGGCGCCGTTAACGACAGACTCCAGCTGCTCGATCCCATGCAGATCGAAGGCCGTCGTCTGATAAATCGGCGGATTACTCGGGCGAGTCATGAAGTCTTCGCTCCAGCCACCACGGGCGCACAACGACTCATCAAACAAGGGCTCGTCCATAACGAGTCTTCTTTCGTCTCGTCGAAAATGTCGTTTCAGGAACGAGACAGCAATTCCACTTCCGCTTCACTGGCGGGAGTTGCAGAAGCATCCTCGCGTGAATCGGTTGCGGACGACAGCGACTCCTGAAGCTGCACCAGAGCGGCGTCGATTTGCGGTGACGTTCTGCGCAGGTCTGCCGCTGGCTCATCCATGATTGCCCGGCTGGGACCGAAACCGAAGACGGTCACTTTTGCCGTTCGCAGAAAACCCTTCAGGCTGCCAAACGTCTGAGCAACAGCACTGGGTTCGTAACCGGAATGGACCATGCAGTCAGTACATTTTGGATTGCCACTGCAACGACCGTAGGAATCCCAGTCGGTGGTTTCCATCAGCTCTTTGAATGATCCGCAGTAGCCTTCCTGCAGCAGATAGCACGGTTTCTGCCAGCCAAACAGGTTGTAAGTCGGGTTGCCCCACGGCGTGCATTCGAGATCAAAGCGGCCCCGCAGAAACTCGAGAAACAGTGGTGACTGATTGAAACGCCAGGTTCGCTTTGGACGATCCAACAACTTACCGAACAGTCGCAGCGTTTCGTTGCGGTGCAGAAAACGTTCCTGGTCCGGAGCCTTTTCATAAGGGTAGCCAGGCGAAACCATCATCCCTTCGACTCCCAGCTCCATCAGCTCGTCAAAGAATCGGCGACACATTTCGGGGTCCGCGTCGTTGAACAATGTCGTGTTCGTAGTGACACGGAAGCCTCTTTCGACAGCCTTGCGGATCGCGCAGACTGCGACTTCGTAAATCCCGTCGCGACAGACAGCCCGGTCGTGCTCTTCCTGCAGACCATCCAGATGCACCGAAAATGTCAGGTATTTAGACGGCGTGAAGCGGTCGAGATGCTCTTCCAGCAGGATCGCGTTGGTGCAGAGGTAGATGTACTTTTTCCGCTCAACAAGCCCGTCGACGATTTCGTGAATCTCGGGATGCAGCAGCGGCTCGCCACCGGGAATGGACACCATCGGTGCGCCGCATTCTTCAACAGCCTGAAAACATTCTTCCGCCGCAAGATTTCGCTTCAACACGCTGGAGGGATGCTGAATCTTGCCGCAGCCAGCACAAGCCAGATTGCACCGAAAAAGCGGTTCGAGCATCAGGACCAGTGGGTAGCGCTGAACCCCTCGCAGCTTCTGCCGCAACACGTACGACGCGACCGTCCACATTTGCGAGACGGGAACTCCCATAAAATGCCTCCGTGCATCATTTGATAATTGCTGTGACCGCCAGCCAAACCTCGATGACAGGATAAGCGGCAAAGCGGCAAGTAGTAACAGTTTTCGACCATTCTGTCAGCCCCGTTCCGGCACACTCGCGGATGCCACCGTTCGCACTTAAACTCCGCATTCGGTCGTCATGCTGATTGTTCCAGCAGCCAGTAACACAGAATTTCGGGATCAGAATACCAGGCAGAACCATGCCCGACTGGCTGGCCATCGGAATCGGTGGATTCGCAGGAGCAATCTCGCGATTCCAGATCACTCTCTGGCTGAGCGGCTGGAGCATCCAACGATTCGGTCGCTTTTACCCGTTCGGAACCTTCGCCGTGAATGTCGCGGGTTGCCTGCTCATCGGCGTTCTGATGGCGCTGGCGATGGACAGGAAACTTCCCGATATCTGGCAGAAAGTTCTGATCACCGGCTGCCTGGGATCACTGACGACATTTTCGACGTTCAGCTACGAAACGGTCGGGCTGATCCGAGACGACCGCCCCGGTCTGGCGGTTTTGTACGTCGTTGCCAACCTGACCGTCGGACTGATCGCCGTCGCGCTGGGATTGAGCATCGTCAGGGCGCTCGTACGCTGAGCATCTCGTTTCAAAACACATTACCGAAATGAATCGCCGAGTCTGACGAAGACTCGGCGTACCGTTTCGAGAATTAGATGGAGAGTCCAGGTTGAGCCACGACATTTACTCGAACCCGTTAATTTCTCGATACGCTTCCCGAGAGATGGCACAGCTCTGGTCGCCACAGCGGCGTCACGCCACGTGGCGTCAAATGTGGGTCGCGCTGGCTGAGTCCGAAAAGGAACTCGGCCTGAACATCTCTGACGAACAGATCAGGCAGCTCAAAGCCAACATCGACAACATCGACTTCGATGCCGCCGCCGCCTACGAACGGGATTTGCGTCACGACGTCATGGCTCATGTTCATGCTTATGGAGACGTCTGCCCCGAGGCTCGCGGCATCATTCACCTCGGAGCGACCAGCTGCTACGTCACCGACAACGCTGATCTGGTTCTGCTTCGCGAGGGGCTGGAGCTGGTGCGAAATCGACTGGTCCAGGTGATCGATGCCCTTGGGAAATTCGCCGCGGAGTATCGCGATCTGCCCTGTCTGGGCTTTACGCATCTGCAACCGGCTCAGCCCACGACCGTTGGCAAACGAGCAACGCTGTGGTGCTATGACCTGGTGCTCGATCTCGAAGAACTGGAACACCGTCTCAGCAAGTTGAGATTTCGCGGCGTCAAAGGCACGACCGGAACGCAGGCGACTTTCCTGTCACTGTTCGAAGGTGATCACGGTAAGGTCGAAGAACTCGACCGGCTGGTGACTGAGAAACTTGGTTTCGCGGAGTCCTACGCGGTGACCGGTCAGACTTACAGCCGCAAGGTCGACGCCCAGATTATCGGCGTGCTGTCGGGGATTGCTCAGTCGGCCAACAAAACCGGTTCTGACATGCGAATCCTGCAAAGCCGTAAGGAACTCGAAGAACCGTTCGAGAAGAAGCAGATTGGTTCGTCGGCCATGGCTTACAAGCGAAACCCGATGCGTTCAGAAAGAATGTGCTCGCTGGCACGCTTCGTCACCAGTCTGCAAAGCAGCGCCGATCAGACCTTCGCCAACCAGTGGCTGGAACGAACGCTCGACGACAGCGCCAACCGGCGTCTGACAATCCCGCAGGCATTTCTGGCCGTTGATGCGGTGTTGATCCTTTATCAGAACATCACGAATGGCTTGGTCGTTTATCCGAAGACCATCGAAAAACATCTCAATGAAGAACTGCCGTTCATGGCCACGGAAGAAATTCTGATGGCTGGTGTTCAGGCTGGCGGCGACCGGCAGGAACTGCACGAGCAGATTCGCGTTCACAGTCAGGAAGCCGCTCGACAGGTCAAAGAACACGGACAGGCAAACGATCTGCTGGAGCGATTAAAAGACGATCCATCGTTTGCGAACGTCGACCTTTCCGGAGCACTCGACGGTCGGAGATTCGTCGGTCGCGCCCCCGAGCAGGTCGATTCGTTTATCGCGAACATCGTCCAGCCGATTCGCGATCGTTATGCCGGAACGGACTCAGACTTGTCCGGCGAGGTGACCGTCTAAAATCCTGGAGAATGACCGCCCGCACAGGATGGCAGACACCACATGACTCGCCGTTCATCCTTTTGTGTGCCACGCGCTCCGCCAGTGCCTGATCTTGAGATTGCTGAAAAATGAACTGGTGGAGCCCGTGGCACACAATCCGGTCAACTCCATCGAGACTGACGAGCCAGCTCGGCGATACTCGACTTCCGGACAAGACTTCTCATGACAGACTCGGTATCTCAATCTCTTCCGAAGCGGATCGCCGTCATTGGTGGCGGTGTGTCCGGACTTGCCGCTGCACATCGGCTGGTTGAGTTGTCGAACGAAGGGCCAAACAAGTTCGACGTCACATTGTTCGAGGCCAGCGACTCGCCTGGTGGCGTTGCGGGAACGCGGCGGATTGGCGAGTACCTCGTCGAAACGGGGGCGGACATGTTCATCACGAACCAGCCAGCTGCCGTGAATCTTTGCCAGCGACTTGGCCTGAGTGACCAGTTGATTCCAACCGAAACAGCTCACCGCGGCTCACTTGTTCTTCGCAACGGCAAACCCGTGCGAGTCCCCGAAGGGTTCATGCTGATCAGCCCGGCGAAGGTCTGGCCGGTTTTGACTTCGTCTATTTTTTCTCCGCTGGGCAAATTGCGGATGGGTCTCGAGTTCCTGCTGCCTCGCAGAAGGGAACGGACCGACGAAACGCTCGCCAGCTTTGTGAAACGCCGTTTCGGTCGGGAAGCATTTGATCGTCTCATTCAGCCTCTGGTCGGCGGCATTTACACCGCCGATCCAGAAAAGCTGAGCCTGCAAGCGACGCTGCCTCGATTTATCGAAATGGAGCGAAAACATCGCAGCCTGATTATCGCCTCTCGGAAACAAGCCGCGGCCCGCGAGAACAATTCCGGGACGGATGGAAGCGGCGCACGTTACGGGTTGTTCACCGCGCCGCGCGGAGGCATCTCCGTCCTGTTTGATCGACTGCTGGAAGTCATCAAACAACAAGCAGCCGTCAAACTTGGCGAAGCAGTTACCGCCGTTTCCAGGAGCGACTCGGGGCAGTACACCGTCCAGCTGCGATCCGGCGACAGCATCAACTTTGATGGTGTCGTGATCGCCCTGCCGTCGTTTCATGCCGCCAGTGTTCTTTCGGCAGGCTCGACAGACAACTCTGACGTTCAATCTTCGAATTCAGTGAGAGAGCTGACTGGACTGCTGAACGACATCGAATATTCGTCTGCGGCTGTCGTCGTCAGCGGACATCGACTGGCTGATATCGAACATCCGCTGGACGCGTTCGGGTTGGTCATTCCTGCCATCGAACGCCGAAAAATTCTGGCCGTCTCGTTCACCAGTCGGAAGTTTCCCGGTCGCGCACCGGAAGGCAGAATCTTGCTTCGCACTTTTGTTGGAGGCGCGTTGCAGCCGGAAATGCTCGACCAGTCGGACGACGAGATACTGCAGACCGTTCGAGCCGAACTGAAATCAATCCTCGGCGTCGGCGGCGAGCCGGACTTCATGGAAGTCTGCCGCTACAAACGATCGATGCCGCAGTACCACCTCGGGCATTGCGAACGCGTGGCCAGAATCCGCGACCTTACCGAAGGATTTGCGGGTCTGGAACTGGCGGGCAATGCATACGCGGGAGTTGGAATTCCGGATTGTGTTTCCAGTGGCGAATCAGCCGCCGAAAGAATCGTTCAGCAGTTGCTCAAGCAGTGCTCGCCTGATCGCTGAAACTAACTAAGCCACTTACCGGTTCTCTGATCGAGGATCGACTGAAAGCTCGACTTCGGCACGCCCGCGGCGTCAACCAGTCCCGAGTTCGGGAACACATGCCGGCTGGCGTCGGTCAGATGGCTCCAGTAAATCCCCACCACCGACTGTTTGGCCATCAGCAGGGGAAAGACGGAATCAATCCAGTCGGACTGAGCCTGCGTACTCCACGGACTCCGCCAACTGTTTTCCGCGACGGCCATGTCTTCCGAAGCCTGCGGATCAGGATCGCTGCACGACGGAAACGCCAGCGTTACGTTCAGCGGAACTTCCAGCATGCTCCATTGATCAATCAACCGCGAAAGGTCCAACAGATCCCGCGGGGCACTCGCTTTCGTTGCGTAACCGACAGTGATCTCAAGGTTGATTCCTGAGAGCCCGACTCCACATCGCAGCAACGCGTCCACAAACTGAATTGGAGAAAGTCGATGCTCGCCGGCGGACAAATAAGATCCCCAGGGATCCTCAATCCGGATTATCAACTGCCCTTCTTCGTCGCTCTGCCGAGCCACTTCCAGCGTGCGAGCAACCAGCGTCAGACGCTCTTCCTCGCTCAGGTTGAATGATCCGCCCGTGTTGACTCGCGATGAGACTTCCCACAGACGGACTTTGCCGGCGTAGCGTGAAATCGCCGTTTCCACAAAGTCACAGACAAAGCTCTGCAGGTTGAAGAAGTCGTGCCCCCACTGGTTCAACCAGTCAGGCAATCCGGCTGCTGAAAGATCAAGCAACGGGCCGCCGCGCATTAGAAGCCGGTTTTCCATACACCACGCGACCAGCTCGTCAGAGAAATCCCAGTTGTACTCGCCTTCCTGGGGTTCGATCTGCTTCCACTCGATCGGAATTGCCGCCGCGTTAAACGTTTCGAGAAACGATTCGCGTTGGTTATAGGGAGCAGTGACACTGTTAATGCTGCATCCAAACGAAACGGGAAGCTGCGGTGATCGCTTGAAGCGAACGGAAAGCCTCTGCCGAACATAGGCATTGGCCAGTTGATCAATTGCTTCGAAAGATTTGGCGATCGCCAGATCGGCCAACCGGGTCACCTCAGCAATATCCGGCTTGGCGGCAGTCGCCTGCGCGAACAGGTGATGCGATTCCTTATGCACCGTTCGGAACTCCTCGGGAATCTGCATCCCGAGTCCTTCCCACGTCGCCAGCTGATTTCTGACCTGGCAGATTTTTCCACGCGCCAGTTCCAGCGACAGAATGTAAGGATCCTCGTGCTCACGCAGACTGGCCGTGCTCACGATCGGCTTTCCAAACCCTGCGACGGGATAAGGAATCTGCAGCTTGCCACTGTCAGAATTCACTCTGCGGAAATCGACATTGTCGCCATCGATTTCGAAGCGGGAAGCAAAAACTCGTCCGTCAAAGCCACTGATATAGGCTCGTGGAAGATCAACTTCAGCATCCAGCAGTCCTTCAGGATGGACTGTGAACCGCATGACCCCCATAAAAGAACCTCAACCTGGCTGAAACGGCTTGCTGTATTGACTTCAGATAAGCGTCGCTGAGGCCCTCTGAACTGTGGCCAGTAAGCGACGGCGATGTGCCAGAATCCGTTCCTTGAGTTCTTCGACATTCCCTTTCTGCTCTGAAAATGAGCAGTCGAAACAACTACCCGAAAGCAGATTGCCTCGGGAAGAAGAGGCGAGTGTAGCCCCCGCGCCGCTACTGTTCAACGATCTTATGCACCAGTACACTTCGACCGAATCGAGATCGTAAGGGTTCCCGTTTTTGACTTTTATGACGGCAATCGTGCCCGTTCTGGTGTAAGCCACAATGTCCACCGCAGTGCTGAAAACATCGTTACCCGGAATGCCGGTTCGCCAGGGGAAAGTTCGAGACATCTACGACTTCGGCGATCGCCTGCTGTTCATTGCGTCTGACCGGATCAGCGCTTTTGACTGGGTTCTGCCAGATGGCATCCCCGACAAAGGACGAGTCCTCACACAGGTCAGCCGCTTCTGGTTCAACCGGCTTGATGTCACCAATCACGTCGTGAGCCTCGATCCAACCACCCTGCCCCTCCCCGATGGAACCGATGTGGATTCGCTGCAGGGCCGCAGCATGGTTGTTCGCAAAACCAAGGTCGTGCCCATCGAGTGCGTCGTGCGCGGCTACCTGGCGGGCTCCGGCTGGAAAGAGTACCAGACCAGCCAGACCGTGTGCGGAATTGCGTTGCCTTCCGGCCTTCTTCAGGCCGATCAGCTTCCCGAGCCGATCTTCACTCCAGCCACCAAAGCGGAATCCGGACACGACGAGAACATTTCGTTCGAAGAGACCTGCAGCGTGATCGGCGAAGACCTCGCCAGCAAGCTGCGAGACCTCAGCATTGGCATCTACACATCAGCATCCGAGTTCGCCCGTGAAAAAGGAATCATTCTGGCCGACACCAAGTTTGAATTCGGCTTGGACGGCGACGAAATCGTCCTCATTGACGAAGTGCTGACTCCGGACAGTTCACGTTACTGGCCAGCTGACCGCTACGAACCAGGTCACAGCCCGTTTTCGTACGACAAGCAATTCGTTCGCGACTGGCTCGAAACAACCGACTGGGACAAGAACAGCCCACCGCCAAACATGCCTGAAGAAATCGCGACGAAAACGCGGGCCAAATACATCGAGGCCTTCGAAGTGCTGACCGGCGAAACGTTTCCCTGGAAGTAGTGATCCTGACGTTCGGGGTGAGGGAATTCGTCGCTCAGGAACTGTCGTTTGAACGCCTATTTCAGCGTCTATCCGTCTGGTTTGGTTTTCGCACTGAGGTCCAATAAACTCCCCGGTTTGAAGCATTCCGCGCGGCAGACCAGCCGCTGGGCAGGTCCGGATTTGAACTGAGTCGTCCGGCAAAATTCGGTGGAGTTATGGCCAAAGACTTTCTGAAAGACACGAAAGATCACTACGACGTCGTTGTTATCGGCAGCGGTCTGGCCGGGCTGACGTCCGCCAACACGCTCGCGCGACAGGGTCGTTCAGTGCTGTTGCTGGAGCATCACTATCAGCTCGGCGGAATGGCCACCTGGTTCAAGCGACGCAACGGCCACATTTTTGACATTTCGCTGCATGGCTTTCCGATTGGCATGGTCAAGTCGTGCCGGAAGTACTGGACTCAGGAAATCGCCGACTCGATCGTCCAGCTCAAAGGTATCCGGTTTGAGAACCCTCAGTTTTCGCTGGAGACAACATTCGACCGGAAAGACTTCACGCGACTGATCACCGAAAAGTTCGGCATCTCGCACAACACCGTCGACGACTTCTTCACCTTCGCCCGGAAGATGAATTTCTACGACGACCAGCAGATGACCACGCGAGAACTGTTCGATAAATTCTTCCCCGGTCGCGACGACGTCGTCCGACTGCTGATGGAACCGATCACGTACGCCAACGGGTCGACACTGGAAGACCCGGCGATCACTTACGGGATCGTCTTTTCAAACTTCATGAGCAAGGGCGTGTTCACTTTCCAGGGCGGCACGGACAAGCTTGTCAACCAGATGAAAGACGAGATGATCGGCAATGGTGTCGACATCCGCATCCGTTCCAACGTTGAGAGCATCGAGATTGGTCCCGACCGGCAGGTGACGGGTGTTGTTGTCAACGGTCGCCGCATCGGATGCAACGCGATCCTCTCCAACGCCAACCTGAAGCAGACAATTTTTGACCTGGTCGGCGCTGAAAACCTCGACGACGATTACGTGAAAGAAGCCGAAGCCGTTCGGCTCAACACAAGCAGCTGCCAGGTTTACATTGCTTTGAAACCAGGTGAATCTTTCGACTATTGCGGCGACCTGCTGTTTCATTCCGAGCATCACGGCTTCGACATCGACGCCATTCTCAGTCGCAACGTCAGCAGCAGAACGTTCTCGTTCTATTACCCGGAGACTCGGCCAGGTCACGACCGCTATGTCATTGTGTCGTCGACAAACGCCCGTTTTGAAGACTGGGCCAGCCTGTCGGAAGAAGAGTACGCAGCGTCAAAGCAGGACCTGGTCGACACGACACTCGACTGTCTCGAACAATACGTCCCGAATATCCGCGAGAAAGTGGACCACGCTGAAGCGTCCACTCCGGTCACGTTCCAGCATTACACGAAGCACTGGCGAGGCTCGTCGTTCGGTACGAAGTTCGAAGGTCTGGAAGTCAGCCGAAAACTGCCCGAGCAGATCGGCGGTCTGTTCCACGCGGGTTCGGTCGGAATCATCATGTCCGGCTGGCTGGGAGCGGTGAACTACGGCGTGATCGTTTCCAATGACGTTGACAAGTACCTGACACCAGCAGCGGCAACCGTCTGAAAAACACGGGACGGCAGACAGTATTCACGTGCGGGAGCAACTCCGTGACCGACACATTTTCCGACGACGAACTTCTGGCGTTTCTCGATGAACAACTGCCCGTTGCACAGGCTTCCTCTCTTGAAGAACTGCTCCGGGATTCTTCAGACTTGCGGCAGCGACTTGCCGCGTTAATCCGGCGTCGCGACCAGGGCGGGCACACCGTCGGCGAGATCTGGCGCCGGTATCGCATCAGTTGTCCCACTCGATCAACGCTGGGCAGCCACCTGCTGGGAGTTCTGGACGAACCGCTCAGTCAGTATCTCGAATTTCATTTGCAGACCATTGGTTGTCGAATCTGCAACGCGGTCGTCGCTGAACTCGAAGAATCCCGCCAGCCGGAGCCGGTAAAAACGGATCGACGAAAGCGATACTTCGAGTCTTCGGCGGGTATGCTCCGAAAAGATGATTGAGCCGTATGAGCTGTTTTTCACATTCAACCAATGTCACAATTGACAATTTGGACCGTCTGCATAGAATACGCAAGTCTCTCTTCTCTCTCCCCTCACCCGACGATTCATCGTTAGGTTTGGGCGGAAAGCATGGAGGTCTCCTGCGGGAGGTCGCCATGCGTTCCATTTTCTGACGTCCTCTCAATTGAAGTTTCGACCCGTAGCGGGTTGGCGCTTCCGTCAGAACGTTTGAGCGGTCTGGTCGTCGGCCAGGGCTCAACCCATCCGGGCGGCGAAATTGTCGTCAGGGATCCTCACTCGCTGAAACTTTGGTTCAAGTTCCAGTTTCAGTTCACGAGTCAGGAAACGCCCCATGTCCATGTCGAGAGCATCGTCGACCGCTTGCGTCGCTTCACCCACCGATACAGCCAGCACGCTGCTGGAATGTGCCCGTCAATTAGAAGCCGGTGGCCATCTGGTGGCAGCTCAAACGGCCTTCCAGGCAGCCGCTCTTGCTGACGAATCGCCGAATGGTCGCGTCGAGCTGGCGGCTTTTCACTTTCGAACCGAATCCTACACCGACGCCGCGCGGGAATACGAAGCCTTGCTCCTACTTGCCGCCGAGACACACGACGGTCGGCTGTCAGAAGTCGCCCGGCACAATCTGGCGTCGGTCTTACGAAAAACTGGACACGCCTCGCGCGCGATGACGCTTCAATCGCGAGCAACCGCCGAAACGCTTTCGGCTCGCGGCGAACTGGGAACGGCAGACCTGACTGGTCGCGCGCTGGATGCTATGGAACAAGGAAACCTGCAACTGGCCGAGAACCTGCTGCTCAGGTCGCTGGCCGTTGAAAAGCAAACCGGCTGCCGCTCCGGTGAGGCAACCGACTGTGCTAATCTGGGAGCCTTGGCTCTGCTGCGAGGTGACAACGCGGTCGGCATCCGATTCCTCGCACGAGCGTATCATCTTCATCGACACCTGTACGAATGGACCAATGCCGCTACCGATCTGATGAATCTTGCGGAGGCGTTTCGAAACGTCAGCCGCTGGTCACTGGCCCGTCGATGTCTCCAGCGAGCAATCGCGCAGTTCGAAGCGTGCGGTGCCGAACAGTCGCTCCACACCGCGACGGCAAGACTTCGCGAGATCCAGCAGATCCAAAGCGTGCTCACCCGCGACCCGCTGCTGAATTGACATCCTGGCAACGTCCCGTAGCGTTTGCGAGTCGTTAGCAAATGTCCGCCCAGAGAGACGACTCAGCAGAAAGACCGCTCGATGTCAGACGAAACCTGGAAAGTGCGAGTCACCAAAGACCACCTGGTATTCAGTGCCGCTCACTTCATCACGTTCAATGGAAATATCTGCGAGCGGCTGCACGGACATAACTGGCGGACCGCTGTTGAGCTGACCGGGCCGCTTGATCGCAACTCGTACGTGTTCGACTTCATCGCGCTGCGAGACACACTACAGAGCATCGTCAACGAACTGGATCACCACGTCCTGCTGCCAACGAGGCATCCAGCAATTCTGGTGAACGAGTCGGAACGCGAAGTGGAAGTCACCTTCGAGGATCGCCGCTGGGTGTTTCCTCGCGAAGACTGCGTCCTGCTGCCGGTCGAAAACACGACGGCAGAACTGATCGCCCGCTGGATCGGCGAACGACTTCGCCCCACCATTGAGAATCATGACGAAGCTCAAGTGTCGATGCTCCAGATCGAAGTCGAAGAGAACTTCGGTCAGTGGGCCATCTGCCAGATTCCACTCAGAAGGTAGTCAGCAACAGGTTTCCGCCCAACCGGCGTCAGCCTTTCAGTCGATTACTGGTCAGTACTTACCTGTCGCAGCCCCTGACTGATGTTGGTGATGTCAGCGTCGTTACTGAGAGCATCAAGACCACCCTGATCAAAGAATTCCTGCAGTTCCAGAATCGCCGGTCCCATCAGGAAGCCGAAAACGGCAGGCATCATGAACAGGACGGTCGGGAACATCAGACGAAAGGCGGCCTTGTTCGCCTTTTCGTCGGTCCGCTGACGAAGGCTTTCGCGCATCGTATTACTGTATTCGGTCAATGCATCCGAGACGTTCGTTCCCATCCGCTCGGACTGGTTAAGCAGCGAAACGAATGAATCCACTTCCGGCACGTCGACACGATCCGCAAAGTTATCAAGCGAAATCTGCAGATTGCCAACTTCAGCCTGATGCACAACGATCAGTAGTTCTGTCGCCAGTGCCGGGTAAACCGGTTGCAGGTCGCGCGAAATTCGTTTCAGAGAATCCGGGATCGTCAGGCCCTGGCTCACACACATGTTGAGCATGTCGAGCATGTCCGGCATCGCACGTTCGAGCTGGCTGGTACGTTCGGTCGCCCTGTTCTGCAGAAAGATTCGAGGGACAGCCCAGACAAACCCGGCGACGCCAATCGTTCCCAGAATGGCAAACAGTTCAAACCGGCTGGGAACCAGAACCACAGCACAGCCGCCGAGAAACAGGACGCCGAACAGCATCATGAAACGGACGGCCTGAAGATTCTGCAAGGCGTGCGGCTGGTGATAGCCCGCCCGCGTCAGCTCCTTTGTCGTACGCTCAATATCCGGTGACGGCATCACCGACGAGATCACCGAAGTCGCTGGCCCAAACACGAAATCTGATCCACCCGTCGTCGGAATCTGATCTGGTCTCAACAGCGGCAGGCTGTTGGCTTCTTCAAAATCGTTGCTCGTCTTTCCAAACAATTTCTGCTCGGACCAGCTGACCTGGTAAGCCTGATTTGCAGGAGGTTGCCACACCTCGGCCTGAGGCGGAGCCCATGCCATAAACCGATCAGCGTGGATGACGCCGGGACCCTCTTTCTGTGCGGCATCAGCAGTCGCTGGTGGCTGAACAGCTTCCGATGAAGATGCTGACGCTGCAGTAGAAACCGCCGCTGCCAGATCAGGCTGCTCAGGTTGCGTCACAGAATCAGGCACGACCCTTGCGGCAACGTCGCCACGATCGTCCCTCTGCGAACTTCGAATCGCATCTTCGTATTCTGCTTCTCGAATCTGAGCTTCATCACGCTGTCGCTGACGCCAGCGACGCACGCGATTGATCAATAGAGTCAAAACGAGTGACGCGACCAGCGCGAAGAAAACCAGAAATAATGTCTGAGTCGAGATATTCATCGATATGCCTCAAGCAGGAGCTGACGGTCTCGTTGAAAGCCAGCTGTATCGCCAAGCCGAGTGGCTCGTTGTCCGCAGGTAAACTCTCGCGACTCGCATCAGCTTCTTTGACTGTTCTGCAGAATTCGCAGGATGAACATGGAGCCAAAAATCTCCATCGCGATCGAACCGAGCGTGACTTTTCGGCCAAGGTCGGATTCCATCAACTTCTGAACATAAAACGGATCTCGAATCGAGAAAAAGATGACGATACAAACCGGCAGAGCGAGCATCAGGACAGCAGTCGCTCGGCTACCCGTCGTGGCCGCTCGAAGTCTGCCGAGAAACAACAGTCGATCGCGAATGGTCTGTGACAGACGTTCCAGAACGCTGACGAGGTCACCGCCCGTCGTCTGATGCACCGACAATGCTGTCACCAGAATGTTCAACGTCACCAGGCCAGTTCGGTAGGGCAGTTCTTTGATCGCTTGCGACAAATCTTCGCCCATCTTCATCCGGCGCGAGCATTCCTGCAGCTCGCCACCCAGCGGAGCAGACGTGTCGTTGCCAACAAGCTCCCAGCATTGCTCGATACTCCGGCCAGTCTTGGCCGCACGAGCCAACTCGTCAATCATCGCCGGCAACTGAGCCATCATCTGCTTCTGTCGCCGCTGTCGCAGAGTGACCGCCACAATGACCGGAGCAGCAAACCCGATAGTACCCAGCATCAACGCCGACAGCAGATTTTCCTGAAGAATGAAGATGAACCCGCCCAACGTCATGCCTGACAAGGCGCAGAGGAACAGCATGACCGACGGGCCGACTCCGATTCCTGACTGAATCATCAGGGCATCGAACCAGCTGTTGATTGAATTCCCAACGCCTTCCTCGTCGCGCGATCCGAAGAGTTCCTGATCACGGAGTATCTCCGCAAAAGCCGGCAACGACTCAATCGGCGTGTTGGCTAGTCCAGTTGTCATGTCGACTTTCCTGATACTGACAGACTTCTCACAACGGAATCCCTCACGTTGGCTCGCCCCTGTTAAATTGCAAACCTACAGGTCTCGCCTCGGATCAGCGGGTTTCAGTTACTCCTTCGGATACGGTCGAGCGTGCAGTTCTCGAGCGTCGAACAGTTCACCAGGCAGATCAAAGCCCGACGCGGCAAGCCGTTTCAGCACCGCTGGCTCGTGCCCAGTCGCGAAGAACGAGCCAATCGCTCGACCGTTCTGATCGACACCCTGCATGCGATAAACAAAGATGTCTTCAATGATGTAGACGCCGTTTCGCACACCACAGATCTCGGAAACGCGAGTCACTTTTCTTTCGCCGGTACTCAGACGCGACATGTGAACCAGAATCTGAACAGCCGAAGCGATGTATTGACGAGCCACCTGTGTCGGCAGTTCAACACCCGACAACGCAATCATCATCTCCAGTCGGTCGAGTGCGTCTCGCGTATCGTTCGCGTGAAGCGTGCTCATTGAACCATCGTGGCCGGTGTTCATGGCCTGCAGCATTTCCAGAACTTCGCCGCCGCGGGATTCGCCGACGATAATTCGGTCAGGCCGCATTCGCAGGCTGTTCTTCAGCAGGTCTCTCTGATCGATTTCGCCGGTTCCTTCTACGTTGGCCGGTCGCATTTCGAGCGACACGACATCAGGCTGCTGAAGCTGAAGTTCGGCCGTTTGCTCAATCGTGATGACGCGTTCGGTGACAGGAATGAAGCGGCTGAGGTTGTTCAGCAGTGTCGTCTTCCCCGCACCCGTACCGCCGGAAACCAGCATGTTCAAGCGGCCTCGAACCGCCATGACCAGGAAGTCGGCGATCTCCGGAGCCAGCGATCCCATCGAAACCATGTCTTCAAAGAGCAGCGCTCGGGACCGAAAACGACGAATGGAAACCGTGGGACCGTTCAACGCCAGCGGCGGAATCACGGCATTCAATCGCGAGCCGTCCGGCAACTTGGCATCGACCATCGGTTGCACTTCGTCGATTCGACGACCAGCCCGCCCGACCAGCCGATGAATCAGCCGCAACAGGTGAGCGTTGTCAGCAAACCGAACGTTCGTGGGCTGCAGGATACCATTGCGTTCAACGAAGACCCGGTCCGGTCCGTTGACCAGAACGTCCGACACTTCCGGATCATTCATCAACGGTTCAAGCGGACCGAATCCGTAGATCTCGTCCATGATCTCCCGGACCATGTGCTCTCGCTGATCGACGGGCAGCTGCACGACTTCCATCGACACCAGATGCGAGGCCAGAGACCGCAGTTGCTGGCGCAGCTCCGACTCCTCGATCTGCCCGGCCTTCGACAAATCGATCGCATCGATCATGCGCCGATGCAAATGCGTCTTCAACTTCTGAAACTTCTGTTGAGCCTCAGCACTCGTAACTGTTGCATTGGGAGCTTCAGCAACCATTTCATGCCTCATTCTGACTGATGATGACCAGGCTGGCCTCAGGTAATTCAGTTCGTAATCTGCAGCTTGTAGATGTATCGATTTGTGAGTTTCTCAGTGCCGTCTTTCTCGCCACGTTTCGTGTGCTGATCGGATTCCACGTCGCTGTGGTTTGCCGCGAGCAACGCCGTACGAGTCGTCATCACTCCGGGTTGAATGATCAGCTCGCAGCCATCGTCCTTGACGACTTTCACCGAAAGGACACGTCCGGCCACGGCCTGCGTCACTTGAATTCGCCCGGCTCCGGATCGCCCCGTAGGCTGGAAGTTGTCGTACAGAAACAGGATTCGACACACGCCAATCTGCTCTTTCAGAACGCGAGGAAGAGCACCGCTGATCCCATTGGCCGTTTCAAACACGTGCGATTTCTGATCAAGACGTAATTCGGTCAGATGCTTCGGCAGGTCCTGCTCACCCCAGCCGTTGCGAACATGCAGCAGCAGTTCCTCAACTGTCGCCGCTCCATTTACATCGAAGAGATGCACGTTGGCTTTCTTTGCGTTGCCACGCCGAATGGCACTACGAAGCCGAATCTCGGGAATGCCATCCGGTCCATCAGTAACCTTTCCCGTCCGCTCGTCGAATCCGTACTCGTCGGCACCCCGCCGATCCTCAATTTGAGACTTCCACGACTCACGGCTATCGCCTTCTTCACCTTGTCGCAGAATGGCCAACGGCAACGCGGGAACGGGAGCGCCGGCCAGCGGCTGAAAGCCGACGACTCGATTGTCAATCGACGCTTCCGAGAGAGCAGACACGTCGGCTCCTTCGTTTCCGCTCACCGAGTTGAGGAACATCGCGACGGGATTGTTTCGAGAACGGGAATGCAGACCGCGAACCACCACGCTAGTTGGTTGATCGGTCGTCTCGATGAAAACTTCTTCGCCAGTCCGATCCCGGCGTACCAGACGGCCAAAGCGAATGTCACCTTCCGGAGTAAGATCCAGCTCAACTGGCTTTCCGGCGATCTGATTCTCGCTGGCGATCATGCCGGCTTCCTGACGCGCCCGTTCAAGCCGGGCTTCAATGTCTGCTTCCAGACGCAGTAAATCATCGGATGCCAGCAGCTGCCCGCCACGCAGTGCCGCCGCTTCAACGGCGGCTTCGAGTTCAGTTTTCGCACTGTCCAGCCAGAGCCGATCCAGCGCAACGGCGACGCCGCCGACAATGACAAGCAGCGACATCATGGCAGCCAGTGCCAGGCTTCCACGCCGCTTCAAGGCTCGTCGAGCTGTCTCGCGATGTTGGATTGTCAGCTGTCTGCGAACCATCATCGATTCGGATCCTCAGTTTATGCGGGCGCAATTCGTCGTCCGAACAAACATAGGTCACGAAATGAAGTAGCGAAGGAGCAAATCCGCATCATCTGACTTCACGAACAAGGCCTCCGGTTCGCCGATTCATCGGGTGGCAATTGCATAAGTTACGCAGGTTATTCGCCCTGAAACTGCTCGCCCCGACGCTGCTCGCCGTGCAGTTCTGACTGCGATCTTCAGCACGAAAAAAAGGCGACTTGATCAATGATCAAGCCGCCTCGTCATCTTCAGATGGTTCTCACAGCTCAACGTGCGCTGGCTGTGCGACTGACTGGCCCTGAGTAGCCGGAGTTCGGCGTACCTGCTCCCTGCGTTACAGGAACACCTGGAGTACCGGTTCCTGTCTGAGGGCCAAAGCCTGCCCCGCCGCCGTTGTATGGGACGACTCCGTTGTATGGGACGACTCCGTTGTATGGGACGGCTCCGTTGTATGGGACGGCTCCGTTGTATGGCACGGCCGCCGGGGCAAATCCTGGATTCACCACGCCGTTGTTGCCGTTCGGGTAACCATATCCACCCGGAACATTGCCCTGCCCCTGGCCCTGATAGGCACCACGGTAGCCAAACTGACCGTTGTACCCATTCGCATTGTAATCTCCGGTATTCGCGTCGGAGGGTACTCCGTCCACGAAAGTCTCAACATGACCGCGGCCTGCTCCGCTGTAAATTCTCGAACGAAAAACATCGGGTTTCGGCGGAGCGGGTTCCTCAGGAATCGGCGACAACTGCAGCAGCTCTTCCAGTGTCGGTCGATCAGGGTTCGCCACGACGACACTTGCCGAACCGTTGGTGTCCGGAGTGTAAGTCAGGAACAGCTCGCCGTTTTCGTCGGCCAATCGCAGAATCGCCACGTCCTTTTCAGCAATTTCAAGCGTGACGTTGTTACCGCTGGCATCAAGGCTCGACTGCACAAACGCGCGATTGATCGCCAGAATCCGTACGCCCTTGAAGAGCACAATCGACATCGCCCCGATCTTCTGATAGCGAGGATCATCCGTCATTTTGTTCTCAGGATTGAATTCGATATCAACGTGATCGCCTGGCCTTAACAGGCCATTCATGATCGACGCACTCTCCGACAGATGAATGGTCATGCCGCGGTAACCATCGCTGACAGTCAACGGCGGCAATTCGTTCATGGGGAACAGCGAGCTGCCATGAATCGGCTCCGCAGCTTTCAACGGCTTGCGAACGACACGACCAATGATCGCGGCCTGTCCCAGAAGAATGTCGCCCGTGATCTCATTCGAGGGCCACGGTCCCATCCCGATATGATGCTCGGTCAGAACTGTTCCGACTTCGACATCGCCGACCAGCATCGGAATCGTTCGCGGCGGTGGACGTCGCGGTGGAGGTTCTTTGGCCAGTAACTGCTTACCGACATAAAGAGCCACCAGCAGCCCCATCGCCACCATCATCATCACAATGAGTTTTGCAGGAGTGAGATTCTTCACCGGTCTGCTCCTCTGAAAAATTCGCGTTCGCTTCCGGCGACCACTATGAACCAGCCCACCCGGTTCACAGCTCGGCAGCCAGATGCCTGACTTCAACAGTCTGTCATGAGAGACTCAGCACGCTCCGAGTCTCAACCCGCATGACGTATTTCAAACTCAACCTGTCGCCAACCATCGCAAACGGACCAAGCCGTCACGGACAGTCAACTGTCAAAATATGGAACGAGTATTCAGACTCGCCGCTCGAAAGAGAGCGATTACTCTCTGATCATCTTCGTCACTTCGTAAAGTTTCCGATTCTTCAGGCTGTACCCGATTGGCCAGAGAAGATCAGGAGACGCACTGTTCATGTCGCAGGCAATCGCCACGGTGACGACGTCGCCGGAACGTTGCCCCTGATCGATTGAAACTTCCATCGTCCGCGCAAGACGCGGCGAAAGAACTCGACGGATTTCATCTTCCACCGAATCAAACGTGACGCCCGGCATTGTCGCCTTGCGGGCACCGGCGCGAGTCGCCTCAGACAGTTCTCCCCTTGCAGTGAACAGCAAAGCGAACTCGAACAGCCCGAACAGAACGATGGCCAGAAT
>JABMPE010000169.1 GCA_013203845.1 Rhodopirellula sp. | reverse complement strand
TACCTGGCCTATGCGCTGCTCGATTCGGTCGTCGATGCGTGGTTCCCGATCATCGAACATTACGGCGACACGCTGGACGAAATTGACCGGCAAATCACTGACGACGACGCCACGAATACCGTTCCACGGCTGCACGCCATCCGACACGAACTCGTCAGAGCCCGACGACTGTTTCTGCGTCAGCGGGAGGCTCTGGGAATCATGAGACGTACGGATGGCTCTGCTGACCTGGTCAAACCGGAAACCCGCATCTACCTGCGTGACTGCCAGGACCATACGACACAGATCATCGACGCGATCGATACGTTTCGCGAAATGTGCTCCGACCTGCGCGAGTTTCACTTCTCGCAGGTCACCGACCGCACCAACGAAACCATGCGAGTCCTGACGGTCATCGCCACCATCTTCATTCCGCTGTCATTCTTTACGGGGCTGTGGGGAATGAATTTTGATCCGCAATCGTCGCGGTGGAATATGCCAGAACTTGAATGGCAACTCGGCTACCCGTTTGCGTTGAGTTTCATGGCAATCATCGCGGGAGGCATGCTGATCTATTTCTGGCGCAAAGGCTGGCTGCGCTGACTGGCATCGCGAACGCAAATTCTGCTGGCGGACTTTGCCGGAGAATCTTCAGGCAAAGCCGTCAAGCAATAATTGACGTCACACAAGAACTCGGCAACCCGCTCAGCACAGCGACTCGCCGCGGTACGCGCGGTCGAGAATCTGCATGGTGTGCAGAACGGGGATGCGTTTTCCGAAAACGACTTTTGAAAGATGGGCTTCGATCTGCGTCATGCAGCCGATGTTGCCGGTGGCGACGACGTCGGGTTCGGTCGAGATAACGGCTCGCGCTTTTTGATTGCCGAGTTCGGCGGCGGTTTCCGGCTGTTCGATGTTGTACGTGCCGGCCGAGCCGCAGCACATTTCGCCATTGGGAATCTCAACGACTTCGAGATTGCCGATTAACGACAGCAGCGTTCTGGGTTGAGACTTCACCTTCTGAGCGTGGGCCAGGTGGCACGCATCGTGATAGGCGAGTCGTGTCCTGGTGGGCAGGTCAGGCGGCGATTCGATCCCCAGCTTTGTCAGAAAGACGCTGACGTCACACACGCGTTTGACGAATTCTTCAGCGGCGGCCTGCTCAGGTTCGCCTCGTAGCCACAAGGCGTATTCGTGCATTCCCGATCCGCAGCCAGCCGCGTTTGTCAGGATGGCGTCGACGTCACTCGGAAACGCCTTCAGGTTCTGTTTAGCGAACTGCTTCGCCTGAGAAGCAGCCCCTGTATGAGCAGCGAGCGCTCCGCAGCACGACTGCTGTTTCGGGATGACCGTTTCGATTCCGTTTTTCGCGAGGACTCGCAGCGTCGCGAAGTTGATATCCGGGGCCAGCACCTGCTGAGCACAACCCGCGAGCAGGGCGACGCGACCTCTGCGTTCTCCTTCGGCCGGAAAAATTTCCGGCAGCGGTTGCGCTGCTGGCAACTGAGCGGGCAGCAGGTCGAGCATGTCTCCCAGTCGGCCCGGCATCGCTTTTCTGAATACGCTCGCCATGCCGCCGAGTTTCGCCGCCAAACGAAAACGGCCCGGATACGGCAGCGTCTCGAGAATAAATCGCCGCAGCGTTTTGTCGATGACCGAGCGTTCGCGTTTTACTTCGCTCGTCGCACGGTACGCAGTGATCAACTCGCCGTACGGCACTCCTGACGGACAGGCGGTTTCACAACCAACGCATCCCAGACAACGATCGACGTAGGGTTCCGCTTCATCCGGATCGACGTTGCCTTCCAGAACCTCTTTCATCAGGAAGATACGACCGCGTGGCGAATCCATTTCCTCGCCGTGTACCTGGTACGTCGGACAGGCTGGCAGACAGAAGCCGCAATGCACGCACTTCTGAATGGCTTCTGCCATCGGCAAGCCTAACGGGCCAATCTGTTCAACTGGTATATTGTGCTGCATGGGAAGTTATCGTCGCGATGAAGGCGAATTTTCGAGTGAGGAAATCAGACCGTGGGAGACACAAGAAATCGTGAGCCCGGATCAAAGACAGACAGCAACCGGCTGGCAAACACCTGGCCGTGTCGAGGGCCGCGTTGAGGATCGTCCCAGCTGCCGGTCAGAGCCAGCGCTGGCCGACCGAGTTCCTGGCACAAATGATCGATCGCATTGCCGGTGACGGTCTCGGGAACTGCCAGCCACAGAACATTTCCGCCGACGCTGTAACGCCGGGTACTTTCGAAATCAGCCTGGTTGAGCAACTTCTCCGCCAGAGTGACCTGCGTTGGTGAGATCGGCATTTTGATCAGACTCCGGTCGCCGGATACCCATCGAAATTCGCGAGCGTCGCTCCAGATTCGTGCGTCTTCTGCACCACTGAAGGTCTCGATGTTCACACTGGAATCGCCGTTCTGAAGCAGCGATCGCACCCGATCCGTCCGGACAGCGACCGCACTCGACAGACCGCCAATCCTCAACCAGACGCGGCCCGGCGGTTCCAGATCAAGACATTGCAATTCCTGCTGAGACATCGCCAGCCGGATCATCGCAGCGTTGGCCTGTTCGATATTGGAGAAGTCCGCCCGGATGGTCGTCCAGATTTCAGGGATGGGAAATACTTTGAACGTCAGCTCGACCAGAATTCCGGTTCGACCGAGCGACCCCGTCACCAGTTTCGGGATATCAAACCCGGCTGCGTTCTTAACAACTTTGCCGCCTCCGAAAACAGCACGACCTTCGCCCGTCACCATCTTCACGCCCAGAATGAAATCACGGATCCCGCCGTACCGAAACCGGCCTGGCCCTGAGAGCCCGCTAGCCGTTGTCCCGCCGAGCGTTGCCCCCGCCTCAACGAAAGGAGGGTCAAACGGAAACAGCTGGCCGTTCTTCGCGAGGGCGTCTCGAATCTCCGACAGCGGCGTTCCGGCCAGAGCGGTGAAGGTATATTCGCTCGGCTCGTATTCAAGAATGCCGCTCATCCCGGCTGTCGTCACCGTCGCGTTGTGAGAAAGCGCAGGCTTCGTTCCTGCACCGCACGCGCGGACTTTCTCAGAGGATCGGACGATATCCTGAAGTTCATCGATGGAAACTGGCTGGTGCATGCTGAAAATCGTGTCGGTTAAAAACGTGGCTGGTTGTAAAGAGTTCGCAGCTTTTCAGTCGCGAAAAATGACGCCGGCCGTCTCAAGCGGGTGAGCACCTCGCGTCAGCAAGGCCGGTGGCACCGCACTGGGTAACTTCTTGCCTCGGTTGGAAAGTTCCAGTGGATCAATCGCTCGTGCCAGCTGGTGCATGAATTCGATGTCGTCTTCGCCGTACATTTCTCCGAGGTACATCTTCTTCTCCAGGCCGACGCCGTGTTCGCCGGTGATCGAACCGCCGAGCCGAATACACAAACGAATGATCTCTCCCGAAAGTTCTTCCGCCTTGTGCAACGCCCCTTCTTCGCGACCGTCAAACATGACCAGCGGATGGAGGTTGCCGTCGCCAGCATGAAAGACGTTCGCCACTCGGATCCCAAACTG
>JABMPE010000168.1 GCA_013203845.1 Rhodopirellula sp. | reverse complement strand
TGACCGGCTTCGCTCTTATTTGATTCGATCATCAAGGTGATTCCTGCGCTGATTGCGGCGGCATCGCCAGCACGATGAGTCTCAGAAATACCGTCGGGACAACAAAAAAGCCGACGCAACGAATGACCTGGCTGGTCTTCCCTCGCGTCGGCTTACTGAACAACACGTCTTCCGGTGATCCACCAGCGACGCTTTGTCGAGTCGTCCGAAATTATCCACAAAAAAAGCCGACGTGAGGAAAGACCTTGCTGGTCATCTCTCACGTCGGCTTACTTTACAACACGTTTCCCGGTCAAATCCGGGCCACGATTTATCAAGTCATCCGATCAGGCGAAGGGGCAGGGGCAGGTGTTTGCAAAAAACACATAGCCCTTGACTGCTGCTTTTATCCGAAGCGTTTCAAAATGCAAGGAGCAGGTCGTAGAAATCGTCTCGCGTTGCTAAAGTAATCGTTCGCACATGAGAAGTGCTGAGGTTTTCATTCCGGCACCAGTTGCCAGTCAACGATTCGGCACATGTGTCTGTTCCGGGAGACCCTGTCATGAAAACGCGAGGCCAGATTGAAGCCGCCATCTGCCAGGGGATCAATCAGTTCGAGCAGGAGTACATGGGCCGCGGCCCGGAACGCATTCTCACTCACCTGTGCTGACCCTCGAGCAACCATAAACAAGGAATACTAATCCCCAGCTCGTCAAACACCGTTTTTAGAGGTTCCCTTAAGCGCGAGCCCTTATCAAATCCCCATGATTCCGAAAAAGTTCCTGCACGCGTCCTAAGCGACCGTACATCTCGCAACAGAAAGGCGATCATGATTCCGGGAGTCGCGCGAGCACGATGCTGCTATTCCGTTTCCAGAAGGCGATGGTTGATGATAAGTCCGGTAAAGCTCCGCGCTGAGTTGCTTCCCCTCATTCTGATTGCTAACGTCTCGCGCTCAGGTTGTTGAATCGAAGTTGAAGAGTTTGAGAGCCATTCGAGACTTTGAAGTGGCTCCGCTGATTGAGATGAAGTTGTCGGAAAACTAACAAAAGAGGAACCCGCCTGTGGTGGGGGCCTTGTTTGGTGAGTGAGCCGGCGTGACCGAATACCTCAGGGTGTCTGGTCACGCCGGCTTTTTTTTGCTCGTGACGGGGTTTCGCGACGGGGCAGCTCGTTCGCCAGTGTCACGCTCGCGTTGAATTGAATTGAATGGAGTCACGCCGATGCTGCTGAGCCCGAGTCTGATCAGCGACCAAACCCAGATTCTGGAACTTCCGACGGTGCCGCACCTGACGCAGGAATCCGAAGGCGTTCGCACCGTCGAGCGAGTTTCACAGGCACTGCAGAGGACCGGTCACCTGGCTCTGCGTGCAATTAACGTGTCCGTCCACGGCAGTGCTGTGGTGATTGAGGGGCAAGTTGGCAGTTTTTACCAGAAACAGGTTGCTCAGGAAGCCGCCCGCAAGGCTCTTCCACATGCACACATTCGGAACAACTTACATGTGATCGCGAGTGGACACGACCGACTGAGACGTTGATGAGCAGTGTTACCGATGATTCCAGGAACGAATTCGAAAACTCGAAAAGACTCGAAAGGAATGGCGTCTGATGATCCGTTATGAACTCAGGCAGTCTGAAGGGATTCTTATCGTGACCCCTGAATCATCGCTCGAAGCCAGTGATTTTCAGGGATTGTCTGAAGAACTCGATCCGTATATCGAAGCCCGTGGCAAGTTGCACGGATTGATGATTGATGCGGAATCGTTTCCCGGCTGGCAGGACTTTGACGGCCTGGTCGCTCACCTGAAATTCGTCGAAAGCCATCACAAAAAGATTGAGAAAGTCGCGGTGGTGAGTGACGACAGCTTTCTCTCGGCGGCCCCCAGATTTGCCGCCCATTTCGTTCAGGCAGAGATCAAACAGTTTCCTCATTCTGAACGGGAAGACGCGCTGCTCTGGCTGACGGCGGCAAAAACAGCACAGCCGGCGTCAGCCTGAAGTGAAGAACTTTTTGAACCGTGAAATTCCACATCACATACCCGATGAACAAGGAGGCCTGGACCATGGCCGTAAAAACACAAGCTCCAGAAAACCATAATACCCGCATGCCAGTGAGTAAGAAGGCGACTCCAGCGACAGCGGATCAGCAGGCTCTGATCGACGGACTCAATGACGACCTGGCTGGCGAATACCAGGCCATCCTGATGTACACGCAATATTCGGCGAAGCTGACCGGTCCCTACCGCAGAGAACTGCGGGCACTCTTTCAGGCGGAAATTCCTGACGAACAAGGGCACGCGCAGTTTCTGTCCGACAAGATCGCCAATCTGGGGGGCGATCCGACGACGAAGCCGCGGAACGTGCCACCTGCCGATCAGCCACGGCAGATGCTGGAGCAGGCGCTGAAGGCAGAGAAACAGGCGATTGCCGATTACTGCGAACGGATCGAACAAGCCGAAGCGCTCGGAGATGTTGGCCTCAAAGTCAATCTGGAAAATCAGGTCGCTGACGAGACGCGGCACAAGGAAGAGATCGAACGCATTCTCGGCGGTTGGAAAGACTGACGATCGCCAGCCGTGATCACGAGGTCAGCGGCCAGGCTGGTCCGCGCCACGGAAAAACTAAGAGGGAGCACTTGCAAATAAAGTTCACGAATCACGCTGGTCGTCTGCCGTCTGCCGACGGACATCAACTGGCATCTTAATTCAATCAGGGAGCTGAACATGTCTCAAACAAACGCTGTCGTCGCTGTCTTCAAAACTCATGACCAGGCGGAAGAGGCGATCCGCGAGTTGCAGAAAGAAGGTATCGACATGGAGCATCTGTCGATCGTCGGCAAGGATTATCACACGGACGAGCATGTCGTCGGATACTACAACGCAGGCGATCGCATGAAGTACTGGGGGAAACTCGGAGCGTTCTGGGGGGGCTTTTGGGGACTGCTGTTCGGCTCGGCGTTCTTCTGGGTGCCGGGCGTTGGGCCGCTGCTCGTCGGGGGACCGCTGGTGCTGTGGATCGTCGGCGCGCTGGAAGAAGCCGCCATCGTGGGCGGGTTCAGCGCACTCGGCGCAGCCCTCTTCAGCATTGGTATCCCGAAGGACACCGTCGTGAAATACGAGACCGAAGTGAAGTCTGGTAAACTGCTGCTGCTAATCCACGGAACGGTCCAGGAAGTGGAACACGCCAGGGATCTTCTGGGACAGACTCAAGCGGAAACGACGACGGTTCATACCGAAGCCGCAGAAATCAGCGTTTAACAATGATTCGCCGAGAGGTTCGGTAAGTTTTTTCCCGGTGGGAAACAGATCGAAGTGGATCAGTCTCCCGACACAGGTCATTTTGATGCGATACGGGAAACGACATCGTCGAAATTTGGATCCGGAAATCCTGTCCGCCAATTCGTTTGGCTTTGTTCCAGGCAATCAGGTCACTCTGTTACAGAACGGAGATGCCTATTTCCCTGCCATCGAAACGGCGTTCGACCGAGCCCAGCATGAAATCTATCTTGCCACGTATATTTACAATGATGATGCCACCGGACAGCGGATTGCGGACGCGCTGAAACGAGCCGCCCTGCGCGGCGTCAGGGTCTATGTCCTGATAGACGGCTTCGGATCAAAGGATCTGCCAAGGAGCATGCTGGACCGACTGAGGACGGATGGTGTGAAGACGCTCATCTTCCGCCCCCGAATATCTCCCTGGACATTTCGGCGTAAGCGCCTGCGCCGAATGCACCGAAAACTTGTGGTGGTAGACCGGGAGGTCGCCTTTGTCGGGGAATCAACATTATTGAGGACAGGCAAGCGACTGGCGACATGGCTCCTCAATATGATTACGCAGTCGCGGTGGAAGGGCCGCTGGTGGATGTGATCCGCCTTTCCGTACATCGCTTGTGGTCGAGTGTGTCATGGACTTCTTATCGCAAAAGGACCACCCGGTGTGGGGCATTGCCGGTTTCGACTTCCACGGGCGGAACCATAAGCGCGGCATTCCTGATGAGAGACAATTTCCACCATCGCCGCGACATTGAAGCAGCGTATCTGCGGGCGATCAATCACGCGGAATCCGAAATCATTCTGGCCCATGCCTACTTCTTACCGAGGATTGCTTTTCGTCATGCGCTGATCAGTGCCGCCGAGCGCGGGGTACGGGTGCTTTTGCTGTTGCAGGGGAGGGTGGACCATTTTCTTGAGTATTATGGATCGCGGGCGCTTTACGGCAGTTTCCTGGATGCAGGAATTGAGATTTACGAATACCGCAGGAGCTTCCTCCATGCCAAAGTGGCGGTCATTGACGCGCATTGGGCAACAGTGGGGTCTTCGAATATCGATCCCTTCAGCTTATTGCTTGCGCTTGAATCGAATGTGGTCGTTGACGACAAGGCCTTTGGCGCGACCCTGGCACAAAGCCTGAAAAAGACCGTGGAAACGGATGGTCGGCGGGTCTTGCGTGATAGCTGGAAACAGCGGCCCGCTGTCTTACGGTTCACAGGTTGGCTCTGTTACGGTTTGCTGCGATTGATGAAGGGGATCAGCGGTTACGCCGCTGAGCGGTGAGTCATTCATGAAACCGGCCGGACCGCGCATCCTGACAATCAACGGAGGGTCGTCGAGCATCCGGTTCGCGCTGTACGAATCTGGCGAACCACCGGAGCGCAGGCTGTCCGGAATGATTGATCGCATCGGACTGAGCGGCACGAAGTTGACGTTCCATGAACCAGGCAGGAATCCGCCGGACAGCGTCAGCCTCGCTGCCTCCGATCACAAGTCGGCAGCGCATTTTCTGATGGATTGGCTCGAAGAGCATGTCGGGCTCAATTCCGTTGCAGGCGTAGGACACCGCGTGGTTCATGGGATGCACCACACTCAGCCCGAGTTGATCACTCAGGAATTACTGGAGGAACTGCATCGCATTGTCCCGTGCGATCCGCAACATCTGCCCGGCGAGATCAAACCGATTGAAGCGTTCAACCAGCGTCATCCGAAACTACGACAGGTGGCCTGCTTTGACACAGCGTTTCACCGCACCATGCCGCGTGTCTCCAGGCTGTTACCCATCCCTCGCCGTTACACGGATCAGGGAGTCGAGCGTTACGGTTTCCACGGATTGTCCAATGCATATTTGATCGAAGAACTCGCGAGACTGAGCGACCCGGCGGCAACGAAGGGCCGCGTGATCCTTGCACATCTCGGCAACGGAGTGAGTCTGGCCGCCGTGCCGCCGTGCACGACGGCAAGAGCATTGACACCAGCATGGACTTCACGCCGACGGCGGGATTACCGATGAGCACCCGCTCCGGCGACCTGGACTCAGGACTGGTCAGCTACTTGTCACGCACCGAGCAAATGACCGCAACGCAATTTCACGAAATGGTGAACCACGAGTCGGGACTGCTGGGCGTTTCCGGGACCAGTTCCGATATGCGGGACCTGCTGGCATGCGAAATGCACGATGTGCGTGCAGCGGAGCGCTCGCGGTTGCGGCGATCGGTTGTGCAGCGGCTTTACAAGTACTGTGACAATGAAAGGCAACGAACATGACAGATCATGTCTACAAACTCGTCGAACTCACGGGGACATCCACGACTTCCATCGAGGATGCCGTTCAGAAGGCCATCCAGCGTGCGTCGAAGACGATCAAGAATCTCAGCTGGTTTCAGGTCGTTGAAACGCGGGGCAACATCGACAACGGACAGGTGCATCACTGGCAGGTGACCATCAAAGTCGGTTTCTCAGTAGAGGACTGAGCACGCACCTGCCTTTGTCGCAAGGACATTGATCATCAATCACACACACAGATGAATGGTTGGATGGGTGTGGCTGTGGGCGGTCATCGGTGTCCTGGTAGTCGTCCTGCTGCTCGTCGCGATCAATAAGCTGTTCAGGAAATAGAAATAGTCTCGCATTCACGCCCTTTCTGTGAATTGCACTGTTATGAAAAAAAGGAAAACCAATGCTGATCAAATTATCCACCGACAAAACTGTGAGTGACGCGGCGACGGCCCTGCAGGCGGCAGTCCAGGCCAATCATTTTGGCGTCATGCAGGTTCACAATCTCAAGGAGACCATGACCAGGAAGGGTGTGGAGTTTGCCCATGAATGTCTGATCTTTGAGGTCTGTCAGCCGCAACAGGCAAAAAAGGTGCTCGATGCAAACATGAGTGTCTCGACCGCGCTGCCCTGTCGGATCTCCATTTATGAGGACGGCGGGAAAACCATTCTGGCGACATTGAAGCCAACGACTCTGCTGGCGATGTTCAACTCGCCGCAACTGGAAGGGGTGGCGCAGGAAGTGGAAGCCACGATTGCTAAAATCATGAAGGAGGCGGCGGCAGGATGACAAGCGGCCTTTGATTCACCCTGTCGATTGGTCCGTTTCAGGATCGCCGCTGCGACACCGCTGTATGACCTGAAGGCAAGTATGATGGCTAAAGATCCAATTTGCGGCATGACGGTTGACGAGACACAGGCGATTAGCGCCGAACGCGATGGCAAGACGTTCTATTTCTGCAGTGAGCACTGCCGGAAAAAGTTCCTGGGCAACGCACCATCTGCGAACGTCGCTGTGAGTCCGTGTTGTGGCGGCAAGGCTGAGTCTTCGCGCGGCGGCAGTTACTCCGGGGACGAATCTCAGGAACACGGTGACACGACGCTCGAGAGTCCGCAGCCCGGGAAGGAAGCGCATGGCAACGAGCAACCTTCCTGCTGCCAGGATAAGGAACACTCCACGGTCAAGCCGTCGGCTGCGTCAAAGTATTTCTGCCCGATGTGTCCTGGAGTGGTGTCCGATAAGCCCGGCGATTGTCCGAAATGCGGCATGGCCCTGGAACGGAATTCCGCGTGGAAGCCGACACCGGGCAAAACCATCTACACCTGTCCGATGCACCCCGAAGTCCAGCAGGATCATCCCGGCGATTGCCCCAAATGCGGCATGGCACTGGAACCGAAAACGGTGACTGCAGGCGAGGATGACGAGGAAAACGCCGAATTACGCGACATGACGAGGCGTTTCTGGATCGGCGCGGCACTGACGTTACCGGTATTTGTCCTCGCGATGGCCCATATGATTCCGGTGCTGGGTGCGCAGCCGTGGGTCACTGGTGACGTTTCACGCTGGATTCAGTTTGTGCTCACCATCCCCGTGGTCTGCTGGGCAGGCTGGCCATTCTTCCAGCGCGGCTGGCGCTCTATCGTGACGCTTAATTTAAATATGTTCACGCTGATCGCCATCGGCGTGGGTGCAGCTTTCGTCTTCAGCGTCGTGGCGATGCTGGCGCCCGGCCTGTTCCCGCCCACGATGCTGCACGCGGGAAAGGTCGCCATTTACTTCGAAGCCGCCGGGATGGTCACGGTTCTGGTGCTGCTCGGTCAGGTACTCGAACTGCGCGCCCGCAGTCGCACGGGCAGCGCGATCAAAGCGTTGCTCGACCTCGCCCCGCCCACAGCGCGACAAGTCGCCAAGGACGGCGATCATGAAGTTCCGCTGGATCAGGTGAAAGTCGGCGATTGGTTGCGCGTGGTTCCCGGTGACAAGGTGCCCGTGGATGGCG
>JABMPE010000167.1 GCA_013203845.1 Rhodopirellula sp. | reverse complement strand
ATGCCCTCAGGAAAAGACTTCACAACCGGGAAACGTACTGCGGGCGGCAAGAAGAATGCCAACTGCTCCTTCTGCCGAAAGAGTTACCGAGAGGTAGGTCCGCTGGTCGAGGGACCAGATGACGTGTACGTCTGCGGTGACTGTATTGAACTTTGCCAGTCGATACTCGAACAGGAAAAAAGACGACGAGGAGAACCACAGAAACTTTTCAGCAAAGTCCCGACACCGCGGGAGATTGTTGGGCATCTCGACGAGTACGTCATTGGGCAGATGCCAGTCAAACGAAGTCTGTCAGTGGCTGTCCACAATCACTACAAGCGATTGATGCTGATGTCCGAGGCGGACTCAGATGTCGAAATTGAAAAATCAAACATTCTGATGATTGGACCCACCGGCTGTGGCAAGACGTTGATGGCTAAAACTCTGGCCAAGTTCCTTCAGGTTCCGTTTGCTATTGGCGACGCCACCACGCTGACCGAAGCCGGTTATGTGGGTGAAGATGTTGAGAATCTGCTGCTCAAGCTGTTGCATGCCGCAGATTTTGACGTCGAAGCTGCACAGCGAGGGATCATCTTCCTGGACGAGATTGACAAGATCGGAAAAACATCCGGCAACGTCTCGATCACTCGCGACGTTTCTGGCGAAGGTGTTCAGCAGGCTCTGTTGAAGATGATCGAAGGCACTGTTGCCAATGTGCCTCCTCAGGGTGGTCGTAAGCATCCCGAGCAGCACTACATTCAGCTCGACACGACCAATGTCCTGTTCATCTGCGGCGGTACGTTTGTCGGGCTGGATAAGATCATTCAGAAACGCCTCGGTCGTAAGATGATCGGCTTCGGCGTTTCTGAAAAAGAACAGATTGCCCAACACGAAGAACTGATGAACGAGGTCTGTGTCGAAGACATCATGCAGTTCGGTCTGATTCCAGAATTCATTGGGCGTCTGCCGGTGCTGGCTGGCTTAAGCCCGTTGAAGGAAGATGATCTGGTTCGGATTCTGACAGAGCCGAAGAATTCACTGGTTCGTCAGTACGAAAAGTTCTTCGAAATGGAAGAGTCGACCATTGAGTTCACCGACGAG
Organism: Rhodopirellula sp.; assembly: GCA_013203845.1. Lineage (GTDB taxonomy): Bacteria > Planctomycetota > Planctomycetia > Planctomycetales > Planctomycetaceae > JABMPE01. The sequence goes on along the minus strand of JABMPE010000167.1, from coordinate 3,059 downwards.
GCACTTCGCGAAGTCGCTCGAATTGCGATTCGTAAAGAAACCGGTGCTCGCGGGTTGCGATCAGTTATTGAAGAATCGATGTTCGAGATTCTCTTCGAACTTCCGGACCAGGAACATGGTCGTAACTACGTGATCACGCCGGAAGTGGTCCGTCGCGAGGTCAGCATGTTTCCTGACTCGGCAGCAGCCTGAGTCTGATGCTGGTTGATGATCAGCAACGTCGCTGGCGACAGGGACTTTAAACAGCAAAACGCCCGCTTCCGAATTTCGGAAGCGGGCGTTTCTGCGTGAACGTCGTGTTCATTCCCAGGTGGCACTCTGACATCGAAGATGTCAAATCACATCTGGAGTCTAACGCTGAGCAGTGACCGCCCCTCGCAATACCTCTACATAGTCAACAGCGACGTTCAGGATTTCGTCATTGTATGCGGTAACTGGAAGAACAGGGCCGTCTTTCTCTTCCTCAGCGTTCTCCGCATCATCGTCGACTTTGTCCTTTTCTTTCTCGTCGTTCGCTCGCTCTTCACGAAGTTTTTCAGCGTTCAAGGGGATCGATTTTCGGTTCTTCCGCTCGACGTACTCGGCGATTTGTTTCTGGATTTTCTTGAACTCTTCACTGGCGGCAATCCGCTCGCCGCTTTGCTTCTTCAATCGAGATGTGACGTCGGCGTTCACGTACGCAAGAGAGGTGTGTTCCGCAGCGGCGATCTGGTCGAACGCCAGAGCGTTGTCCAGTGAAGATTCACCGATATCCATATGATCCAGGATCGAAGGAAGAACGACGTCAGACTTCACTCCCAGATTCTGTGTGCTGTCTCCATTTACACGGTAGAACTGGTTGATCGTCAGCTTGAGATGCCCTCGATCCTGCGGCTTGAAAAAGGAAGGAAATAACGGAGAACTGACGGGGATCACGTTCTGAACGGTTCCCTTGCCGTGAGTCGTCATGTCACCGATCACGATCCCTCTCCCGTAGTCTTTGATGGCTCCCGCAAAGATCTCTGATGCGGAAGCAGACAACCGGTTGCATACCACGATTAACGGCTCGTTAAAGGCACCTTTGACGTCGTCACTGTAGGTCTTAACTTTGCTTCCGGGTTCTTTGACCTGCACGACCGGCCCCTGGTCGATAAACAAGCCGGTCACTTCAATGGCTTCGCTGAGTGCTCCACCACCGTTGTAACGCAGATCGATGATAATGCCTTCAACGCCGCCCTGACGGCGGAAATCAACGAGTACTTCCTGCAAGTCGCGAGCAGTGCTGCGAAAGTTCTCGACCCCATTTTCTGCCCCGTTGAAGTCTCTGTAGAAGGACGGAATGTTGATGACACCAATTTTCGCTTTGCGTCCCAACCGATCGGTCGTTTCAATGACCTCTCCCTTAACCGCCGATTCGGCCAGCTCGATCTTCTGCCGAATCATTTCATAGACGACGGATTCATTGCTGTCGGCTTTCGTGACCTGCAGTCGGACTTTCGACCCTCGATCTCCACGGATCAGGCGAACCACTTTGCTGAGCTTCATTTCGACGATATCGACGAAGTCACCCGTCTCCTGAGCGACCGCAGTGATCTGGTCACCAACTTCCAGGCGGCCATCTTTGTGGGCGGCTCCCCCTTTGACGACCGATGCGATGTATGTGTTACCGTCTTCGCTCCGAAGTGCTGCTCCGATTCCATCGAGACTTAGTTGCATGGAAATGCGAAACTCTTCCGTCGTCTGCGGAGACATATAGCTCGAATGAGGATCGAAACAGTGAGTCAGCGCTGACAGATACATTTCCAGTACTTCGCTGGTCTCTGTATCGTGGATCGATCGCAACAGGGTGTTGTACCGTTTGTGAAGCCGGTCTCGGACTTCCTCGATCTTTTCTTTTTTGTCGAGCGTTCGGTTCAGGATGTCGAACTTGACCCGTCGTCTCCATCGCTCGTTCACCTCTGCGTCCGTGGTGGCCCAGGGCAGTGACTCAGCGTCGGTGTTCAGTTGCTCGTCGGCGGTGAAGTCGTGCTCCATGTCGATAAGTTTGTGAACGTAGTCAATCCGTGAGTCAAACCGACGGCGATACACGTCGAAGACGTCGTAGGCAAAGTTGACATCGCCCTCTTTGAGCTGGTCATCAAGTTGCATTTTCGAGCGTGAAAACTCGTCAATGTCTGCACGCAGGAAATAGACCTTCTGCGGGTCAAGCATCTCGATGAACCGATTCATCAACCTCGGAGCCACCGAGTCGTCAATCTCTCCATGATTAATGTGGTACCGACTGATCATGCTGCAGACGAGTCGGGCAGTCGTCGCATCTTCAGCAGTGGGGCGACCAAGCTGTTGAGCGAAAATCGTCGTCGCCACCAGCAGGACCGCGACAGTCACCGTGGTACAGGCAGCTTTCGAGGGGCACTTCAATTTCATGGTTCACCTGTCTACTCGAAACATCCCAGACCGCTCTTGACGCGGTGACTGAGTGAAGATTGTTTGCGGGCGCACGCCCTGTCAACGCAGCTCGACTGTAATACGTTCAAACGCGGTTTATTTGATAGCTGAAGGCAAAGGAGTTCTGAACGCCCGCTTCGAAAAGACAAGGCGCAGCGATGGTAGTCAAAGGTTGAGACCGGGGCAAGATGCGCTGATTTGACAGGAATAACCACTGCCGGTGCGTCGTCAAAATTATGGGTTCTGGCTGAGTAAGTTCTGCATGTGTCCAAGTCTTGTTAAGACGCCGATACGAACGGAAACAACTTTTGGATCAGATCCTGATCCCACGGGCGACCGTATTCACAGCGTTCGAAGGCTTCGATCCATTGGATTTCTGCTCCGACACCTTCCCCATAAGTCGCAACCAGGTTGTTGCGAAATCTGTCAGCAAGTCCACCAATCCGGCTCCGAAAAAGTTGCCCAAGGAATTGACGTCGACCGTCTTCGGACTCTGGCAACTTGTGTTCATAGCCGTGGTTGTAGGCGAGCCATCCATAAAACTGCGACGCGTGGCAGTGCAGCATGTCGACGACTCGTTCAATGGTTGGGCCGATGTCGACCACGACCGTCGGTTCAAATGGAACGGGTTT
>JABMPE010000166.1 GCA_013203845.1 Rhodopirellula sp. | reverse complement strand
GCCCCCGACCTTGGCGGTGTTGATCAGAAGCGAGCGCTCATGACTTACTGGGCACTCGGCTCAAACGAGATGGTCGGAGTCGAATTTCTGACGAACGTCAGCACGATTCCCGAGAAATCCTGTTTCCTGTTTGCGGCTGTGAAAGTCCGAGACTGTCACGGCGGCCCTGGGCGAGCGGTCGTACTGCACTGACTGATTCAGTAACCTGACGACTTTGTATTTTTGTTGACATCGTTTCTCACGAGAACTGCCATGCTGCTTTCACATGAACAAATCCAGATCGAAGCGCTTTCAATGCCGCCTCGACAGCGAGCCGAACTCCTGGAACGACTCATTAATAGCCTGACGTCGGAATCGAATGAGAATGTCACTCAAGAGTGGGTCGCACTTGCCAGTGAACGGCTTGACGAAATTCGCTCTGGCAGCGTCACCCCGATCGATGGAGTCGATGTCTTAGCGAAGGCACGAAAGTCGCTTTCGAAATGAATCATCGCTTTCACCCGGCGACCGATCAGGAGCTGATTGACGCTTCACAGTTTTATGAATCACGTCTGCCCGGATTAGGCGGCGAGTTCCTTGACGAGATCGAGGCTTCGCTTGAATCAGTTCTGAAGAGTCCGAGCCAATTTGAAGTTCTCGATGGTGACGTCCGAATCGCCCGGACGCAGCGTTTTCCGTACGGCCTCTTGTTTGTGATTGAGCCAGATGAAATTCTGATTGTTGCCGTCATGCATTTGCACCGCAGACCGGGTTACTGGGAACACCGAGTGAGGTAAGTGATGACCGCAGAGTCAGCTGACAGTACACCTCTTCCAATGACGTGCCTGCCGACCTGGGAAGTCGCGGACCTGCCTGAACCGAAGCCGCTGGGTTTGCGAAACCTTGCCGGGTTTATCGGTCCAGGCATTGTGATGTGCGGAATCCAGATTGGCGGCGGCGAGTGGTTGTTTGGCCCAGCGATCACGGCCCGGTACGGCGGCGGACTGATGTGGATAGCCACTGTCGCGATTCTGTGTCAGGTATTTTACAACGTCGAATGTGGCCGGTACGCGCTCTACACCGGCGAGCCGGTTTTCACCGGTTTCATGCGGACAAAACCGGGACCGGGATTCTGGGTCAGCATCGCCATGCTGCTCAGTCTCGGCGCACTCATACCCGGTCTTTCGACCAACGCCGCGGTGCTCGCCGTGTCGATGTATCTTGACCGCCCGCCATCTCTGGAAGACGCCTGGCTGGTTAATACCACCGCGTATGTCTTTCTCGGGCTGGTCGTGCTTCCCATCCTGATCGGTGGGAAAGTCTACAACATGCTGCAGCTTGTCATGACGGCCAAGGTTTTCATTGTGCTGAGCTTCTGCCTGTTTATCGGTCTGTTCTTCGTGAGCGCCAACGGCTGGTTCGATGTGTTCAGCGGCTTTGTCAAATTCGGAAACGTTCCCGTCGATGACGGACAGGGCGGAGAGAAAGTCGTCAACGCGTTCACGCACTTCGCGAAGAACGGTGAGTGGCCAGTCGTCGCGATGGCCAATATTGCCGTGCTGGGAGCGTTTGCCGGATTCGCTGGTGGTGGAGGCCTGAGCAACTCAGCTTACAGCAATTTCGTTCGCGACAAAGGTTGGGGGATGGGCAGTCTGGTGGGAGCCATCCCCAGCGCTGTCGGCGGTCACAGCGTCGCGCTCAGTCATCTCGGAAAAGTGTTCCCCATCAACGACGAAAACATGCGCAAGTGGAAGGGCTGGTGGAAATACATTCTCTCCGATCAATTCTTCATCTGGGCTCCCGGCTGCTTTATGGGAATGGCTCTGCCGGCGTTACTGTCGATCGAGTTCTCGGGCAACTCGTCGATGTTTGGCAAAGACCTGCCCTACGCAACGCCCCTGATTTCAGCCGACGGCATTCGGCATGCTCCAGGATTGTCGGAGTCAACTCGAGAGCTGCTATGGATGGCGACACTTTTCGTCGGTCTGATGGTATTTCTGCCGAGCCAGATGGCCATCATCGACGACTTCGCTCGACGCTGGACCGACATCGTCTGGTCAGCCAACCGCAGGGTTCGAGAGAACATGCAGCCACATCACGCCAGCCGCGTCTATTATCTGATTCTGGGATGCTACGTCGTCTGGTCATTCATTACGGCGACGATATTTCTGAGCTACGGCAACGCGCCGACGCTCATGGTCACCGTCATCGCGAACCTGAATAATGTCGCGCTGGGGCTGACCGCTTTCCACATTCTGTGGATTAATCGAAATCTGCTGCCCGAGCCGTTGCGACCAAGATGGTTTAATCAGCTCGGCATTGGCTGCTGCGGAGTCTTCTACTTCGGCATGGCCGTTCTCGTTTTCTGGGTGAAAATCCTGCCGCTCCTGGGAGGGGCGTAGAAGACACACAGTGCCGTCCGTGCGATCTCAAAAGCTGTTTTACAACGATCGATCCGTAACTCCAGGAGAATTCAACGGTGACTCATCCAATGTTCGATCTCACCGGCAAGGTGGCTGTCGTTTCCGGAGCCGCGCAAGGCATGGGCCAGGCGACGGCAATCGCGGTTGCTGAGTGCGGCGCAGATGTCGCGCTGGTCGATCGAAACCTTGACGGAGCCGAAGTGACCGCTGACCAGATTCGGGCACTTGGCCGGAAGGTCCTGGTCGCCGGCACAAACGTCTCCGATCCCGAAGCCATTGCCGAGCTGTTCCGACAGGTCGATGCGGATCTCGGTCGAGTCGATTTCCTGGGGAACATCGCTGGCGACGGACACCTCGCGAAGCCGGAAGACCTGCTCATCGATGACCTGCACCGCGCGATCCAGAATCTGGTCATCGGACGCTTTGCGATGTGTCAGGAAGCCGGACGCCGCATGCTGGCTCAGGGCTGTGGTTCAATCATGAACATAGGATCACTGTCCAGTACGACCGCGCTGGGCCGAGGCCATATTGCTTACAGCATGGCGATGGGCGCCGTCGTGCAGATGACTCGCGAACTGAGCACCGAATGGAGTGCCCGCGGCGTCCGCGTAAACGCGGTGACGCCAGCTCAGGTTACAAACCCCAGTCTGCTGGCGCGGATGGCACAGGACTCGAGTCTGGAGGCTCGCTTCGTCAGCGGAATTCCTGCCGGACGCATGGGAAATCCTTCCGACATCAAAGGACTGGCCGTGCTGCTGGCTTCCGACGCGTCCTCATGGATTACCGGCGCCATTATCCCCCTGGACGGCGGAAATCTCGCGATGAACGCAGGCGGGACACCGGGACATGAAGGCGGCGTTGTGCAGTCATTTCGCGCCGAGTCAGCGAATTGATGATTGAATTAATCGACCACGAAAAACTTAACTTTGAAAACGGTAACGAATGTCAGTTTCAGAAATCGAACAAGCACTTAATCGAGACACCGCTCTGTCCCTTTACCGCACGATGCAGACGATTCGGCAGACGGAAGAGCAACTCGCGAGGTATCACCAGAAGGGCCTCGTTCTCGGAGCGTGTCACACCTACGTTGGTGAAGAAGCGATCGCCGCCGGAGTGTGTGCGCATCTCAACGACGACGATGTCGTCTTCAGCACGCACCGCGGCCACGGACATGCTCTGGCCAAGGGACTGGAACCGGAAAAACTGATCGCCGAGTTGTTCGGTCGTAAGACCGGAGTCTCGTTCGGACGAGGCGGCAGCATGCACCTGTTCGCTCCGGAAATTGGCATGATGGGCACCAGCGGAATCGTCGGCCCGTGCATCCTGCAGGCATGCGGCGGCGGATACAGCTTCAAAATCCGGAAGACGGACAACGTTGCTGTCGCGTTCTTCGGAGACGGCGCGGTCAATAACGGCGCGTTTCACGAAGGCCTCAACATGGCCAGCATCTGGAACCTGCCCGTCATCTTTGTGTGTGAGAACAACCAGTTCGCAACCGAGGTTCCCTTCACTTACTCCAGTGGCATTCCTGACGTCGGACGCCGAGCCGCCAACTATGGGCTGCCTGGTCACGAAGTCGATGGCAACGACGTGCTGGCCGTTTACGCCACTGCAGCCGAAGCCGTTAAACGCGCACGTTCCGGCGGCGGTGCGACACTCATCGAATGCAAGACCTACCGAACTCGAGCTCACGCCGAAGGCATGGGCGATTACACGTACCGGACGCGCGACGACGTCGCCGAATGGAAGCAGCGCTGCCCGATTAAACGGCTCGCCGATCGGTTGATTGAAGATGGCATTGCGAACGAGGCGAAACTCACGGACATCGAAAACGAAATCAAAGCGAGTGTCCAGGCAGGCGGAAAGTCCGCGGAGAATGCCGACTGGCCGGACGGCGCAACAGCCTCGCATCACGTCTACTTCGAAGGAGCCGAACCGACGATCCCAGCACCGCCTGAACCTGGCGAGCGTCTCACAACGTACAGCGCCGCGACTCACGAAGCTCTCGAATTCGAGATGGCAGACAACCCCAAAATCTGGGTGATGGGCGAAGGCATCGGAGCGCGAGGCGGAAACTTTGCGACGACGGTCGGCTTGTACGACAAGTACGGACCAGAGCGGCTGTGTGACACGCCGATCTGTGAACGCGGTTTTGTCGGCCTGAGCTGCGGCGCGGCGATGACGGGAACTCGTCCGATCATCGACTTCATGTTTATCGATTTTATCAACGATGCGTTTGGCGAAATGATCAACCAGGTCGCCAAGATGCAGTACATGTCGAACGGTCGGTTGAAAATGCCGGCTCTGTACCGAGGCTGCATCGGCATCGGGCATTCAGCCGCGACACATCATTCGGGAAGTTACCACTCGATTTACAGTCACATTCCGGGACTGCGAGTGGTCATGCCTTCCTCACCGTACGACGCCAAGGGACTCTTTCATCGAGCGTTGCGGTGTCAGGATCCCGTGCTGTTTCTGGAACATCGTGAGCTGATGGGCATCAAAGGCCCGGTTCCGGAAGAGCCTTACGAAATTGAATTCGGCAAAGCGGCGGTCGTCCGCGCAGGCACGGACATCACCGTCGTCGCGCTGGCGTTAATGGTCCACCACGCGGCAGCTGCCGCCGAGCAACTGGCAGCAGAAGGCATTTCGGTCGAAATCGTCGATCCGCGAACAGTTTCACCGCTGGACACCGAAACGATTCTGGCATCCGTCGCAAAGACTGGTCGCCTGCTGATCGTCGACGAGGCGTTCGGTCCCTGCAGTGTGGCGTCTGAAATTGCTGCTCGAATTGCTGACGCAGGCTTTGACGATCTGGACGCTCCGATCAAACGTCTCAACGGAGCTTTCACTCCGACACCGTACGCACCGACTCTGGAACAAGCCGTTGTGCCGCAGGTGACAGACGTCGTGAACGCGATCCGCGATCTGCTGGCCGAATAATTAAGCATCGGAAAGAAAAGACACCAATCATGGCTATTGAAATCACAGTCCCTCGACTCGGCTGGAGCATGGACGAAGGGACGTTCGGCGAATGGCTGAAAGTCGACGGCGAGTTCGTTGAGCCAGGCGAACCCATCTTCACGCTGGAAAGTGAAAAGTCTGTGCAGGAAGTCGAGTCCGTCGACGGTGGATTTCTGCGGCTGTGCCCCGATGGTCCGCAGGAAGGTGACACCGTCACGGTCGGCACGCTCATCGGGTTTCTGCTGGAAGAGAACGAGGACATGCCTGTTGCTTCTGGAGTGGCGACTGCACCTCCAGCGGCACCAGCGGCAGTATCACCAGCGATGTGCGCCGAAGTGGAGCAGGAAGAGCGATCGACTTCGCCAAACCACAAAGAGCCCGGAAACAGAACGCTGGCTATTTCACCGCGAGCGGCGCGGCTCGCTCGGCAGCTGGGTATCGACTGGTCCGGGATCAAAGGTAGCGGAAAAACCGGTCGAATTCGCGAACGCGATATCGTGGCCGTTTCACAATCGAAAAGTGCAACGTCTTCCTCGGGTCGAAATGGAAGTGTCCGATCCGTCATCGCCAAACGGATGCTGCACAGTGCTCAGAACACGGCAGCAGTAACGTTAACTTTGCGAGCGGATGCCACCAACCTGGTCAGTCTGAGGCAGCAGTTCAAAGCCAGCGGCAGTCATCCGGTTCCGGCATATCACGATATCCTGATGAAACTGACAGGGCTGGCATTGCGACGTCACCCGAACCTGAATTGCCTGTCATCTGATGACGGAATCATTCAGCCAGACGGGATTCACATCGGTCTCGCCGTCGACACGGAAACGGGTTTGCTGGTTCCCGTCATAACGAATGCGGATGGAAGTAGCCTGAGCGACCTGGCAACGAGGACGGCAAGGCTTATCGAGCGTGCCCGACAGCGCAAGTGCTCAGCGGCTGAACTGACCGGCGGGACATTCACGATTACCAATCTCGGAGCGTTTGGGATCGACGCCTTTACGCCGATTATCAACGCTCCACAGACGGCGATCCTGGGAATCGGAGCCATCCGTCGGGAAGCGACAGTTCTTGATGACGACAGGATCGTAGCGAGGGATCAGCTGACACTCAGTCTGACGTTCGATCATCAGGTAGTGGATGGGGCTCCCGCTGCTGCGTTTCTCCAGACGCTTTGCCAGGCGATCGAGAATCCGTCTGCGTGGCTGATTGCCTGATTGAAGACGGCGCGGCGGCGAGCAGAAGCCGTCAGGCTGCCGGCAAAGCGACGATTCGACGTTCTCGTAGGATTTCCCGAGCCAGCGGACTGACGTCCGCCGCTCGCCAGCACGTCAGAGAACTTCGCCAGAAAATCTCACGCCTGGCCGCGTCCGATTTAGAACCAACGGAGCGCACCGTCAGGAACTGCTCCGTTTTTTCCGGGAAACATTGTCGCACGCAGTAACGATCGCCAACCTCATGTTTCGCCCCATCGAATTCGGATGCAATCCTCATCAGTTCTCACTGAATTTCAGAGCGTACAGATCCGCATCTTTCAACACGAATCGCAGGCGAACGGTCTTACCGGACAGACTGCTGACGTCGGAGCCATCATTCCATTCAACGGTGCGATCGAGTTCGTCGCCGAACACTTCCGCACAATCGTCAAGTGCGAAGCCTGAAATCGGTGCTCCGTCAGCATCTTGAATCTCAACGTGAATACCGCCTGCGGCTGATGTGGAAAAGTTGATGCCCAGCCGATCGCCGGTGAACTTCAGTGGGCGGGTAATCAGCTCGCCGCCCTTCCATCCGGCATTCACGGAAACAAAACCGTCCAGTCGAAGCGTGTAGCGTCTGATCGAATTGCTGTCTCCGGTCCATGAGCCTTCGGTGGCATACAGCGACAGTTCATTCGGAGCGTCGGGCAAAGACGACTTCGTTTCGACGGCGTGCCAGGCGATGAAATTGTGTCCGTACATCCACGTTTCGGGACGCTGCGGACCGGGCCTGAGGAACGCTTCGTTCCAGCGTTCGAAATGAACGCCATTTCGACTGGCCATCAACAGGCCTTCGGTCAGAGCCGTGCCGTAACGTATGTGAGCCGCTGATCGCTGCTCACGATCTGCCAACTGTGGCAACGCTCGCATGGACGGCGACCAGCCGCGTTCGATGTATCGGGTTGGAAAGCCAATCAGAATATGAGGAGCACGGAAGTACGGCCCGATCTGATTTGTATAAAGGTGCTCGACTGGCGAGTCTTCATAAGTGAGGTCCGCTTCGTCACCCCACGAGAGAAAGTCCGACGAAGAAGCAGTACGAATCGCGCGGTAGCCTGCCGGCTTCCAGACCTTTCCAGTCGTGACTCCTTTGGTAAAGGTTCGGAAGTACGCTCGATACTTCCCGGCCGTCGCATCCCAGAATGCCAGGTTCTGCGAATCAAATGCGCCCTCAGTAACGACCGGCTCTTTCCGCATCAGTGACCAGTGGATGCCGTCCGGCGAATGAAACGCGAACAGGCCGCCCTCCTGCGCCGTTCCGGCCAGTGCTTTGTAACGCGACTCCGGCGGACAACCCGGACGCGTATCCAGAAACGGTGCAAAGTTATGCACTCCGACTCCGGTCCAGATAATGTTGTTCTCTTTCGAGCCTTCATGCTCGAACAGTCCCAGGTTCGGCTTCTCCCAATGGATGCCGTCTTTACTCTCGGCGTAGCAGTACACCTGCTTTCCGGTTTTCAGTCGGCCATTTTCAACACCCAGCTTCGAACCTCGGTGATACATGCGGTAGACATCGCCGTCGCGAATAACGCTGTGATACCCACTGCCCGCTCCTTCCCACGGAGCGTCGTGAACGATGGCAACCTCACGCGGCACCGGCTCATGAAGTCGTCGTTGAGCGCCGACCAGCTTGTCGATCAGGTGCCCATCAACAAACAGCTCCCGCCGCGATCCTATTTCGACAGGTTCCTGTCCTTGTGCCGTAACAGGCAACACCAGCAAAGCAGCGAACATGACGATTCTCATAGCAGCCTTCCCAAAGAGGATTGTTCCACTTCGAAAAGCTAGAGGATCAACCTCGCTTCGGCCACCCTGGCCAGTTTTCTACCTCTCACGGTCAAAGATGAGACATCGGCGGGCGCACGACTCTCGCAAGGTGAGCGGTAGCCGTCAGGCTGCCGACAATTCGACGTTCTCGTCGGGTTGTCCTGGGCCAGCGGACTGACGTCCGCCGCTCGCCTGCACGTCAGGGCTGTTCGCCAGACGGATTCTATACGAACCAGAAGGTCCGCTCTTTCCAATGGAGATACTCCCGTCCAAACGCGCGTTCGAGAACGGCGTCTTCTCTTTTTGTCCGCCACAATTGCAGGAAGACGAAAATTGCGTAAAAGCTCCACCAGATCCAGTGAGCAGGGGCAAACACCAGCCAGACTCCGGCCTGGCTGGCAAACTGGCCGAGATAAACCGGATGTCGCACGAAGCGGTACAGGCCAGTTGTCTTCAGCTCGCGAGCTTCCGGGAGAACGCTGAACGACCGGAACAGGGTTGCATAACCAGACAGGTCCAGCGAGTTTCCCACAATGATCAATGAAGCGCCGCTGACGACCTGGAGGAAATTCAGTCGGGGACGCTGCACGAACATTTTCCATTCGGCTGCCGTCAAGGGGTCGAGCCACGCGACCAGCGCCACCGCAAGGAACGGCAGGAGCGGCCACCAGCCTGCGAGTAGCGACAATAGCACCTCACTGGCCTGAGCAGAGCGAATGCGAGCTGGTCGTCGAAACACGAATGCGAGTCCGACGAGTAGAATGTTCAGATCAACGAGGACTCGTGACCACGGCAGATTGATGCGAGTCCCGTCAGCAAATTCGTACCACGCCCCCATCGTCCAGAAATTGTGGTACCACGCCGGCAGCTCAAAACCCAGCCAGATGAACATGGCCACTGCTCCGGCCGCCTGGCCCCACCATTCGGGCATCGCCAGCCACAACCGGCTGAACCTTGTTGCGGTCGGCTCGGTGGGACGATCCGGAATGTGGACGCCAGCAATCATCCGTGGTGCGTCTGTTGCCATCTTGATTCCTTTCAGAGAGTCTCGGCCAACCCAAAGATCCATCTGACTCCGCATGCCGACAAGTTGACATCTCTTACACCCTTGCAGGAGGACAAACTTGCGGGCACGTACCTCTGCTGCAAATTCGTGTGGAGACTGATGCAGTCGTTGGCCTGGCTGATGTGACGAGCTGACGGGGCATCGATCGCGGCACGAATGAGAGGAGGTTCGAGCGAACGTCGAAATGGCGGGACGGGAGTCTGCGGATGAGTGAATTGTGAGTCAAGACGCATCGTCCAGCGCAGTAACGCTGAGCGTGCTTCTAAGATTCAAGGCCGTTGTCCCGTGCTTCATCGACAGGCTCGATCGCCCTTAAACAAGGCAATCAGCGAGTAACCCGACAATTTCACGTTTGACGTAAAACATTCCCACAAAACGTGTTGTGAAAAAATGAGATCAATGGTCTGGCGATTGCGAAGTGGTGCCGACGGAGGCACCAATGCAAAGAAGTTCGTTGAAGTCATTATTGTTGCTCGTCGTCCTGGCGAGCGTTTCAGCTGTACGCTGTAGACAACTTGTCGCGCAGGATCGTTTTGACACTCAGAAGACAGTCGTGTCCAAAGATCAGCCGAGCGTTCCGGTACAACACTTTGTTTCAAATGGCTGGCATGTCGCCGCAACGCGGAACTTCCGAATTCACCATCGAGCCGATCTTACGAGCAGCAGCCTCCAACGACTGGCCAGCCATCTGGAGACTCAGCGTCACACTATCGGTTCAACATGGCTGGGGGCGGAGTTTGCCGCGACATGGTCGGTCACGTGCGATGTTTATCTTCATCAGACAGACTTGCAGTATGAGCAGCATTCGGGAATGCCGGTCGAGACCGTTGGCTATTCACGGCTGAAAGTCGGTCGCGGTAAAGTCTGGTCGAGACAACTCGATCTTCGCTGGCACCGAGATCACACGAGAACCTTTGACGTTGCGTCGCACGAGTTGACGCATATCGTGCTGGCCGATCGCTTTTGCTGGCGGCAGATTCCGCGCTGGGCGGACGAGGGAATCGCGATCACTGTCGAGACGGGTGACCGGAGAGAGCGACTGGCCAACGTGCTGCAGGACGCCGTTGAAGCCAATCGGCTGTTCTCGATCCGCGACTTGCTGACGGCTCGCAACTATCCAAGTGATCGCCAGCTGGCGGACTTATTCTACGCACAGAGCGCCTCACTCGTGGCGTTTCTCGCAGAGGCTCATGGCTACCAGCAGGTACTGCGACTTGCTGAGATGTCTACCGAACAGGACGTGTCTGTTGCGGTCGCGAGTGTGACGAATTGGCGGGATGCCACGGAACTCGAAACACGTTGGCAAGCCTGGCTCCGACAAAGTCGGAAAGCCGACTCGTTGATTGTCGCTCAGGAAAAATAAACGGTGCTGGCACCGGGAAACTCAGGACCGGGAGAGTCCCCCAATGCCAGACAGCCATTCCGACCTTCAGAAGGAGCGACTCCAGAAACGTTATTTCAGCCAGTGATGGCGATTACCCGGCTTGATCGTAAAACTGTTGTGGTGCGAAGCCGGACAGTGTGTTGTCACGGTCGGAACCAAACCGAAACCTGAGGTTAAGGGAGCCGCAAACGCTGAGCCATATTCAATCAGGCCGTCATTTTGTGAAGCAGCGAACGGCGTCCCGACACTTTGCTGCTCCTGACGCATCAACATGCGAACGTGTGGGCTATTTCGTAGAGCCGGTTTCGAGGCGACTCCTGGATGCCGTGCCAGGTAGTCGTGGTACGAGTCAGCACTCGCCTGATTGGCGGCGAGCAGTGAGGCAGCAGCAATGGCTAACGTGATAATGAACTTCTTCATGGCGGTCTCCTGATGAGCACTCGACCTCAAGCCGATCCATTGCTGACAGCAGCCAATGTCGGTCGGCTTTGTTGAGACACTGTGCCGCAATGCGTGTGCCGAATATCTCAAACGCAGATTGCCATTTCCGGCCCCGAGTCGCCGTGATTTTGCGGCGCAACGCATAAGTGCTTGAGTGGACAGGAGATACTTCTGGACTCACGTCTGTCGTTGCGTATTTCAGTCGACATCTGAAGCTGTGCTGATAGACCGGGTATTGCCGGTGTTGAGCTGGTGCAATTGCCAAACTCGCACATCATGACGCCCGGTCTCGTCAGACCTGCGTGTCATTGGCCGCAACGACGCTGTTGATTTTCGCGCGAAACGTGCATTTAATTGCAGGTAACATGCAGAACTCTGCATTGATGTGGCGAATTGAAGTTCAGGATCGGTGAATATCGGGCAGATTCATGCCTGGCAGGCCATTTGCTGTCGCCAGCTATCGAAACGACGGAGCCAGTTTGCTCTCCGGCCTGCTGTCTCCAGTGTCCAAGAGATTTCATGTTTCGAGTAGAGCCAACAGACAGCGGCAAGTCAAATCGGCTGGCAATTGTGAGTCTGCTGGCGCTGAGTGCTGCTGCGCTGGCTGTGACCGTCTGGGTGATGGTCGACTTTCTGCACGAGCAGGAGATTGTTCACGCACTGGTGAGCCAGCTTCCGCTAGAAGCGGCACTGTCTGCGGAGGCCCTCGAAGGCGAGTTGCGTTGGCAGTTTCGGCTTTCGATTCTGGTTGTGCTGAACCTGGTTGTGACTGCATTCGCGATGGTGTTGCTTTCGCGGGCGAATCTTTCAACAAAGGAATCACTGCGAGACCTCAAGGCACAGGCCAGCGACATTCTCAGTAGCATGGACCTGGCCGTGATCACGACTGACCTGGACGGAACGGTGACAAGTATCAATCGTCGCGGGATTGAATTGTTCGGCCTGGACGGTGACGACGGTGATCTTGTAGGACGGCCACTCAGTGAGCTTTCGGAAGTGATTGCGCTGGAAGAGTTTCGCCAGATAACGCGTTTGAGCAATCAGACGGAACTCGTGCGCGACTACTCGCAGACAATCAATGGTTCCATGAGGGTTTTGAGAGGGTTTTGCCAGCCGCTCCGGAACCACGAACTTGTTGATGTGGGAAATATCCTGCAGCTTCGCGATGTGACCGAGCGAGTGCTGATGAGTGATCGGTTGCGGCGGATGGAACGCTACATGGGCCTTGGCTCGCTGGCGGTCGGACTGCATCATGAGATCAAAAACCCGTTGGCGGCGCTTTCTTTGCATGTGCAGTTGCTTGAGGAGGAAATCGCCGGGGTGATTGCCAGCGACGAGATTCATGAGATGCTAAACGTCATCAAGACGGAGGTCGCTCGCGTTGGCGGAGTGCTGGAGAGCTTTCGCGACTTCGCGTCGCTTGGACATTTGAGTCTAGCAAAAGTCGATGTTGTAAAACTCGTGAAGCGTCAGGTCAGGCTCATTGGCCCGCAGGCGGACCAACAGAATGTGGAAGTCAGCGTCGATGTTTCGACCAGGCCGATTCCCATTCTCAATGGGGATCTCACACGGCTGGAACAGGTACTGCTCAACCTGCTTGTCAACGCCCTGGAAGCCATGCCTAAAGGAGGTACTCTGACGATTCGAGTTCTGATCATCGAAACAGGCGACACCGAAGTGGTTCGAATTGAGGTGATTGACAGCGGCCCCGGCATTCCTGAAAACATTCGGGACCGCATCTTCGACCCCTACTTCACGACGAAATGTAATGGAACCGGCATGGGACTTGCCCTGAGCGACAAGATCATGCGTCAGCACGGCGGAGGGCTCGATTTTCGCAGCACCAAAGGTGGGACCGATTTCGGGATGACATTGCCGATCGAACGCGACAGGGAATCAGACGCCGGGGAGACACTGTGAGTAACGGGTTCCACATTCTGATTGTCGATGACGAACCGAACATTCGGTCTGGCCTGGCGAAGGGTCTGGCGAAGGAAGCAGATCGCATTGAAACCGCCGGCACCGTCAATGAGGCAATCGATAAGTTTGACAAGGGCAACTTTCAGCTCGTGATTGCCGATGTCCGATTGCCGGGCGATCGCGATGGTCTCGACCTGGTTTCACTGATTCACGAAAGAAATCCGAACACAACAGTCCTTGTGATCACTGCTCACGGTACGGTGGAAACCGCTGTTGATGCCATGCGGCGCGGGGCGTTTGATTTTATTACCAAGCCGGTCGACCTGAACCTGATCCGTCAGCAGGTAGGCAAGGCCCTTGATCATCATCGGTTGCAGACGGAAAATCGAGAACTCAAGGACCGTCTGGCGAACGCCGGAGAAATCTCGAACATCATTGGAAACTGCGCTGCCATGCAGGATGTGTTCCAGCAGATCCGCCAGGTCGCTGATACCGACGCCACTGTTCTTATCCAAGGTGAAAGCGGGACCGGCAAGGAATTGATCGCGCGAGCCCTGCATGATCTCAGTGATCGCTGCGGTGGCCCGTTCGTCGCGGTCAATCTGGGGGCGTTGCCGGAAACGCTCCTTGAAAGTGAACTTTTCGGACACGAGAAGGGTTCGTTCACAGGGGCCTCACGCCAGAAGCCGGGCTGTTTCGAGCAGTCGCGCAGCGGAACATTGTTTCTCGACGAGATCACCGAAATTCCCACCAAGAGCCAGGTCGACTTACTGCGAGTACTCGAAACCGGCCAGTTTATCAGGGTTGGCGGCGAAGAACTGCTGGAGTCTGATGCTCGCATCGTGTCGGCCACAAACAAGGACGTTCAGCAACTCATTGAGGACGGTACGTTTCGAGACGACCTTTACTATCGACTGAACATTGTTCCGATTCAGATACCCGCCCTGCGCGAACGCCGTGAAGATATTCCGTTACTGGTCGAGCACTTCCTTAACCACTTCTGCCAGCGCCATAACCGCTCGCCACGACGGATTGCCGACGAGGCCATGCACGTCCTGACTGCCGCGTCCTGGCCCGGTAACGTGCGCCAGCTTCGGAATGTGATGGAGCGACTCGTCGTCACCGTGACGGACGACGTGATCTCAGCGGATCGACTACCGACGGATCTTCAGCCGGTGTCGCGGCCGACGACGGGAGGCGTGCGTCCGCTTGTTGAGACGACGGAAGCGGCCGAAAAGGACGCAATCCGGGTTGCCTTGGCCACATCCAACTGTCACCGCGAAGATACCGCCAAAGCGCTTGGCATCAGTGTCCGCACGCTGCATTACAAAATGAACCGCTACGGTCTGCACTGACCATCCCTGGCAGGAATTTGCGTTTGCCTCGGATAAGGCTGCCGTCTGGCTCATCGCCGAATGCCGGCTGGCAGCGTCTGGCGCGATCGTAATTGAGCAAGAATTACGTGAAGAGTTCGTGGACGATTTTGCCGCCTTCGGGACCAGTGAGACGATGCTCACGTCCAGCATGCCAGTATTTCAGATCGTTCGGGGGAAGCCCCATCAGATGCAGAATCGTCGCGTGCAAATCCCGGAAGTGGACCTTGCCCTCGACGGCGCGAGCTCCCGTTGGATCTGTTTTGCCGTGAACGTGGCCACGTTTCGCTCCACCGCCAGCCAGCCAGAACGTGAAGCCATTGGAGTTGTGGCCGGTTTCGTCTTTACCGTCTTCAGGCGTTAGTCCGGGACGCCCAAACTCGCCACCCCAGATGACCAGTGTGTCTTCCAGCAGGCCCCGCTGCTTGAGATCACCCAGCAGGGCAGCGATTGGAGCGTCGGTCACTTCGCAGTTGGCACGCAGGTCGCGGCGGTGATTCTTGTGCTGATCCCAGCTGCCATGACTGACTTCGATGAATCGAACGCCAGCCTCGGCAAAACGACGTGCCAGCAGACACTGACGCCCGAAGTCAGAAACTTTGCAGGTGCCCGTTGATTCTTTCTGCTGGCCGACTCGGTAATTTTCGAGTGTTGCTTTCGTTTCCTTGCTGATGTCCAGCAGGTCGGGAGCAACAGACTGCATGCGAAAGCCGAGTTCCATTGACTGAATCACGCTCTCCAGTTTCTCGTCGGCAGGTCGCCGAGCCAGATGACTTCGATTCATCATTTGCACGAAGTCGAGCTGACGCCGCTTGCTCGACAACGGAAGATGATCGCTGTCGACATTATTGATCGTGGCGAGACTCATGTTTTCGCCGTTCACGCCGATCGGAGTGCCGTTGTAAATCGACGGCAGAAACGCACTGGAATAGATCGAACTCTTCGAAGTGTTGAGGCTGATAAAGCCGGGCAGATTCTGGTTCTCAGTCCCCAGGCCGTAACTGATCCATGATCCAAGGCTCGGTCGTTTGCGCAATCGGTCCCCCGTGTGCAACTGCAGGAACGACTGCGCGTGAATTCCGGTATCGGCATACATGCCGTTGATGACGCACAGATCGTCCGCGTGTTTCGCCGTTTCGGGGAGCAGTTCCGAAATACCCAGCCCGCTCTCGCCATGCTGACGAAATCGAAACACAGAACCCGGATGTTTCTTTTTTCCGGTCTGCGGTTTGTAATCAAACGTGTCGAGATGAGCCGGTCCTCCACTCATGCAGAGAAAGATTACCCGTTTCGCGCGAGCAGCCAGTGATGGCGCCCGTGTCTCAAGACCACTCGGTGACGCGGACGCCACCTGCTCTCCGCAAAGCACGTTCAGTGCGAGCGCTCCGAAACCACAGGACGTGGACTGTAACATACTGCGGCGAGAGTAATTCATGGTGTGGTCCTGTTGGCAGGATGATCTATCAGAGCCGTTTGGAAGTCAGCGGAGGTGCCCATCGTACAACGTTTAATCGACATAGCGGAACTCATTGGTGACGAGTAACGCCTGACACAGACTGCTCCATGCTTTTTCATCGGATTTCAGTTCGGCTTTGGTTGACTGCAGATAATCAATTGCCTGTTCGAGTTCACTTTGAGTTGGGCTGCGGTTCAGTGATCGCTGGAAGGCGGAGCTGATTCGTTCGTGGT
>JABMPE010000165.1 GCA_013203845.1 Rhodopirellula sp. | reverse complement strand
GTTTCATCATGCGTCGCCGCGGCGGCCTCGTGCTGTCAGGACATCCTACTCAGGAGCCTTGAGCAAACGAATGAGCACAGAAAACGGCACGCCCTCAAAAGGGCACGGGATGGGCTTCTTTGAGCGATATCTCACGGTGTGGGTCGCTCTTTGCATCGTGGGCGGCATTGTGCTGGGGAAGGTGGCTCCCGGTCTGGCGAAGACGCTCGACGGGATGGCGATTTACGTCAACGAGGCCCCAGTTGTTTCGATTCCGATCGCCCTGTGCCTGTTCTTCATGATGTACCCCATCATGGTGAAAATCGATTTTGGAGAGGTGCTCAAGGCCGGCAGAGCAATCAAGCCTGTAGGGGTCACACTGTTTATCAACTGGGCGATCAAGCCGTTTACGATGTACGCCATCGCCAGCGTGTTTCTCGGCACGCTGTTTCTGGGGTTCATTGGCCCGGATGCTGTGGACCATGTGAAAATGCCGCTGGGAGCGAATCTGGCTGTCGGCGACAGTTATGGAGCGGGCACAGTCGTGCTGCTTGACAGTGTGAAGATGCTCCAGGTGCCGCTGTGGCGGAGCTATCTCGCCGGGTGCATTCTGCTGGGAATCGCACCGTGTACCGCGATGGTTCTTGTGTGGGGATTTCTCGCGAAAGGAAATGCGGGACACACGTTGGTCATGGTCGCCATCAACTCATTGACGATGCTGGTGCTCTATGGGGTTCTCGGCGGATTTCTGCTGGGAGTTGGAAAGCTGCCAGTGCCGTGGCAGGCGTTGCTGCTGTCAATCAGCGTTTATGTCGCTCTGCCGCTGGTCGCGGGTTACTTCTCTCGCAAGTGGCTGCTTGCCAGCAAAGGTGAGATTTGGTTCAAGGAAAAGTTTCTGCACGTTCTGACGCCAGTAACAATTACAGCTTTGCTGGCGACGCTGGTCCTGCTGTTCTCATTCAAGGGCGAAACGATTCTGCAGAACCCGCTGACGATTCTGTGGATCGCCATCCCACTGTTTGTCCAGACGGTTGTGATCTTTGCACTCGGGTACGGCATGTCGAAGGCGATGGGGCTGTCCTACGAGAACGCCGCGCCCACCGCCATGATCGGTGCGTCCAATCACTTTGAGGTAGCGATCGCGACATCCACCATGCTGTACGGGCTCTCTTCCGGAGCCGCTTTGGCGACAGTCGTCGGCGTGCTGATTGAAGTGCCACTCATGCTGATGCTGGTGAATTTCTGTCTCAGGACACAGGGCTGGTTCGGGCACGAATCGTTCGCGCATACGGACGACGATGGCGGAACATCCGGCAGCCGCAATCTTCCAGGAGAACCGGCATGACTCCGGCCGGGTCACACTGAGCACCGCCGCATCAACGGTCGCCATCAGCCCCGACAGAAACCGGAAGACCAGGATGTAGAGAGTCAGTGTGGTCAAGATGAATCCCCCCGGGTATCCATCCAGGAATCACTTGATACAATCACGTACGAAAGTGAGGCGCATCAATCATTGAGGGCCGCCTCACTCGATGAATCGGATGACTGAATAAAACGCAACCCGGTCGGTCGAACTGAGCTCCAGGCCGGGAGGCGAGTTATTGCGTAAGCCGACGTGGTGGGAGACCCTTGGGTGTTCCACCACGTCGGCTTTTTTTTGGCTAACAAGGGAACCGCGACTGTGAACGAGTGCATTACATTGCAAATCGGAACGGGCGATTTACCTGTTTGCAAATGGAGAGCGAGATGAACCGGGAAACTGGCATCAGACGGCTGACTGGCCTGCTTGCCGATGAAGATGGCGTTGTGCGCGAACAATCGCGGAACGAGTTGATACATCTGGGCGGCCACAACGTGGCGAGCTCAATGGTAACAACGCTGATCGGCCCCCAAACGCACGTCCGCTGGGACATGTGCGGACTACGAACACTTCGTGCCAGAATTCAAGTGGCTCGTCGGCCTGCACGGCAAACTGCGAGTCCTGTTCGATATGACAGACTTCCACGGTTGGGATGTCGGCGTGCAATGGGAGGACACGAGGTTCGCCATCAAACATTTCGCCGACATCGAACGGATCGCGATGGTTGGGAAAACGAAGTGGCAGCGCGGCATGGCGACGTTCTGCAAACCGTTCACGAAAGGAAAACTTCAAAATTTCGATCATGTCAAAGCGGTTGAAGCACGGGACTGGTTGGATGAAACCTGTAGGCACGCTGAATCCCGCTGCCGTGCGTGGCTCGGATGGTCAGCTTTACTTTTTCCACAGCTGGTCTCCAGGGGTAACTATTCGCGGTTCGGCATCGCTCGCGTGAAATTTAATCAGGCAGGCGACCCGTGCGGAGTCGAGCGACTCGGCATCGCGATCGAGCCGGAAACCGATTACGAGCTACTACTTGACGGTGACAGCGGCTGTGAGGATCCTCGCGTTACTTTCGTCGAGAGATTCCAGCGATGTGAGTGCCTTGACATTGCTGCCTACCGCGTCTGTGAGACCCGCCTGGACCGAGACGCTCGGTCTCTGCGTTGTCTGATTTGAGCTGTTGGTGGATCCAGGGGAGCAGACATGAACAACAAAGACCGTCCTTCAAATACAGGCACAGTGGTTGCTGTACGCGGCAGTGTCGTAGATATACGGTTCGATACGAACGTGCCGCCCATCTATTCGTTGCTGCACGCGACACAGGGGACAATTGCCATCGAAGTTCTGGCTCAGCTCGACGCACATCACGTACGTGGAATCGCGTTGACTCCCACTCAAGGTCTTCCCCGCGGTGCCGTGGTGGAAGACACAGGCGGACCGCTCAAAGCACCAGTCGGCAAAGAAATCCTGTCGCGGATGTTCGACGTGTTCGGCAACGCGATCGACCGCGAAGCAGCACCCACCGATGTCCAATGGCGCAGCGTGCACCGGGCGCCGCCGCCGCTGGCACGACGTTCCACCCGGTCTGAAATCTTCGAGACGGGCATCAAGGTGATCGACGTGCTCGTCCCGCTGGAACGCGGCGGCAAGGCAGGATTGTTTGGTTGGGCGGGCGTGGGCAAGACGGTGTTGCTCACGGAGATGATCCACAACATGATCGGGCAACACGAGGGGG
>JABMPE010000164.1 GCA_013203845.1 Rhodopirellula sp. | reverse complement strand
TGTGCCAGTAGCCCTTGCGGCTCTTCCCGTGACGGATCGCCTGACGACGCGAGACGCCCAGACGCATGAGTTCACGGCTCCACGTGCGCGGGTAGCGCCAGCAGAGTAGCCCGACCGCCCCCGCTTTGCGTTCTCACCGCCGTATTCACGCGATCGCTGTTTACAGAATCCACTCACCTGACCTGTCGCTCTGACTCCGGGATGTGAATCACGGTCAGAGTACACGTGTCGAACGGAAATTTTCCTCGGTTGTCGGTGCCGCTGCGGTTGCCGTTCCAAGTGATAAAGAGACGCGAACCGTCGGGGCTTACTGCTGAACCGCACGTACCAGGCCTCACATTGCCAAAATGTTTCTGAAGGACCGGCTGCCGGAACGCGATGACTTTTTTCGACGCTGCGTGTCGAACTGGACCACAGGCGAACCGCGATACGCAGAAATAAGCGAAGCATCCTGACAGGCATCCTCAGGTCATTGAATGTTGGTCGTTCAATCTTCTGGATGCAGACTCAGCAGCAATCTCCACCAGGACTGCAGCAGTCTTCTGATGGCAGAATCGTCAGGCCTGCAAAACCGCCCTTGGTATCCTTTGGATCGCGGATCGAAATGCGTTTGCAATCAAAGCTGGCAGCCTGCTCCAGAGGAATCTCTTCGACGGGTGGCAGTGCAGTGATCTGACTTCCGTAAGGCTCTCGCGTGTAGATGTTGAAAGTCTTATCGCAGACAGCCATGCGTTCGCCGCGGTTCAGACGGTGCCCGTCGTCATCGATCACGACCTTCCACGGACCGTTGTAAACCACCGCCTGCTTGCGTTCGAGACACGGCCCTTCTTTCCCTTTCCAGGCACGAACCGTCATGCTGCGAAATTCGATGCCGTCGACGACCGCCCACGGCTCAGTCTGGCGCTTAACAATCTCGACGCCGTAGAAGCCGGCCTCTTCGAAGGCTTTCAGAAAGAGGTCTTCACGAAACGCACCGCTCAGGCAACCGCTCCACAGCCGAGCGTCGTTGCGGAGTGCGTCCGGAACGTCCTCGTCTGACACGATGTCACTAATGACAGCGCGACCGCCTCGCCGCAGTGTGCGGAACATTTCCGCGAAGAGCTGACGGCGATCTTCTTCACGGACCAGATTCAACACGCAGTTGGAAACGATGACGTCCACGCTGTCCGATTCGACGAGCGGCTTCGTCTCTCGCAGCTTTTGAGCCCGGGTTTCCATCTCCAGCCAGTCCGTGCTGGTCTGGACGGGCCGTTCGGCAAGCTGTTCATCCAGCAGCTCCAGATTCAGCTTCAGATCCTGAATCTTGCCTTTGCGAAACTCGACATTGTCGTACCCAAGTTTCTCGGACATCTCGGGCTGATACTGTCGGGCCAGACCGAGCATTTCGTCGTTACAGTCAACGCCGATGACTTTTCCTTCAGCGCCCACAACCTGCGCGGCGATGTAACAAATCTTGCCGCCGCCAGAACCGAGGTCCAGAACAGTGTCGCCAGGGTTCACGTACTGAGACGGGTCTCCACAGCCATAGTCCCGTTCAATGATCTCTTCAGGAATCGCTTCCAGGTACTTCCTGTCGTATTCGACCGGGCAGCAGAGTGCCGTTTCTTTTTCCAGAGCAGCGGCGCTGTACCTGTCTCGAACAGCTTCTTCAACGTTCAACGGCGCATCAGAAACTGTTGTATCGGAGGCAATCTTTGCCGGGATAGCTGTCACCTGAGTCACTCCGTAACTTCAGCAGAATTCAGAAGAGTAAAGCTCGCGCCGCGGCGGGAGCACTGATGTTTGAAGCATCGCCTGTCGAACAAGCTCGTTCAGTGAAAAGCATTACCGACCAGCCAGCGATGCCCCGTTTTCAGTCGCGGGATTCTATGAGTGCCCGAAATAAGCGTCAACGAGCGGTAGCAACTGCTGTTCACCGTTGCTTATCGCTCGTCTGCGCAGATCGAAACGAAGTCACTGTTCATACAACCCTGACGAACAACTCTGATTGATTAGAACCGAGCCGCGATGCCCGGTAACCTGACGGTCCGACACGTCGCCACCTTACGACGTTGTTGCGGCTCAATTCAGATTTTCAGAAGATTTCCGCCAATGCACCGCCAGCTCACTTCAATTTATTTACCTCTGATCGTGATGCTTCCTGCAATCGCCGTCGCGCAGGGAACGCTGGCCGATTACGATCGTGCGAACTCGCTGCGCGAGACAACGCGGAACACGGTCTTTCGACAGAAGGTCGAGCCGAACTGGACTGCCGATGGCAAGCGACTCTGGTATCGAATCGAAGTTGCCCCAGGTGAATTCGAATTTGTTATTGTCAACGCGATTGTAGGCACGCGCGAGCTGGCCTTCGATCAGCAGGAACTTGCAAAGCAGCTGGCCGACGCGACAAAGAAGTCGGTGATCGCTGAACGTTTGCCGTTTCAACGGTTGGTCCTCATCAACGATGAAGACGCCATTGAATTCTCTGCCTTCTCGGGGGTGTGGAAGTACGACCGTGGCGAAAAAGAACTGACGAGACTTCGCGACGAAGAACCGTCCGATCAAAACGGAGAGAAGGAGGGAAAGAAGAACCCGCGACGACCTCAGGGACGCGATGCAGAAAAACGCGAAATCCCGGAAGGTCGTCAATCGCCCGACGGGAAATGGATCGCCTTCGAACACAACCACGATCTGCAGATTCGATCCACGAGTGACCCGGCAGCGGAAACGATCACGCTGGGCACCAGCGACACGGATGGTGGCTGGTACAGCGATCGGCACATCTCGTGGTCGCCGGATTCTCGAAAGCTTGTCGCGTTACGGACCAGACAAGGGCAGCAGCATGACGTCAGCGTTGTGGAATCGTCACCGCAGGATCAGCTTCAACCGAAACTGCACACGCACAATTACCTGAAGCCCGGCGATCAAATCCCTCAATCCACGCCGCACCTGTTCGACGTAGATACGAAGAAAGAGATCGCTGTCAGCGATGAGCTGTTTGCCAATCCGTGGATGTCGCCTCCGCCGATTGAATGGTCGCCGAACTCAGGCCGGTTCTTCTTCACTTACAACCAGCGCGGCCATCAGATTCTGCGAGTCATCGCCGTCGATGCGAAAACTGGCGAGGCTCAAGCGATCGTCGACGAACAAAGTGACACGTTCATCGACTATGCGTACAAGCAGTTTCTGCAAATCCTGCACGACTCGAACGAGTTGATCTGGATGTCCGAACGCGACGGCTGGAACCACCTCTACCTGTACGATCTTTCCAGCGGCGAGGTCAGGAACCAGGTGACGAAGGGCGAGTGGGTCGTTCGCAAAGTCGAACGGGTCGACGCCGAAAGACGCCAAATCTGGTTCCAGGCCAGCGGAATTTATTCGGAACAGGATCCGTATTACATCCACCACTGCCGAGTGAACTTCGATGGTTCCGGACTCACTTATCTGACGGACGGCGATGGGACGCACACGGTCTCATGGTCGCCCGACCGAAATTTTCTGGTCGACACGTACTCGCGAGTTGATCAGCCTCCTGTCACAGAACTCCGTGATGCAGAGACCGGGAAGCTGATCTGTGAACTCGAACGTGCCGACTGGTCACGGCTGCTCGAAACCGGCTGGAAAGTTCCGGAGAGATTCGTTGCCAAAGGGCGAGACAACGCGACTGACATTTACGGCGTCATTTATCGACCAACCAACTTCGACGAAACGAAGAAGTACCCGGTCATCGAGAAAATCTACGCCGGACCGCACGGTTCGTTCGTACCGAAAGCGTTTTCGGATTACTTCTCGGCTCAGTCAATGACAGAACTCGGTTTCATCGTCGTTCAGATTGACAGCATGGGCACGTCGAACCGCTCGAAAGCCTTCCACGATGTCTGCGCGAAGAACCTTGGCGATTCCGGATTTCCCGACCGCATCAAATGGATCAACGCCGCCGCGAACAAGTATCCGTTCATGGATTTGAGTCGTGGAGTCGGTATCTACGGTGGATCAGCCGGCGGACAAAGTTCAACGCGAGCGGTACTGGCATTCGGCGACTTCTACACCGTCGCGGTTTCTGACTGTGGGTGCCATGACAACCGCATGGACAAAATCTGGTGGAACGAACTGTGGATGGGCTGGCCTGTCGGCCCTCATTATGAAGAACAATCCAACGTTACGAACGCGCACCGCCTGACGGGAAAACTGTTTCTGACCGTCGGTGAACTGGATCGCAATGTGGATCCGGCGTCGACCATGCAGGTCGTCAACGCGTTGATCAAAGCGGACAAAGACTTCGACCTACTGGTGGTACCAGGAGGCGGTCATGGCATCGGCGAGTCGCCCTACGGAAAACGCCGCCGTCAGGATTTCTTTGTGCGACATCTGCTGGGAGTCGAACCACGATCCCGTTAGCCAGTCCGTTTTTCTCCATCCGAATTTCAGCCACTCCTTTCTGCAGGTCAGCTGGGAATCGATGATGGAGTTCAACTACGACCAATCCTTCTGGTAAGCTACTCTCCCTCCATTGTATTCCCTCCGTTGTGTCCCCTTCCTTGATTGAGAGACCACCCGCGTGTCTCACCTGCCCGCACCAATCGTGATTCTTCTGATGCTGCTCCCGAACTCACTGAGAGCGGCTGAGCCAACTTTGGACGCAGACTTCTTTCAGAAAGAAGTCGCGCCGATCTTTCAGCAGCGCTGTCTGAGTTGTCACAACGACGACGAACGCAAAGGTGATTTCTCACTTCAGACATCTTCAGCCGCATTCAATGATGGGTACCTGGAAGCTGGCGACGCGGATGCGAGCCATCTGGTTGAGTTGATCACGCCGGTCAACGGCAAGGCACAGATGCCGAAGAATTCTGACCCGCTGACGGTCGCTGAAATTGCAATCATCCGAAAATGGATCGACGGTGGCGCGAAGTGGTCTGCTGATTTCAAACTGACGGAGAGTCAGGTTGCTGATCTCGACTGGTGGTCGCTGAGACCCTTGCGACGGCCTGCCGTGCCGGCCTTGTGGCATGCCCGATCGTCGCAGCCGACGGCGACCGTTGAGTCAGATCAGCAGCCCGGTCGACTGCAGTTACGCACGGAAGTCGATGCGTTCATTCAGGAAACGCTGAATCAGAAAGGATTGAAAGCATCGGTCGACGCAGATCGAGTGACGCTGGTCCGGCGGCTGTACTTTGACCTGATCGGATTGCCGCCAACGCCGCAGGAGATTGATGACTTCGTCCATGACAAATCACCGCAAGCATACGAGCAACTCGTCGATCGGTTACTCGCTTCAAACGGTTACGGAGAACACTGGGCCAGGCACTGGCTGGACGTCGTCCATTACGCGGACACTCACGGTTATGACAAGGACAAACTGCGTCCCAATGCATGGCCTTACCGCGACTACGTGATTCGCTCGCTGATCGCAGATAAACCCTACGAACGCTTCGTTCGCGAGCAGATTGCTGGCGACGCCCTCTGGCCGAACACGGTGGACGGCATAACCGCGACGGGATTCATCGCCGCCGGACCGTGGGACTACATCGGGCATGCCGAAGTTCCTGAATCAAAACTTGATGGCCAGGTTGCCCGCAACATGGATCGCGACGACATGGTCACGTCGACCATGAACACGTTCTGCAGCGTGACCGTGCAGTGTGCTCGCTGTCACAACCACAAGTTCGATCCGATTACTCAGGACCATTACTACAGTCTGCAGTCGGTGTTTGCCGCGCTCGATCGAGCCGACCGAACCTACGATGCCGACCCACAGACGGCGACCCGTCGTCGAGAACTTCTGGCACGCAAAGAGGAGCTGACGAAAAAGAAGTCCGAGCTGGATTTGATCGTTCAGAAACGAGCCGGCAGCAAGCTGGCTCCGATCGACACGAAACTGGCAGAACTCCAGAAGCAAAAAGAAGCGTCCTCTGGGGCCAGACCCGAGTTTGGATACCACAGCCACATCGAAAAAAAGCAGGATGCCGTCAAATGGGTGCAGGTCGATCTCGGCCAGCCGACGTCCATTGCATCGATTCTCTACGTTGGCTGCCATGATACGTTCAACGGCATCGGTCATGGATTCGGTTTTCCATTGAGATACCGGATCGAAGCGTCCGACGACGAAACGTTCAAAACGAATGTGACTCTGCTGGCCGATTACACGACCAGCGACGTCACCAATCCTGGCACCAATCCACAGGTCGTCGCCGCACCGTCAGGTCTGAAGGCCCGGCACGTCAGGTTCACGGCGACAAAGCTTGCTGAGCGAAGTAATGACTACATTTTTGCATTGGCAGAACTCAGCGTGCTCACACCAGACGGCAGCAACGCCGCTTCCGGGAAACGCGTTCTTTCGCTGGATTCAATCGAGGCTCCTGTTCGCTGGCAGCGTCCGAATCTTGTCGATGGCTATTACTTCGGCGTGACCGCGAAGCCGGATGTGCAGATTCAGATCGCTCAACTTTCTGAAGATCGCCGCCAGATCCTGAACGAGGCTCTGACTGACGAGCTCAAAGCAAAGATCACAACCAACGCCGCAATGCTGAAGGAAACGGATGAGGCGATCAGGAAGTTACCCGCGCCAAGCCGTGTGTACGCGGGGATGGTCCATCACGGAAGCGGCAACTTCATGGGCACCGGCGGAAATGGCGGCAAGCCTCGAACGATTCGCGTTCTTCATCGAGGCAACATTCAGCAGCCTCGGGAAGAAGTCGGGCCGGGCACCATTCCGGTCATTGCCGGGGTGAACTGGCGGTTCCAGCTTCCGAAAGATCATGCGGAAAGCGATCGACGGATCGCACTGGCTGACTGGATCGTCCATCGCGACAACCCGCTGACCTGGCGATCAATTGTTAATCGAGTCTGGCAGTACCACTTTGGCCGTGGTCTTGTTGACTCTCCGAACGACCTGGGTCGCATGGGACAGTTGCCTTCCCATCCGGAACTGCTGGACTGGCTGGCGGTCGAATTCCGCGACGGCGGCCAGTCTCTCAAAAAGTTGCACCGGCTGATCGTCACCAGCTCGGTCTATCGCCAGACTTCGGCTCACAACGAAGCAAACAGCCAGGTCGACAGCGGCAACGTTTATCTCTGGCGGATGAATCGACGACGGTTGACGGCCGAAGAACTTCGTGACGCCGTTCTGGCCGTCAGTGGGAAGCTGGATCGAAAGATGTTCGGTCCCGGATTTCAGCTGTTCGTGCTGGAACACCCTGAGCATTCACCGCACTACGAATATCACAAACACGACCCTGACGATCCGGCGTCTCATCGGCGCAGCGTTTACCGATTCATCGGTCGCAGTCAGCCCGACCCGTTCATGACGACACTCGACTGTGCAGACTCTTCGCAAAGCGTCCCGCGACGAGACGAAACAGTAACCGCGTTGCAGGCGCTGTCGTTGCTCAACAACAAATTCATGCTGCGTATGGCTGAGCATTTCAGTGCTCGCCTGGAAACAGATTCAGGCAAGCCAGCGGAGCAGATCGGCCGAGCGTTCCAGTTCGTCACGGGGCGACAACCGACCGCCGAACAGACGACCGCTCTTACCGAATACGCTCGTGAATTCGGTACAGAAAACCTCTGTCGGCTGCTGTTTAATCTGAACGAGTTTGTTTTTGTTGATTAGCCGCATTGATCAGTTGGGCAGGCGATCGAGGCGGCTCAACAGAAACCGGCACCTCTTGAGACTACGCGGTAATGGGTAGTGGAATGAACCGACGAAATTTTCTGAATCAGCTTGGAAGTGGCTTCGGCAGCCTCGCTCTGGCCGGAATGCTCCAGGAAGACGGACTGTTGGCGTCAACCGTCGGGCCCGGCGTCGACGCTGCGGTTGAAGTGCTGCACTATCCAGCCAAAGCCAAACGAGTGGTCCAGCTGTTCATGGGCGGAGCGGCCAGCCATCTGGACCTGTTCGATTACAAGCCCGCGCTGGAAAAACACCACGGCGAAAAATCCGACTTTGGTGAGCACGTCGAAGCGTTTCAGAATGGCCTCGGCCCGTGGATGAAGTCGCCGTTCGAGTTCCGTCCGTACGGCGAAAGTGGCAAATATCTCAGCGAAGTCGTGCAACCGTTGGGCGATGTCGTCGATGAAATGGCCTTCGTCCATAACATGGTCGGAAAAACCGGAGTTCACAGTCAGGCGACTTATCTCCAGGCGACGGGATTCGATACGCCCGGTTTTCCTGGCATGGGCAGTTGGATCAGCTACGCACTCGGCAACATGAACGAGAATCTGCCGACGTTTGTCGTGCTTCCCGACCGTCGCGGCTTCGCGTCCAACGGTCCGAAGAACTGGGGGGCCGCGTTTCTGCCGACGCATCATCAGGGAACCATTATCCGTCCTGGAACCGAAAACCCAATCGCTGACCTCATTCCGAAAGCAAAGTACGTCAGCAAAGCGGGTGATACTCGCGCGTTAGAGCTTCTCACGAAACTGAATCGCGAGCATCAGGATTCGCGACCGGGCGACTCGCGGCTGGAAGCTCGAATTCGGAGTTACGAGCTGGCGGCGAAAATGCAGTTAAGCGCGCCCGAAGCGATGGATATCTCAAAAGAGCCAAAACATATCATCGATATGTACGGCCTGAATCACGGTCAGCAGGAATTCAGCAAGGAAATCAATCCCGTTGAGGAAGCGGACTACTTTGGTCGGAAGTGTCTGGTGGCCAGGCGGCTGCTGGAACGCGGTGTCCGGTTTGTGCAAATCTGGTCGGGCAACGACAACGGATTCCCGCGCCGCAACTGGGACTCACACGAAGATATTCAACGCGATCACGGTCCGCTGGCGCTGGGGATGTCACAGGGAGCGGCGGCGTTGATCAAAGACCTCAAGCAGCGAGGAATGCTGGAAGACACAATCATCCTGTGGACGACCGAATTTGGTCGCATGCCCAGCACTCAAGGCAGCAAAGGTCGCGACCACAACCCGTACGTGTTCTCCAACTGGCTGTGCGGAGGTGGCATCAAAGGGGGCACGACTTATGGCCCGTCTGATCAGTGGGGTTACAAACCTCTGGATCGAGACAATCCCACTCAGGTCTATGACATCCACGCCACCATTCTGCGACTGCTCGGCATCGATCATCGAAAGTTAACCGTTCGCAATAACGGTATTGATCGACGTTTGACCGACGTGCATGGTCACGTCATTGAAGAACTGCTCGCTTGATGATCTGCTCGCTTAATGCGGAAAAAGCCAGCATGACGTCTCTGTGACCTTGCGTCCGTGCCTATCGGGCAGCTTACGACGTTGGTGGCGGAGGAAGCTCCAGCATCGTGGCTCGCTGCTCATCAGATGGCAGGCCGTACTCAAGCGAGTCCGCAATCTTAAACAGTTCACGCACGGTGACGCTGCCAAATCGTTCATCCGTAATTTCGCATTGATCGGCTGTGACGAGTGACGGGTGAGCCACTCCGCACGCTCGCGACAACTGCAGGATTTCCTTTCGCAGCGTCACGATGTAGTTCGCCAGCCGAGCCCCTTTGTGAGTTGGGTCGAGACCGCGCATCAGCCAGCGGTTCTGCGTGGCGACTCCGGTCGGGCAATGGCCGGTGTGGCACCGTTGTGCCTGGATGCAGCCAATCGAGAGCATCGATTCGCGGGCAACATGTACCATGTCGCAGCCCAGCGAATAAGCCAGGATGGCGGATGCGGGAAAACCCAGCTTCCCGGATCCGACGAAGACAATCTGGCTTTGAAGACCTCGCTCAAAGAATTCCCGATAGACACGAGTAAAGCCGATTTTGAATGGCAGCGACACATGGTCGGAGAAAACGAGCGGTGCGGCTCCGGTTCCCCCCTCGCCACCGTCGACGGTGATAAAGTCAACGCCGCGACCGGTGGTGTCCATCAGTCGGGCCAGATCGTTCCAGAACTGTGACTCTCCAACAGCAGACTTGATTCCCACGGGCAGCCCACTTTGGTCGGCCAGCATCTCGACGAAATCCAGCAACGAATCTGCATCGTGAAAAGATGAGTGCGCCGAAGGGCTCGCGCAGTCTTTGCCCATCGGAATACCGCGAATCTTCGCAATCTGCGGCGTAATCTTCGCAGCTGGCAACAATCCGCCGAGGCCAGGCTTTGCCCCCTGACTCAACTTGATCTCGATCGCCCTGACTGGATTCTTCGCGATGCAATCTTTGAATCGCTGCAGATCAAAGTTTCCGAGCTCGTCGCGGCAGCCGAAATACCCTGTGCCAATCTGCCAGATCAGTTCTCCACCTTGCTGATGGAACTCCGAAATCCCACCTTCTCCGGTGTTATGCAGGCATCCTGCGATTTTGCATCCTCGATTGATGGCTTCAACAGCGGGACCGCTGAGCGAGCCATAGCTCATCCCCGAAACATTGACGACCGACGCAGGTCGGAAGGCTCGCTTACGATTTCTCGCTTCGCCAAGAACCTTTGCACAAGGGATGCGGAATTGTGGATCGTAGTTGGGATGGCCCTGTCGAATATCCAGTAACGGAAAGGCGGCGTGCTTGATGATCAGGTGGTTTGGCTCCTGTTCCAGATCGTTGTCCGTCCCGAACCCAACATAGTTGTTCTGCTTTTTGGCGGATGCGTAAACCCAGCTTCGTTCGTCACGACTGAAGGGACGTTCTTCGTTGTTGCTGGTCACGATGTACTGCCGAAGTTCCGGGCCGATCATTTCGAGCAGGTATCGAAAGTGCCCAAGAATCGGAAAGTTTCGCAGAATCGCGTGCTTCGTCTGGACGACATCGAAAATCGCGAGCAAAACCAGCACGGCACCGATTGCATAAGCGGCATTGAGCATTCGAAGTAACCTGCACGAAAAAAATAGTTTCAACCTGTTAACGAACAATCAGAATACGATCGTAGTCGACGTTGCCGCGAATGAAATCCAACGGGAAGGTTCGTCGGAGTTTGTCACGGAGCCGCATTCTCGTCCGACATAGAACGCAGCGCGATCTGCAACGGACAGTTCTGCGCGTCGACAGCATCGGCGCTGCGGTATCCGGCCAGTCGACGCCGCGACTCCTCTGCCAGCATTCGTCGAACTTCTCGACGCTTCCCTTTGATTCGAGCGATTTTCATGTTGTCGTAGGCTGTCGTCTGGTGCCGCAACCAGGCAATCACGGCAGACTCCGCTCGCTGTTCGATGGGAATTCGCTGAGTGCGGGCAACCGTTCCGCTGCCAACAGGCGTCGCGTGTCTGGCGACAGCCTCAGCCAGTCGGCTGGCGAGGTCGGCGTGACGCGGATTGAAATTCAGAAACGCCAGCACGGCCTGCTGAAAATCTTCGACGTACTCGGTCTGCTTGCGATCGCGGCGTTGTGCATCCGCTGCTCGACGTTTTGCATACGACTCGGTCGAGCGTTCGACTTTAAGTTCAGCCCGAACCGCAGCGATTCGATCAGCCGGCGCCCAGACTCCCTTCGAAAAAGTTCGGCGGCCTTTCTTCTCCTGGACGGTCCACGCAGGACCACCCGCTTTCACTCGCCGAGTCAGTGCGGCATCGCCAGGCGGCAGCAGTTCCCACTCAGTCGGAACGTGCAGTTCGCGACCGTCAGCGGTGCGAACAATTCGTTCGGTCGGTCCCAGCGCAACAATCTGTGATTTACCTGTTTCTGATTCAACCATTCCTACCGTCTTTGCATTCCTTGCGGACTCTTGGAGCTGTCATCCAACCGCCACGTTTATTCGAGCGGCTCTTTTTCGAAATCGGACGGGTTAACCCAGCCGGCTTTCACTTTTTCGCCCGACGTGAATCGCTGGTAAAAGTTGTCGGTGCTGGCTCCGGAGTAAGGATACGAGTCGAACACGCTACCATGCCCACTCATCCGTGGATCGCCCTGGGCTTTCAGCTCGCGGAACAGTTGCAGCTTCAGTGCCGCCATCACCTGCGCATGAGCCGGCTGCGTTGCAAGATTGGTCACGCAGTCTGGATCGCTGGACAGATCGTAGAGTTCGTCCGCCGGTCGTTTTCCGAAACACAGATCCCAGAAGTCCTTGTTCGAACCGTTTCGTCGCATCTCGAGCACCACTGATTTCGTGGGGCTTCCGTCACAGTTCAGATAACCGGTGATGGGATCTCCGGCTGGCCATCTTTCTGTTTCGAAGTTGTGCAGATAAAGCATGTCACCTTTCACGATACCGCGAATCGGATATCCCCAGTTGTTCGGTCGACCGATGTCGTGCCGCTCCTTGCCGACCAGAACGTGATCACGATGGCCTTCCACCTGCCCCGCAGGATCTGACTTGAAGATCGGCATCAAACTGCGTCCGCTGATCGGCAGCATGATCGGGCCAGCATTCGACACTCCGCCAGCTTCCAGAAACGTCGGCGCCAGGTCGGCGAAATCCACGAAGTCGTGAACAACTCGACTGGAACCTGTGATTCCGTTTGCCCAGCGAATTGCCAGCGGAATGTGATTCGAATGGTCATAGGCCTGCCCCTTCGCTCTCGGAAACGGCATCCCATGATCTGACGTCGCCACAATCAGCGTGTTGTCCAGTTGCCCGGCCGCTTCGAGCAGGGCAAGAGCCTTGCCCAGATGATTATCAAAGTGCTCCACTTCGACAGCGTAATCGAGCATGTCGTTGCGAATTGTTTCGTTGTCGGGCCAGTAACCAGGAATTCGTTCAATGTCCCCGAGTTTCTTGCCAAGTCGAACACCCGATCCGTACTCGTAACCGCGATGTGGCTCTGTCGTGCCGAGCCAGAATGCCCACGGCTTGTCCGCATTGCCACTTTTCAGAAAGTCCGCAAAGTTCGCCGCATAGTCGTTTCGTGAAATTCCCGTCGCCGGAGGCTTTGCTGTTTTGCCTTGATATACCTTGCCGGTAATTCGGCGAGGCTTGCCATTCACATCGTTCGCAATTCCGGGAGCCCAGCCTTTGCCGGTGTATCCCGTGAAATAGCCGTCCGCTTCGAGACGCTCCATGAAGCTGCCGAATTTTGGCGGAAAAATCGCCATATGATTGCCGGCTTCTTCCAGTTGCCACGAGTAGCGTCCCGTCAGAATGATGGCACGCGACGGAGCACACTTGGCGTTCGGCGTGTACGCTCGCGTAAAGAGAATGCCTTCCTTCGCGACTCGATCGAAGTTGGGAGTCTGCACCCAGCCGCAGCCGTACGCACCGGCGTGGCCGAACGACCAGTCATCGGCAATTGCAAACAGAATATTCGGTCGCTTTGTGGCTGCCTGCGATTCTGCGAACGCTACGCCGAGCTGCACGAAAAGCGAGACAACGACGGCGAGCATCAGAACGAAACGATTCATCTTCAGGCCTCGATCAAACATTCGAAAAAACTCCCACACAGAGGCAACATACTACCAGTTGGCAATCTGATAGTCCTTCAGGAATTGTCCCCACTGATGCTCGCCCGTCAGGAAGCCGGTGAAAATCGGATCGCAAATTCTTGCCGCCGCGTCGATCTGATCAAGCGGCGGGTGAAAGCCGAGTTCTTCGGTTTTGCGTTGAGCAATCTCGATCGGGTCTTCGTCGGTAATCCAACCGGTGTCGACGCTGTTCATGTGGATCCCGTCGCGAGCGTAATCCTGCGCCGATGTCCGAGTCAGCATGTTCAACGCTGCCTTCGCCATGTTGGTGTGAGGGTGCTTGTCCGTCTTGTAGGCACGGTAAAAGACGCCCTCCATCGCAGAGACGTTGACGATGTGTTTGTCCGGCGTTTCGACACGCTGCATCAGCGGCTTCAGACGCGCGTTCAGAATGAACGGAGCAATCGAGTTCACCAGTTGAACTTCCAGCAGTTCGACCGTCGACACGTCGGCCAGCCGCAGTCTCCAGCTGTTGACCGTTCTCAGATCAACCTGCTGAAGATCACTGTCGAGCTGCCCGGTTGGAAACAACTCCTCGCCGTCATGAGCGTCTTCTGGTGCTAATCTGAGTTGTGACAGCTCAGCCGCTCGCTGAATTCCTGCGAGACTGCTTCCGACCTGCGCCGGCAAACTGGTCTCACGATCATCACCGGACGACAGATGGCCCTTGCGACGAAGATTCTCGTACGACTCAAGCAACGGCTGGGCTTCAGCGGGTAACTCCGTCGCAAGTTTCCGTTCGTCCTCCATCAGGTGGCCATAGAAGCCAGGCGGACGCCTGACTGTCTGGCAGGCGTTGTTCAGGATGAAGTCCAGCCTCGGCAAGGTTTCGCAAAGATGCGCCGCGAATGCTTCAACGCTGGGCGTATGTCTGAGATCGATGCCGTGAATCTGAAGCCGCTGAGTCCACTCGCCACTGTCCTCTTCCGCCGTAAACCGCGACGCGGCGTCTCTTGGAAAACGCGTGGTAACGACGACGTGGCAACCGGCTCGCAAAAGCTTCAAAGCGGCCTGGTACCCGATCTTCACTCGCCCGCCGGTGAGTAATGCATAGCGACCAGACAGATCATAAGTTCGTTCCCGGCGTTCCCAGTTCAGTGTCGCACAGTCGGGGCAAAGAGCGTCGTAG
Source organism: Rhodopirellula sp. (assembly GCA_013203845.1). Taxonomy (GTDB): domain Bacteria; phylum Planctomycetota; class Planctomycetia; order Planctomycetales; family Planctomycetaceae; genus JABMPE01. The sequence goes on along the minus strand of JABMPE010000164.1, from coordinate 8,263 downwards.
AAAAAATGAACCCGGTCATACTCACGTTTGCAGATGTAGCAGTTCCGCGACACGTTCAATCGGTCGATGAAATTCTCATCCCTGGTGTCCGCTGCGGGCGGAAGTTCGGGATCGAACGGAGCCGGTGGGCACGGGCGTTTCAGTTGCCTGGTTCCCAGCGGAGTGCGAATGCCGGTCCTGGCCAGGCGTCGCTCGTCTTCGGCCTTCTGCTGAGTGACGTCGACCTGCTCGCGTTTCCTGATTGCTCTTACCAGGCGTTTGCGGGACTTGCGATCCGGACTGGCAACCCGCTCGGCCGCCTGAATCAAACGCTGGTGATCTGCTTTGTTCAGTTCAGCCAGCAAACCACGATCGTCAGCGACGCGTTCAAGGATCTCAATCGCCTGAGCCAATGCTTCCGCAGAGAGTCTGGCCTGAACGACCGGGTTTTCAGAATCTTCCACGAATCAGTTTCCAGCTTTTTTCGAATCGAAGCAGCAATGCACGCGTACTTTCTATTGTTTCAAGACGCCAGTGACCAGCGATGCTCTGGCAGGACGAACCATCCTCATTCTCTCCGACGGGACCGTCGTCACCTCTTCAATCACCTCTCCAAACAAAGAAAGACAACCCCGACACTTCACAGGGGGCGTCTTGACGCACCGAGATGTCGCACGCAGCGTTGGTGCTTCAAGACGCACCTTACGGCACTTTAGAGTCTTACAGAGAAAGTTACGCGCGCCGTACGCGTATTATTCAGGTGGTCTGCCGGTTCTCTTTGGTTGTGGCAAACCAGCCACGCTGGACTCCTGTTCGCAAGAACTCTCATTCAACCGGCGTCGTCAGACCAAAATCCCTCGGTCGCAGATTCAACCTGCTCCATTCCTCGTCAGTATGAGATCCGAATGCGGACGGTTCATATGTACCGACAAAGTCGACATTGTTGCGAGATGGAATCTGGTCCTCCAGGCCGGTCAGCGAGTAGACAGCGTTGACCACCAGCCGCCGCAGATCTTCTTCCAGCCAGTCGACCGAAGCTCCCGCCGTCAGACAGAATGAACGTCCCGGCTTGCCGGAAGGAGCGGTATAAGTCTTGAACCACGCCCACGGCATCGGTCGGTCATTCCGACCATCCGTAACAGGAGCGTCGGTACGGTCCAGACCAGGCAGCACATAGCCGTGGTAAAGCACCGTGTCATACGCGGTGAGTTTGTTGACGCCGTTCACGTCTGTGCGAGCAAACAACTCCGGCGAAACGCCACGCAGTACCGGATGGTCGGCGTGTTTCGAATCCACTTTTGCCAGCGTGGCTTCCTTTTGAAATTTCCCGTGATGCGATACCCAGGTGTCGCCCAGAATCTGCTGCCCGAAACCGCCTTGCCATTTCTGGCTGCGGAAGTCCCAACTCACGTAAGCACTTGAGCTGTTTGCCGGATAGCGAAACGGATGAGTCGCATTCCGAAAGCCAATCACCGGCTTTCCGGCATTGATGAAGTCGGCGATGTACTTCGTTTCCGCATCAGGCAACTCGCGAAACCGGGTGAACAGCACGAGCAGATCAGCCTCTGCCAGCGACTTCAACCCCGGAATGTGATGTGGCTTGTTCGGATTGATGACGCCAGTTTCCGGATCAACGGCGAATAGCACCGTGCAGTCGAAGCCGTGCCGTTGCGAAAGAAGCTTCGCAAACATCGGCATCCCTTCCTCGGACCGGTAGTACTCCTCACCGGTCACAAAAACGATGTGCTTCCCGGAGCCCGGCCCTGCTACGCCTTTCAAGTGAAGCCAGGCTTCTGTCGTCGGTTTCACATTCTGCGCCGAGAGAACCGTCGTCCCCGCCAGCAACATCGAGAAGATCACGGTCTGGATGATTCCTGCGTGCATACCAACGTCCCCGGTTTCTGAATCTGGACTCTATACCTCATACCTCTCGCGAGCCAGGCTGCGACATGGTGGCCCGACGACACTCTCCAGGCAAGTGGTCGCCATCAGGCTGCCGTTAATTCGACGATTTCAGTATTCTGGTTGGATTTTCAGGGCCAGCGGACTGACGTCGGGCGATCACCTGTACGTCATGATACTTCGCCAGAAACATCGCCTTCCTGGCCTCGTGAGGTATCGCTGGAAATTCTGCCGCTCTGGCCTGAAGTGCCGCTGGCGATGTATAACGATGTACAATCTTGCGACGATCCAGGCATTTCCATTGTCCGCAAACTTGACATCAAGCGAGTTCTGGACAGGATTCATGAGCAATCGCTGATGTGACCGATAAAGCCTCTGGATCCGCTCTGTTTGGAACCGGGATCTCCGTGACCGATCTAATTCGCTCAAATTTCTGTTTGCTTGAAGATTGCGTGCGAAATGAAATCCCGCGATGTGATGTCGCCAGAACAATCCTGCTGGAGTTGAGAATGCTGAACAGTCAATCGCAAATGGCGCTCGCGAAAATTTGCCGGAACCTGGCTGCGGTTGGGGTTTTTCTACTGGTGACCGGATGTGGAGGATCTTCTCACGGTACTCCTGTAAGTGTCAGCGGCAAAGTAACACTGGATGGAAAACCTCTTAGCGGGCTGACTGTGATATTTCACTGTACCAGCGGTCTTCCTGCAGAACTTCGCTCTCAGCGAGCGAAAACGGACGACCAAGGCGCATACAGCTTGCCAGAAATCTATCCGGGCGAGTACACAATCCTGTTTGAGCAAGCGGGAGAAGCGGTACCCGAAGATCCGGGTATGGCACCTGCTGACCTCTCAGCGACAGATAGTTCGCTGGCAAAGTACAAGGGTGACAATGCGCCATCTGCCAGCGTGTCGGATACGAATACCGAATTCAATTTTGCGCTCGACTCACTTTAGTCGGAGATTCAGTCAGAGATTTAAAACGTCACATTCTGTTGAATTTCCCACGTACTTTCCGTTTGCAGAAATCACCGGGCTTGGTCCGTCTCCAGGAAACATGATGATGAAAAAGCGAAACGCCTTTACGCTGATCGAGTTACTCGTAGTGATCGCGATTATCGCGATCCTTGTCGCTTTGCTGCTGCCTGCCGTACAGCAGGCACGCGAGGCGGCCCGACGATCCCAGTGCAAGAATAACCTGAAACAGATTGGTACCGCGTTACACAATTATCTGGATACGACCAACGAAATGTTTCCCCGTGGCGCGTACGTTAACAGAGGCCTAAGCTGCTGCTGCTCCAATGCCGACTGGGGAAAAGGTCAAACCGTTCACATGATGCTGTTGCCCTACATCGACCAGGCAACTCTGTACGAAGAGCTGGACTTCAATTTACGTGTCGACCAGGGCGCCAATGCCGCTCTTGTCAGCCGACCCATTAGGGCCTATCTGTGTCCGAGTGCCCCTGAGCCAGTCTTGCAGACATCCATGTTCAATGGGGCCGTGAAAGTCCACCCGCATAATTATCCTGGTGCAGGAACTCTACATGGATGGGGAGGCTGTGGGCGTCATGGCAATACTGACCAGAATGGCGTCTTCGCACTTCGGCGCGGGATTCAGGAAGAAAACGGCACTCCGGCGGACCCGTCTTTTAAACTTGCCCGCATTACTGACGGAACCAGCCAGACGATGGCATTTTCTGAAACGGCGCAGGGCCGCGAGACCTTTGTCAGCGGCGCTCTTAGCGCGACCTGGGCGGCGCAGCGAGGTCGTGGCTGGGCCGATCCCTATTACAACAGCACGCTGTATTCGATCGGACCGCTATCGACTCCGAACAGTGGCGTTTCGCAATATGGCGGCTACAACGCCAGCAACGCAACGAGTTGGCATCCGGGTGGCGTTCACGTTCTGTTTTGCGACGGATCGGTCGCATTTGTCAGCGATAATATTGACGGGAATACGTGGTACGCACTCGGCACTCCAAGGGGCGGAGATATCCCCGGCGACTTCTGATGTGCTGAAACCGGGACGGTACTGATCGATATAGAACGGGGCGGTATCTTCCGGGCACGGTTCGAGGCACGGGCGACATGGTGTTCGACGAAGTCTTGTCGGACCGGTTTTCAAGGCCAGACTATCAGTCGCGGAAACGTGAACACCTCCGACGAGCTCGCCCCGGAAGCCGTTCATTCTGAGGTTCCGGACCAGCTTCCGGAAACGACAGGACCGCCTTCAATCAAAGTCAGCTGTCCGGCAAGAGGAATGGAATTCCATTCCTCTTGACCACGTCCTGGCCAGTGGACTCTGATCGCGTCGATCTGTTTGTGATCACCTGTTGCAAACACAACCAGTGCCGCTCCGGCAGCCTGAAAACTGTCACCTGATAACACCCGACGCGTGTACCAGACATCGCCAAGCAGCATGTCGACACGCACGCCGCGAGGGTCACGGGCTTCAGCGATCCCGATCAGCCGTACCGAAACGCTGTTCGCACTCAAGGCTGACTCATTCCGAAGCAAGGAAACAGGAGACTCCAGGGACGTGATAACGAGGTCTTCGTCGCCATCGTTATCCAGATCGCCGATCGCCACGGCGCGACCAACTCGCGGCTGCCGAAACCATTCTCCCGATACGGACGATACATCACGAAACTGCCGTCCCTGCTCATTCAGAAAGAGCTGCGAATTCATGGCGTACTGATAATCCAGATTGAGTGGCGACAAGTCCCAGACATGGCCGTTCGTGATAAACAGGTCGAGATCCCCGTCCAGATCGAAATCGCCAAAACAGACACCGAATCCAAGCGTAGGTCGAGTTACTCCGTCCAACCCCATCTCGCGGTTCTGCGTCATAAATCCCGAACCGTCCGACCCAACGAACAGATCGTAAGGCTCGTGCTGAAAATTGGTGACCACCAGATCAAAGAAGCCGTCGCCGTTGCAGTCGCCGCACGCGACTCCCATGCCGGAACGAGCCCGCCCGTCGGCACCATATGCAACACCATTGATCATGCCAGATTCCGTGAACCGTAACCCGCCCTGATTTTCGAACAGAAGGTTCTCGGTGGTGTCGTTGGCCACGTAAATGTCGAGCTGCCCGTCCCCATTAAAATCGGCAATCGACACTCCCAGGCCTTTTCCGAGAAACTGTTCAACGCCCGATTCCTGACTGGCATCAGCAAACGTTCCGTCCACCCGATTTTGAAGTATGGTATCGGACTGTCCCGTGCGTCCCAGCGGACCGCATGAAATCATGACCGGGTGAGGCTGATGCTGAGTGAAACAGGCACCGTCCTCGAATCTGTAGTCGACATAGTTGGTGACATACAGGTCGAGAAATCCGTCAGCGTCCAGATCTGCAAACGCCGCACTCGCACTCCAGCGATGAGGAAAAGGAGACTCGGGCAAATCAATCTCAGACAGCGTCCCGTCGCCGTTATTTCGCCACAGTCGGTTCTGGCCGTAACCCGCCAGAAACAGATCCGTAAAGCCATCCGAGTCAAAGTCACCGGTGGCGCAACCCATCCCGTATCCCGTTTCGGCAATGCCCGCCGCGACTGAGACGTCGCTGTAGTGCCACGCATCCTCGCAGCGATACAGCCGGTGAGTGGCGTTCGCCAGTGCTGCCGGTCGATCCGGATGTGAGCCGTTGGCGAGAAACAGGTCCAGCCAGCCGTCCGCATCGAAATCCAGCAAAGCAGCACCACTCCCGTTCTGCTCGGTCATGTAATGTTCGGGACTGGGACTGCCATACGTCACGAACTCGACACCGGATGCCTGAGCCATATCGATAAACTGCAACCCCGAATTCCGGGCGGGCCGGTTATCGTGATCGCGAAACGGATTCCACGCCGGTGTCGAAGGCACATTGTTATCGGCAGCGTTATCTGCAGCGGGATTCTTCGGAGCAGCCACCGTTTGTGGAATGGTTTCGTTCAATGCTGAGTGCGACGATTCATCGGCGGCGTCATGACAACCGACACACAACAAAGCGATCACTAGTGTGGCCCAGTCAGCAACGATCGGGATTCGCCTGATTGAGCTGATCGATTCCATTCCAGATACCTCGACAGGTGATGGCTCTTGTTTCAAGCGATGCCGATCTGCTTCGTGTCGCATCATCGTCGCCACAACTCAGCAATGCGATCATTGCCGGACTGCTGATACAATTCTGCGAGTTCCAGGCGAAGCTCGGGCGTCGGATTTTCCCAGGCACCGCTGAAGGCGATCTCGGCCAACCGCTTCCGGCACCGTTCGATCGTTCGAGCCGTGTGGAAGGCTTCGATCGCTTCCTGATCACGCCCGAGTTGATTGCACAGAACGGCTTGCGAGTGGATGTACTCCAACTGTGCGCTGCATCCGTTGCCGCGATCAATCGCGAGTTCGACATGCTGGAGCGCTTCAGCCACCATCCCCTGTTCGAGCAGAATCCGACTTCGCAGCCAGTACCAGCGATCGGTCTGGTCTCCAAACATCTCGCCCGCGACTTGAAACGGATCTTCTTTAAGCACCCGTGCCGCCTCCGCAAATCTCTGCTCTTCGATCAGAATCTCAGCAGACAGAATCCGTGTGCGAACATCACCGGCGTCGATCTGCCAGGCCTGTTCCAGTAATCGACTGGCCTCGTCAATCTTTCCCGATTGCCAGGCGGCCCATGCCAGAGCAAGGATCACCGGAACCTGCTGACCGCAGGCGGCATCCATTTCCTGAAGATATGTCGTCCCCTCCTGCGGCACCTGAGGCCGAAAGACACCCAGCAGCAAGTGAGTTAACGCCTGCGTGTCGTCAGAATGACTCTTCAGCCACCAGTGCGAAAGTTCTTCGACGTCGCGCGTCCGAAACTCATTGAAACACAGCCACCGCAGTTCATCCCAGACTAATCGTTCATCCGGAAACGATGCCAGGTGACGCTGCATCTGCTGTTCGGCTCCCGCGAGGTCAGACATTTCGAGAAGCGTTTGCATCTGACCAATACTCGCCTGTCGAAATTGGGCGGAGTCCGGTGGCACGCGACGGAAACAGCCGGTCGCTCCAATCAAGTCGCCCTTTGTTCTGAGCAAATCCCCCAGCGCGAGCAATGCCTCTGCATGTTGAGGATTCTGCGTGAGGATCGATTCCAGCTCGGTTTGCGCGTTCTGTTGATCGCCGGTGTCGAGCAGCCGCCGAGCAAGTGCCATATCCGGTGCGGGCTGAAGATTCCAGAGCACGCCGCTCGCGATGAGCAACAGTGAAATCCCAACGACAACTCGCCATCGCCCGCTGGAACGACGCAACAAGGGTGATGGCTCAGATTCCGTCACGACGAACCTCAACGACCGGCGGGCTGCGGGATTGGTCCCAGAATTGGTTTCATTGTTCAGCAAGTTGCCGATCAGCAATTGTGATTCTTTCCGCAGAGCGTGACCAGCGGAGGCAGTTTCAAACCCTGAAGCCAGGCGGAAAAGTGGTCGCCAAACACGCCAGCCGGTGATTGGGCTTTGACCAGACTCAAACGGAATTGGAAGAACTGATTCGCAATCGGCGACCCAGAAAGCAGCTTCGATATCTCGCAGGCCAGTAATTTCGGCGGCGTTTCTGGATGACGGCCACAGCCGGATCTGTCATCGTGAGCAGCGATCGAGGATCCGTCAGTGAACGCGAACACGCGAGTTGAAAACCGCCGATCGCAACCGAAACAACATTCAGGGAGCATCCACATGAGCACGGTACGAGACTTCGGAGCCATCGGAGACGGACTGACGGACGACACTGAAGCCATCCAGCATGCAATCGATGATGGCGACGGAAACCTTGACTTTCCGCGCGGCGAGTATCGCATCTCCCGTACGTTGATGGTCGACCTGGAGAAACGCAGCCGCACGTCTATCAGCGGTGCTGGCGGAACAGCGAAAATCGTGATGCACGGTCCGGGGCCGGCGATCTTTCTCAAGGCGACGCACGCACAAACAGCCGATCCTGGAGGATTTCGCCCCGAGGAATGGCAGCACGAACGCATGCCGACCATCGACGGAATCGAAATTGAAGGCCGTCACCCGGAAGCAGATGGCGTCCACATCGTCGGCGTCATGCAGCCAACGCTGACCCGCGTGCTGATTCGTCAGGTCCGAACGGCGGTCTACGTCACCGACCGGGCTCGAAACATCCTCATCAACGGATGCCACTTCTATCACAACACCGGAGTCGGTATTCATCTCAACAAGGTCAACCTGCATCAGACGATCATTGCCGACTCTCACATCAGCTACTGCCGACGAGGTGGCATTCGGATCGAAGACAGCGAGATTCGAAATCTGCAGATCACCGGCAACGACATCGAATACAACAACTATCGTGTCTTCACGAAAGAGTTTCCTGGACCGGAAGCCGAGGCTGAACCGACCGCCGAGATC
>JABMPE010000163.1 GCA_013203845.1 Rhodopirellula sp. | reverse complement strand
ATCTGCTTGAGGGCGTTGTCGTAATCTTCCTTTTGAAAGTAGAGCTGAGCGAGCAGATAGTTCACGCCACCAGACTTGCCGTTTCTTTCAGCGGCGGCTTTTTCCAGCGCGGTCAACGCCCGATCGTTACGCTTTGCCAGCAGAAACACCTGTCCGATTTTCTCGTACGAAGTGCTGCGATGCTTCTGCAGTTCGTCTCGGGTGCGGCGGTCAAGTCCGTACTTCTCGGGATCGAGCAACGCGGACAGAACGATCTCGTACGCGTCGGCTGCTTTTTCCGTTTCGCCGAGTCCGTCGTAAATGATCCCCAGGTCGCGATTGATCAGCACATAGAAACCGCTCAGCTCCTTCAGCTTCGGAGACTGGCGGGCCTGCTCCAGATACATGATCGCCTGATCGAGCTTCCGGCCACGAACCATCTCGACACCCAGCTGCCTCAGCAACTGGAAATCATCCGGGTCGAGTTTCACGGCGTCCATGGCGTACTTGAGGGCTTTGTCTCCCTGATTCAACCGCAATGCCATATCGATCATCGCTCGCACGATTTCGATGTTGCCTGAATCCAGCTCGGCCGCTTTTTCGTATGCCTTCAGGGCTTCATCGAAACGCTCGCGCTGCTGGTGCAGTCGTCCGGTCATGTACCATGCAGCGGCGGTACCACGTTGTTCGATGTCAACCGTCCGTGGGTTAACCGGAACCAGCAGCGGTGCCGGTTCGTCGAGACTCTGCAACTGGTAGGGGCGACCCTCGAATACCGATGCCCCTTTGTCTGTCTCAGCAGCGGGAAGTACCGCAGACAACGCCACAACGACTGAAAGTGCCAGTGCGACATCCTGTATCGATCCGGGCATGACGCTCTCCTCTTCTGAAGCAGATCCTTCCGGGGCAGATCCCTCTGTTGCAGGTTTCGACAAACCGTTGTCGTCGAACCGCGATCGTGTGCAGAAGGCTCAGGTAATATTGATACGCGGCGGTAGCTTAGCGGTCGACAGGGATTGCGACCAATAGTCCTTGCAGATTCTCATTTGGCCGCTTGTTTTCCGAAGTCTACAACTCAACAATGAGTGTTCAAAATGAGGACCGGGTCGGGTGTGTCATCGGTATTCAGCGGGAAATCGACTTGTTGGTTTTTTGATCTGCAGGTTTGAGATTCGAGCCGGTCTTGCTTTGGTCTGAATAGTCTCTTCCAGTCACAGGCTCGCTGTGTTGAGTAAACCTGTCGAGGAATACTGATATCATGGCCACCATTCTGATTGTGGATGACTCGGTTGTTGACCGAAAGCTGGCTGGTGGGTGCCTCAAGAACCGCGATTTCGAAGTCGCATTCGCCTGTGACGGTCGAGAAGCCCTTGACCTGATTGCTGACGATCCGCCGGATCTCGTTGTCACGGACCTGCAGATGCCGGAAGTCGATGGGCTGGAGCTCGTCAAACAGATTCGCAAACGCCACCGGCAGATACCCGTCATCCTGATGACGGCACACGGCAATGAAGAAGTCGCGGTTGCGGCGCTTAAAGCGGGAGCAGCCAGTTATGTTCCCAAGAAGAATCTGTCGCGTGATCTCGAAGAAACTGTCCGGAATGTGCTGTCCATCGCGCATTCAGAACGGGCGGAGCAGCAGGTGCTCGAAAGTCTGACCAGTGTCAGAATGGTCTTCGAACTGGGCAACGAAATTTCCGCCTTGCGACCATTGATCCTGCTGATGCAAAGCCACATACGGCAACTTGGGATCTGCGACGAAGCGGACATCGTTCGAATTTCGACGGCGCTGCAGGAAGGGCTGATCAACGCCATCGAGCACGGCAACCTGGAGCTGGATTCGACACTGCGAGAACTGAAAGACAACACGTATCAGAAGCTCGGCGACGAGCGGCGGCAGCAGGAACCGTACCGGAGCCGCAAGGTTCACGTGACAGCCGAGTTCAACCGCGAAGGTTGTCGCTGGACGATTCGTGACGAAGGTCAGGGCTTTGATCCAGCCTCACTTCCTGATCCGCGCGACCCGGCGAATCTGCAACGAGCCAGCGGTCGAGGACTGCTGCTGATCCGGACTTTCATGGACGAGGTGGCATTCAACGACAATGCCAGCGAGATCACCATGTTCCGCAAACGTTCCTCGTCGTAATGCCGGATTCGTAACGTCCGGTAGCTGAGCAAGGCTGTGGCGATACTCGCCCCTTGCGTTTGTGTTGACGCCGCAATCCCGTTTCTTCCGGTCTTGAGATTTCGTCAGGACAAATCCGTTCAAACTTTTCACCCCGCTCCCAGGAAATTTTCATGAGAACTTCCGTCATAACGTTTCGCTCTTGTCTGATCACGCTGACGATTCTGATGGGCCTTGCTGGGCGATCGTCATTCGTCGTCGCTGATGATTCGCAGTACAATGTCGGCCCGGATTCGCAGCGTCAGGAAGGCGTTCCCAGGGGCGAAGTCACGAAGCACCTCTGGAAGAGCACCATTTTCGAAGGGACGATCCGCGAATACATGGTCTACGTGCCGAAGCAGTACGATGGCGCGACTCCCGCCGCGGTGATGGTCTTTCAGGACGGACACGCTTATGTCAGTGAGACCGGCCAGTTCCGCGTTCCAATTGTGTTCGACAATCTGATCCATCAGCAAAAGATGCCGATCACCGTGGGAATCTTCATCAACCCCGGCCACCAAGCCGACACGGTCGCCGAGAACCCGTGGAAAGGAAGTAATCGCAGCTTCGAATACGATACTCTCAGTGATCAGTATTCACGGTTCATTCTGGAAGAGATGCTGCCCGAAGTCGGGAAGACCGTCAAACTCTCCGACAGGCGGGAAGACCGAGCAATCTGCGGAATCTCCTCCGGCGGCATCTGTGCCTTTACCGTCGCGTGGGAACGTCCGGATCAGTTCAGCAAAGTGCTCAGCCACGTCGGCAGCTTCACCAACATCCGCGGCGGTCACGTTTACCCGGCGCTGATCCGTAAAGCCGAACCGAAACCCGTCCGCGTTTTTCTGCAGGACGGCTCGAACGATCTCGACAACGCACACGGCAACTGGTGGCTGTCGAATCTTCAAATGGATGCGGCGTTGAAGTTCGCCCACTGGGATTACAGGTTCGTCGGCGGCGAAGGCGGACACAGTGGAGCTCACGGCGGAGCCATCCTGCCGGAATCCCTTGAATGGCTCTGGCGGGCTGAGTAAGACTCTGCAGCGTCAGGCAGCGGCGCGTACGTAATCAACCACTACCAGCACGAAGCGCCAGCGAGTAGAGCCTGTTTGAAGCCACTCGCTGGCACTTCGTGCCGGTATTCTATTTCCTTGCGGCTGCGTTAGAGTGAGTCTGCTGCGTTATGCTGAGCGTTTCCTCCCCCCTTGCGGCGAGTTTCAACCTGTTTCGAAACAAAGCCGTCCTTCCTCTTGCAACTCCGGAGTTCCCAAATGCTTCATGCCTTGCATGCAGCGTGGTTGCACACGTTTCTTCTCTCGGCGGGCGTTTTTGTTTTGCTCCCGTACGAAGCAGCCATTGCGGATGAACATCCCGGCAAAGCGATCTACGCGAAGCTCTGCACTTCCTGTCACGGCGACGATGGCCAGGGAACCGCTGACAACTATGCCGAAGCATTGGCTGGCGACCGCCCGCTCGTCGATCTTGCCCGTGTCATTACGGAAACGATGCCCGAAGGTGAAGCCGACGTTTGCGTTGGTGACGATTCGAAACTCGTCGCTGCTTACATCTACGACGCGTTTTACTCGCCGGTCGCTCAGGCTCGAATCCGGCCACCACGTGTCGAGCTGGCCCGATTGACGAACACTCAATACCGCAACGCCGTCGCCGACCTCATCGGCCAGTTTCGCGGCGCTCGAACCATCGATGACAAGCGAGGCTTGCAGGCTGAGTATTTCGCTTCCGGACGCTTTCAGGCAGACAAGGAACTCGATTTCAAACGCGTCGACCCGATCATTGACTTCGACTTTGGCGAGGACGTGCCGGTCGACAGTAAGTTCACAAAGAAGACCGAGTTCTCGATTCGCTGGCAGGGATCAGTGATCGCTCCGGAAACCGGCGATTACGAATTTGTCATCAGAACAGACAACGGATTTCAGTTCTGGCTGAACCATTCGCAGGTTCCTTTCATTGATGGCAAGGTCCGTTCCGGCAACGACGCTGAACACCGCAAAACCCTGTTCATGATCGGCGGTCGCCCATATCCGCTGCGTCTGGACTTTTTCAAATTCAATGGCAAGTCCGCCGAGATCCGTTTGCGCTGGAAAGCTCCCCATAAAACAGAAGAGCCCATCCCTGAGCGGTTTCTCACCCCGTCGCGATACTCGGAGGTGATGACTGTCGAAACTCCGTTCCCGCCGGATGATCGCAGCGAAGGTTACGTTCGAGGCACCACCGTCTCGAAAGAGTGGGACGCCGCCACGACGTCCGCGGCCATCGAGGTCGCGGCAAAAGTGTTTGACGATCTCGACCGGCTCTCCGGAAGTCGTTCCGGCAAAGACGACCGCTCCAGCAAGTTGCATTCGTTCTGCGAAAAGCTCGTCGAGCGGGCATTGAGGCGTCCGCTGTCTGAGGATCAGAAACAGCTTTACATCGGCAGTCAGTTTGAGAAAACAGCCGATGAAGAAACGGCAGTCCGCCGCGTCGTGATGCTGGCACTCAAGTCGCCGCGGTTTCTGTATCGGGAAATCGGCGGCGAGAATGATTCGTTCGACATCGCGTCCAGACTGTCGTTCGCTCTGTGGGACTGCCCGCCAGACAACCAGCTGTGGAACGGCGCCAGCGGGAATTCGATGGATCGCCGGGATCAGGTCGGTCGCGTCGCCACACGCATGGTCAACGATCCTCGAACCCGAACTAAGCTGCGGGAGTTCTTCCACTACTGGCTGAAGCTCGATCATCTGGTCGACGTGTCCAAGGATACCGAACAGTTCGCAGGATTTGATCGAGCGTTGCTGTCCGACCTGCGCACGTCGCTCGAATTGACGATTGATGAGTTCGTCGCGAAGGAGAAGCCAGACTTTCGTCAGCTGCTGCTCACGAACGAAGTGGCGTTCAACGGACGGCTGGCGGCATTTTACGGAGCGGACCTCCCGCCCGACGCACCGTTCCAGAAAGTTGCCTTCGAGCCCGACGCTGGCGCCGGCATTCTATCTCACCCGTTCCTCATGAGCGGCTTCGCCTATCACAGCCTCAGCTCGCCCATCCATCGCGGCGTATTCATCTCGCGCAGCATTCTTGGTCGATCACTGAAACCGCCGGCTGCAGCGATCACACCGATTCCGCCGGATTTGCATCCTGATCTGACAACCCGTCAGCGAGTGGCTCTGCAGACCAGCCCTGTCGCCTGCCGATCCTGTCATGAGATGATCAACCCGCTCGGATTCGCTCTGGAAAACTTTGACGCGGCTGGTCGCTTCCGGAAGAAAGAGCACGATCGTGACATCGACGCTTCCGGTTCGTACCTGCAGCAGACTGGCGAGCTGGCAGAATTTGCTGGGGCGCGCGAGCTGGCCACGTTTCTGGCCAACAGCGACGAGGTTCACCTGGCTTTCGTCGAGCAGCTTTTTCAACACACCGTGAAACAGCCGATTCAGGCTTACGGTTCCGATCAGAAAGAAAAACTGCGAGACTTATTTGTCCGCAGCGAGTTCAATATCAACGTACTGCTGGCTGAGATCGCAACGGTCGCGGCGTTTGAGCAGCCGGCTGGTAATCTCCTACCTGTTCAAAAAGCAGACACTCTCGGTAAAAAGTAAGAAACCCTCTCACACAAAACTTTATGTCTCCACAAAGTCCCGCCATGCCCCAGCCCACCTCGCGACGACGATTTCTCAAAACCCTTGGACTGAACGCGGCCGCGCTGCCGTTTCTGTCGAACCTGCCAAGCCTCGGATTTGCCGGCAGCACGTTGCGGAAGAAACGCTTTGTCTTCATGTTCAGCCCGGACGGAACCATTCAGAAACAGTTCTGGCCAGAACAGCAAGGCCCTAACTTCGACATCAAGCCAATCCTGAAGCCGCTGGAACCGTTTCGCGATCAGATGCTCGTGCTGAACGGCGTCTGCGATAAAGTCCGCGGCGACGGCGACAGCCACATGCGAGGCATGGCCTGCCTGCTGACCGGTATCGAACTTTTCCCTGGCAACATCCAGGGCGGATCACATACGCCTGCCGGATGGTCGACGGGAATTTCGCTCGACCAGGAACTGAAGAATTTCTTCCAGGCCAACCCCGAAACCAAAACGCGATTTGGTTCGCTGGAATTCGGCGTGATGGTTCCTGATCGAGCCGACACGTGGACTCGCATGTGTTACGCCGGGCCGAACAAGCCGGTCGCACCGATCGACAACCCGTACGAGATGTTCGAAAAGCTGTACGGACAGGTGCAGGATCGGGAATCGCTGACCTGCATCCTGGACGACGTGCAGGCCGACCTGAAGAAACTGCGCAGCGTCGTCAGTGTTGAAGACCGTCATCTTCTCGACGAACAGACGACGTTCGTGCGTGAAATGGAGCAACAACTCAAAGCCGAACCGGAAAAAGACTCCGGCCATGCCGTTCCGGAAATCGCACAGGGTGTCCGCGAAGACAACGACAACATCCCTCAGATCAGCAAAATGCAGATCGACCTGATGGTCAACAGCTTCGTCTCGGACTTCTCACGAGTCGCGACGCTGCAGTACACAAACTCGGTCGGCCAGGCAAAGATGCGTTGGCTGGGAATCGAAGAAGGTCAGCACTCATTGTCGCATGAAGGTGACGACAACGAAGACGCTCAGGAAAAGCTGACGAAGATCAACACCTGGTACGCCGAACAACTGGCCTATCTCGTCAAACGTCTGGCCGAAACTCCTGAACCCGGCGGTCCCGGCAGTCTGCTCGACAACACGCAGATTGTCTGGGGCAACGAACTGGGCAAAGGCAACTCGCACACGCTCGACAACATCCCGTTTGTTCTGCTGGGCGGTGGTTCGGACTTCAAGACCGGGCAGTCGTTGAAGTTCAACAAAGTGCCGCACCATCGCCTGCTGTTGTCACTGGCTCACAGCTTCGGACATGATATCAAGACGTTTGGCAACCCGAGCTACTGCGACGACGGACCGCTGACCGGACTTATTTAACGACCATCGAGGTGCCGCATGATGACGAGCGACGAGCTTCTGAAACGGTACGAACCGCAACAGGCGGAGACGCTGGAATACGAGCGGCAACTCTGGCAGTCTCGATTCACTCCGTGCGGAAAGTTTCTGATTGCGGTCGGCTATGACGCGACAATCCAGCGATGGGCCGTCAAAGACGATGGCTACGAACCGCTGCCCCCGTTCAGCGGGCACAATGGCTGGCTGCAGTGCCTTGCTTTTGCCGGAACCGACAACCGGTGTATCACCGGAGATTCCTGGGGACGAGTCAGCTGCTGGGACTACTCCGTTGACACCGCCGCCGAGCCGGTCTGGACAGTCCCCGACGCACTCGCCGGATGGGTTCGAGCGATCGCCGTTTCGCCCGACGGAACGCTGGTCGCTGTTGGCGGAAACGACTCCGTAATTCGAATCCTGTCGACAGTCGACGGCAAGCTGATCCGTGAAACTTCAACGCTGCCACACGACGTGTTCAGTCTGGCGTTTCATCCCGACGGAGCCGCGTTGGTCGCGGGCGATTTTCACGGAGTCATTCGAGAATTCGACACCAGAACCGGTCAACAGAAACGTGAATTCGAAGCCACCGGGTTCTACCAGCTCAATCACATCCAGGATTGCGGCGGAGTTCGGCAGCTTGCCTTCAACAAAGACGGTTCACAATTGATTGCCGGAGGCATGCAGGAACCGAGTGGCGGATTCGCGAAAGGAAGTCCGATCCTGAAGATCTTCAACTGGGCATCTGGCGAACGAATGCATGAACTCGTTGCAGGCGACAGCCAGGACGGTTTCATCTACGACTGCTGGTTTCATTCGGACGATTTCGTCGTCGGCACCGCCAGCGCCTTTCCTGGCAAAGGCAAACTCTTCTTCTGGAAACCGGGTGACGAGAAGCCATTCTTCGTTGGCGCCAAACTAACAAACGGTCGCAGCATCGCCCTGCACCCCGACGGTCAGCGTCTGGCCTTCACACTGTCCAACTCTGCGAACGCCAACGGCCGCCCGCTCAAAGGCGATGAATACATCGGCGGCACTGCCAGGATTCACATCCTCACATTCCCGGAAGCCACTGCCGCCGCGTCGGCGTGAGCTGATGGAAAATCGGGTAGGCCGCGTGTAACGCGGCCACGGGT
>JABMPE010000162.1 GCA_013203845.1 Rhodopirellula sp. | reverse complement strand
GCCATCATCAGTACCTGGGGCGACTTCCTGCGAGACCTTGCGGCAGTCAATGAAAACGGTTCAAGCCTGCTTGATCAGACGTCCGTCTTCCTGACGAGTAATCTCGGCAACGCGTCGAGCCACAGTAATCGAAACATGCCGGTGGTTCTCGCGGGCGGCGGCTTCAAACACGGCCAGCACCTGGCCTTCGATGAGAAGAACAACTACCCACTTCCAAACCTCTTTGTCAGCGTGCTGCAGCGTCTGGGTCTCGAACAGGACCACTTTGCATCAAGCACAGGCACGTTGACTGGTTTGGAGATGAGTTAGAAAACGGAAGATGTCACGTTCAACGTCGTCGGTGGCGGGTCGGCAAGTGGATCGGCTCAACTTGAATTGATGTGGCGAACGGTTCCTTCTGGAGACGCTCAGTATGGTGATCCGATTTTTCCACGTATTATTCTGCTTAATCGGGCTATGGCTTGCTGGCACCGTGGCTGTAGTCGCTTCTGAAGTCGAAGCAGCGAAGCCGGAGCCGGTTGAGCCGAATAAAACGCAGGTCGACTTTGCTCACGATGTCTATCCAATCTTTCGACGATCGTGCATCGAGTGTCACGGGCCGGAGAAACAGGAAGCTGAACTGCGGCTCGATCAGCGAGACTCGGCGTTGGAGTCCGGTTCGATCGAAGCTGGGAAACCCGACGACAGCGAACTGCTGCGACGAATTCTGCTGCCGCGTGGTCACGACGAAGTCATGCCGGCCATCGGCGATCCACTTTCGAAACGGCAGATTGCCATCATCAGACGGTGGATTCAGCAGGGAGCCATATGGCCGGACACGGTCAAAGTTGATCGTCACTGGGCTTACATCGCTCCGCAGCGGCCAGCAATTCTGATGACATCCGATTCAAAGTGGTGCAGGTCACCGATCGACCATTTCGTGCTGCAACGTCTGAAAGATGAAGGCCTGTCACCATCGGCGCAGGCGTCGCCAGAGAAACTCGTACGGCGCGTGTTTCTGGATTTGATCGGACTGCCGCCGACTCCTGAAGAAGTGAATGCTTTTGTTAAAGAGCCAACTCAGGAACGATTCGAGCAACTGGTCGACGAGCTGCTGCAACGTCCACAGTTTGGCGAACGCTGGGCTCGCCCGTGGCTGGATGTAGCCCGCTACGCAGACTCGCACGGTTTTCAGCGAGACAATCTGCGGGACGTGTGGGCCTACCGTGACTGGGTGATCCGAGCTCTCAACGATGACATGCCGTTCGATCAGTTTACGATCGAGCAACTGGCCGGCGATCTGCTGCCCAACGCGACCGAGTCACAGAAAATTGCGACCGGCTTCCACCGTTGCACACCGACCAACGTCGAAGCCGGATCGCTTCCTGAAGAAACCCGTATCGAGCAGGTGATCGATCGAGTCAACACGACGGGCGCGGTCTGGCTGGGTTCAACACTCGAATGTTGCCAGTGTCACGATCACAAGTACGACCCGTTTCCGCAGAAGGACTACTATCGGTTGCTCGCGTTTTTCAACAACACGGAGATGGAAGCCGACAGAGCCAGTAAGTCGCCCAGTTCGATCGCATTCAAAGGTCCGATGATGGCCCTGTCGAATGCCGATCGCGATGCCAGGCGAGCGGAACTGGTCCGGCAAATCGCAACGCTGAAAAAACGACAGGCGGCACGACAAAAAGAGCTGGAAGGCGAACTCGCGACGTGGGCGACGGCGTTTGTCAGCAACCTCGACGACGCTCCGCAGTCGCATGTGCTCGACGTCTCCAGCTTCGAATCGCAAGGCACGACGGACACCTTTGAACGACTGGACGATGGCTCGGTCCTGCTCGTTGGTAACGATCCACCGTCGCAGGATGTCTACACCATCAAAGTTCGCGGTGAGTTTTCCGGTGTTCGGGCTTTCAAACTCGAAGCACTGCGTCACGAATCGTTGCCAGGCGGCGGTCCCGGTCGAGGAGATCCGGTGCGACGGAATTTCGTATTGAACGAGTTTTCTGTGGCCCTGATGTCTGTTTCCAAAACGGATCAAAGAACTCCGAAAGCAGCAGTTACGAGTCTTGAATTCTCGGAGGCCAGGGCAGACTTCTCGCAAAGTGGCTGGGACGTGGCCGGAGCACTGTCCAGCAAAGCAAAAACCGGCTGGGCGATCTCTCCAGAGTTCGACGAATCTCACTGGGCGACGTTCGTGCTGAAACAGCCGCTTGATATCAACGTCGACCAGGAGCTGACGTTCCAGCTCAAGCATGACTACGGCAGCGCTCGATCGATTGGTTGTCTGAAGCTGTCCGCCATTACTGGCAACCTGGACGCGGCGTCCGTTCCGGAAAACGTTGTCAAAGCCGTGCAATCCCCGTCAGAGCAATGGTCAAAGGCTGATCGTCAAACACTGCTGGATTTTCGGACCGCGCAGGATGCTCAGACATCAAAGCTGGTTGCGGAAACTACGAAGCTTGAAAACGAGCTGAAGAAGGTCGCTGCTGACACCACGCTGGTCATGATTGAGTTGGATCAGCCGCGGATGTCGACCGTCTTTGGGCGTGGCGACTATCGCCAGCCCGGCGAGAAGGTGGAAGCTGGGACACCGGGCATCCTGCACGCGAGCCTTGACGGTCCACCCAATCGTCTGACGCTGGCCCGCTGGCTGGTTGATAAACGGAACCCGCTGGTCGCTCGCGTGACTGTGAACTGCTGGTGGGCCGAAATCTTCGGGCGAGGCATCGTACCGACGGTGGAAGACTTTGGAATCAAAGGCGAACCCGCGTCACATCCGGAACTGCTCGACTGGCTGGCGGTTGAGTTCATGGACAGCGGCTGGTCGATGAAGCACGTGCTGAAGACCATCGTGTTGTCGGCGACTTATCAGCAGTCGTCGCGGGTTACGAAAGAATTGCTTGAGCGGGATGACCTCAACACACTGCTGGCACGCGGACCACGTTTCCGGATGGACGCGGAAATGATTCGCGACAACGCGCTGGCCATCGCCGGGCTGATTGACCTGAAACAGTTCGGGCCACCGATTTATCCCTACCAGCCGAATGGAATCTGGTCGAAAGTCGGCGGCACGGCGTATAAGTACGAAACCAGTCCAGGCACCGAGCAATTCCGCCGAGGCTTGTACGTGGTGTTGAAACGAGGCTCGCCGTATCCAAGCTTCGTCAACTTCGACGCGACCGCTCGACTGGCCTGCACAGTGAAGCGGTCTCGAACGAACACACCGCTGCAGGCACTGACGCTGCTCAACGATCCGGTTTATGTCGAAGCCGCGCAGGCACTCGCGAAACGAGTCTCGGATGCAAAACCAAAGGCGTCGGTTGCCGAGCGAATCGACTACGCCTTCCAGATCTGCACCGGTCGACAACCAACAGACACTGAGAGAAACGCACTCCGCAGTCTGTACTCCGAGACAACTATGGCCTCGAACGATTCAAAAGCGTGGTACAGCGTGGCAACGGTTCTACTGAACCTGCACGAGACAATCACCAAAGACTGACGAACAGCGAACGTTCAATATCCAGCTTCGAACGTCGAAGGAAACAGCGACATGGCAGCTTTGAATTATCTGAGCAACGATCGCCGGGCTTTCTTGAATTCGTGCGGTATCGGGTTTGGCGGATTGGCGCTGGCTGCGATGCTCAACGGTAAGTCGGAAGCGGCTTCAGGGCAGTCTCATTTTGCGCCGAAAGCAAAGCACGTTATTTACCTTCACATGATCGGCGCGCCGTCGCATCTCGATCTGTACGACGAAAAACCAGAGCTGAAGAAACGTCACAACGAGCCATGCCCTCCAGAAGTCACCAAAGGACGTGACTTCGCGTTTATTGGCAAGACGTCGACGCTGGCTGGTTCTCCGTGGAAGTTTTCGAAACATGGCGAGAGCGGGCAGACTCTTTCGGAACTGCTGCCTCATATCGGCGAAGTGGTCGACGAGATCGCCGTGATTCGATCACTGCACAACGAAGAGATCAACCACGCGCCGGCGCAGATGTTTCTG
>JABMPE010000161.1 GCA_013203845.1 Rhodopirellula sp. | reverse complement strand
TTCGACAGGTGTTCCGCTTTGCCGATGACTCGGCGTTCGCGCGACCACGACTTCTTCGTTTTGTACGGGAAGTCTTTGAAGGCGCGAGCTGCCTGGCCGGTCGTTTCGATCTGCTGCTGAGCCTGATGCAGTTCGCCGCCGATGATCTTCGTCAGCCGAGTGTTTTTCGCCAGGCCAATGAGATAGTCGACGTTGTTCGCTTCGCACCACGAAAGAATTCATGGAACGTCATGACGGGCCAGTCATGCGGCGTTGAGTTTCGGACCGAAGCGGTGTCACGGACGGAAAATGTCTCAGGCTCCGTTTCCAAACTTCTTTCAACGCGTGCGTTCGTCAGGAAAATGGATTCACAACCGTCACCGTGTCGTATTGCTCTCCTTCGCCGAGGTCTTCCGAGTAGAGCGTATCGACGTTGGCTTCGATGCAGGCCGCGATTAGCAGACTGTCCCAGTGCGAAAGGCTATGCCGGGACGTTAATCCAAGTGATCTCGGAATCATGTTCATGGACGGCATCGCAACTGGAAACAAGATCGAAACGTCGGCCATGTGTTGATCCACGTCACTCGCCGACAGTCGTCCACGGTCCACCCACCGCCGCAGGCAGGCGAGACATTCTACGATCACCTGCCATGGCAAAATTGTATCTTCCGAATTCTCGCTGAGCTGGTCGATCAACTCGATGGCTTGCTGCTGGCGAACTGGATCATCCGCATCGAAGGAATAGACCAGCACATTGGTGTCAATCGCGTTCATACAGGTCACTCCGTACGAACTTCTCGCCGCCAGCGTGAATCGACCGCTCACTCAGCCGCCGCTTCAGCCGCTGCCAGGCTTCGCGGCGGTCGGTGGTTGCAGGTTGAACGATGGGACGAAGCGTGACAGTGACTCGCAAGCTGTCAGGAAGCTCGACTGGTAGATCCAGTTCGATTCGTCCAGCTACGATCGTGCCTTGGAGTTCCGTGTTCGTCGTCATGTGAACCTCATCATTCTTTCTGAATCAGATTGAACACAGATCATTTTACTCGATGAAGCGACAAACCGAAACGGCGAGCAAATGGTGCCAGGAATGCGATGTCTCGGTCGACGCGTTAGCGCGAGAAGCTTGCGGTTGGAGAAGCCATTCTGTATTTCGCAGCGGCTCCACAGGCTGCCGGCCCCACGCCTCGTGCACCAGTACGGTCGCCTGTATCGCTTGTCCGAGTTTCTCACGCGACAGCTTGGCCCCAGCCAGCTTCCGCAACTCCCCGTACACCAGCGGCAATCACTCATCGGCAGCTTTGGGATCATCGTCAAACGATGCCTGGATTCTCGTGACGTCGCTCATTCCAACATCATCTTCTGGTCGGGACACTGTTGCCTCATGGAGTGCCCCGAACTGCTCCGTAATTGAGGCGTCAGTCATACTCTATTCGTCGGCGATTTTCGCCTTCGTTCCACGGACCAGGTTCACCGGAATCGTATTCTGACAATCTGCACCGGACTCCACGTCGGTGATGTTGGACAGCGTGGTGGCGGCGATCTGTTCCATCGCTTCCTGAGTGAAGAAGGCCTGGTGGCCGGTGATCAGGACATTCGGAAATGTGAGCAGGCGGGCGAAGACGTCGTCGTGGAGCACTTCGCTCGACAGATCTTCAAAGAACAGGTCAGCTTCTTCCTCGTAGACGTCGATGGCCAACCCTCCGATCTGTCCGGATTTCAGTCCGGTAACGACCGCGTTCGTGTCGACGATTCCACCACGGCTGGTGTTGACCAGAACGACGCCGTGTTTCATTCGTTCGATCGATTCTGAGTTAATCAGATGCCGGGTCTCTGGAGTCAGCGGGCAGTGCAGTGAGATGACGTCTGAGCGAGTCAACAACTCTTCCAGCTCAACATAAGTCGCTCCTGCCTGTTCGGCCGCCGGGTTCGGCTGCACATCGAAGACCAGCAAGTCGCAACCAAAACCTTTGAGGATCTGCGCCACCAGTATTCCGATTCGCCCCGTGCCAATCACGCCGACCGTTTTTCCATGCAGATCGAATCCCATCAGTCCCTGCAGCGAAAAGTTGCCTTCACGCACGCGCGAACACGCTCGATACAGATGACGGTTCAGGCC
>JABMPE010000160.1 GCA_013203845.1 Rhodopirellula sp. | reverse complement strand
CGCTCAAACATCGCTCATCCGGAGACCCGATGGATGATTCGGCTTTATGGACCGACCTCACACTGCCACTGCGGGAAATCGCCGAGCAAATTGGCGAACAGACCGGCATCGGAGTCTCGGGGTGGGGGGATCGTTCGCCGCTTGCTCAAGTCGTTCGGCGGCGGGCTGCGGAAGATCGCCAAGGTCATGAGCGGTGGTGAGTCGCCCGACCGTGACACACAGTTCTGCCTCATCGGGTCACTGATCGATCAATACCGTCCTGATCCGAGTGCCACAAACGCCGCCGCAGTTGAACACGTCCATTAACGGTCAGCGTGTGCGTCGACTGCCGCCCCTTGTTCTGCTGATGTGCCGTGCTGGACAGGTCGTTCGGGACCGGCGATCACCGGGTCATTCTTCGTCTGGACCAGAGGGGAAAAGCGAGTTCCGCCGTATCGATCCGCTGCTGCACTGCCTGCTCGAAGACGCGTTTACGAAACTCGGCGGAGAGGCCTCTGATCCGTTCTTCGCTGCCGGCAATCCGGAGCGACGTTGACTGCCTCCATCAACGTCTGGAGAAGATAGTCGATCTCCTCTCTGTGAGATTCCGCAAACGGTTTGGAATCGACCCTGTGGGAACATCCATGCCGATGTCCTTCTGACGGGAAACAAACTTACCTGAAACCATGTCACCCATCGACCCCAGAATGCGACAGCTGAAATTGTCGGTCCCGCCGCCACTGCGCTTGAGCATAGGATCGCGATCAATGTTCGACTGATCCCACACTCCTGCCGAGTCTGTGACAAAAATTGCACGTATCGTGAAAGAAATTGCACTTCTCACGGGATGTTCTCTGAGATTTTCGCGATGAGGGACTGTTTTGAACGCTGATTGAATGCGTGACTTCAGGACAGGGCCTTGAACGCTCGTCGGCGGCGGTCGTCGGAAAATGACGAAGTCAGCAGGGGTCATCAGGCCGGAAATCGTTATGGAGTCGGAAAACTTCCAGCGTCGCAACGCATCACCCAGCCTCCGAAAAATGGCCCACCGCGTTGCGTAATTTTCGACTGTTCAACGGCCAGTCCACCTGAGATTCGCCCAGCTGATTTCAGCGGCACGCTAATTGCCAGATGATTAAGGGCGTGTTTAGCGTTGGCACACTGGCCCTGCCAATTTCCTGCCAGTTGTGATTCAGATATGTGGCCTGTTTCCTCGACCTGAAGCATCGTCCCCCTGAAACATTGTCCCGTTGTCGCCGCCACTGGTAGAGCACAACGAACGTTGCCCTTCGAATCAACCTAGCAGACGTCCAAATTCAACCCACCTCGCCGAATTTTCAGAATTCAACCACAACGCGATCAGCACATCTCGTCCTGCGAGCGGTGGTCAGTGGCCGTGAATTTAAGTCGCCTTTCGCTTCCCTCCCAGCGCCAGTTTTCCGCTGAGCGCCCACGACACAACAGGAATGAGATGTAACATGTCCGAAACAGAAGCACCAAGACTTGATGAAAGTGATATACCACGAGGGAACGCTGCCGGATTCCGTCGATATCTCAAGCAGGATCTGATTTCCGGGTTCCTTGTGTTCCTCATTGCTCTGCCCTTGTGTCTGGGAATTTCACTGTCGTACGGCTACCCCGCAATTGCTGGCGTCTTTACCGCCATCATCGGCGGCATCGTGACAACATTCATCAGTAACTCAGAGCTGACCATCAAAGGTCCGGCTGCCGGCCTGATCGCCATTGCAGCTCCCTGTGTGATGTCGTTTGGCTGGAACGGTGTCGCGGGCGACGTGAATATCGACGCCTATCGTTCCGCGCTGGCTGTCGGCGTCGCTGCGGGCATCATTCAGATCCTGATGGGACTGTTCCGAGTCGGCTCGCTGGGCGAGTTCTTCCCGTCATCAGTCGTTCACGGCATGCTGGCCGCGATCGGCGTTATCATTATCTGCAAGATGTTCCCGCTTGCTCTCGGCGTCAAGGTTGGGGGCGCACCGCTGACTCTGCTGCTGGGTGTCCCCACGGTGATACAGAATTACGAACCCACAATCGCGATTATCGGTGTGGTCAGTGTTTCAATCATGTTTCTGTGGCCGCTGGTCAAAGTGAAGTACATCAGCTCGATCCCGGCTGCACTGGTCGTTCTGGCCGTTGCGATTCCACTCGCCAATACACTTGATCTTTCGAGCAAGCACACCAACAGTGTGTCGCTGAAACCGGCAGCACCAAAGGCGGCCGATGCTGTTCCGAAAGACGCAGAGTCAGCAGCACCCGCCGGAACCGAAGTCGCTGCTGTCGAGGTCTCCGAAAAGCCTGCTGCCAAGGAAGCCTCGGACACACTGATCCACGTTCCCGCGTTCGGAGAAACGTTCTCTTCTCTGACCTTCCCGAAGTTCGACGCGCTGCTGCAACTACAGGCGTGGCAGTGGGTCTTCATGTTTGCCATCATCGGGACGCTCGAATCAATGCTCAGCGCCAAGGCGATGGACCTGATCGATCCATGGCAGCGAAAAACGAGCCTGGATCGTGACAATATCGCCGTTGGCATCGGCAATACCCTCTGCTCTTTTGTCGGAGCGGCTCCGATGATCTCGGAAATCGTCCGAAGTCGAGCCAACATGGACAACGGTGCCCGGACACGTTTCGCCGACATGTTTCACGGCATATTCCTGCTGGCGTTTGTGTGTCTGCTGCCATTTATCATTGGCATGATTCCCGTGGCTGCCCTGATGGCCATGCTGGTCTTCACCGGCTATCGACTGGCTCACCCTAAAGAGTTCGTCCATGTCTTCGAAATTGGTCCGGAACAGCTGATTGTCTATTGCGTCACGCTGGTGGGCTGCTTCGCCATCGACCTGTTGGCCGGGATCGCCATCGGCATTGTTGTGAAACTTGTGATTCACGTGCTCAGTGGTGCTTCGATAGGCTCTCTGTTCAAACCGCAAGTTGTTGTCAGTGAAAATGGCTCCGGCGTGCAGGTGATCAGTGTCAGTCAGTCGGCGGTTTTCAGTAACTGGCTGGGTCTGAAAAAGCTGATTCTGAAGGCTGCCACCGGAAAGGAAGTCATTCTTGACCTCAGCGAGACCTGCCTGGTCGATCACACGGTGATGTCGAACCTGAATCAGTTGAAAAAGGAACTGACGGTCAGTGAATGCACTCTGGTAATTCGAGGGCTCGAAGGCCACACGCCGGTGTCGAAACACAAGGAAGCAACTCTCCGAAAAATCAACATGCATGCAACCGGCGTGTAACGGGCCACGGGGCTACTTATGAACGTATCCTGCCGTAGGCTATTGAGTACCATTCGCGAAGATTGACTTCCTTGAGAGCATGACTCAAGCTGAGAGAGCATCGCGCATGACAAAGAGGAATCAACGATAATCGTCTGTTCGATCATCCAGGATGAGACGATGAAACGATGATTCGAACTTACCAGCGAATAGTTGCCTGTTTCATCGTCGGTCTGACCTGCCTGGAGTTGACCTGCGCGGACACACCGCTGGACACTGACCTGGCTGCGTTTCTGCAGCAGCACTGCTCTGCATGTCACACAGGTGAATCGGCGAAAGGAAATCTCGATCTGGAATCGTACTCCAGTGATTTCCCGGATGCTGAGATCCGACGTCGCTGGGTGTTTCTACTCGATCGCGTGGCTGATGGCGAAATGCCGCCGGAGTCGGCTGACCAGCCCGATGCCAGCTCGCGGACAAAGTTCGTCACGCAACTTGGTAACCTGCTTCACCGTGCCGATCTTGCCGATCGCGAAGTCATTCTGCGACGACTCAACCGAAACGAATACACCAACACGGTGAGCGATATGTTCGGCATCCATGTCGACGTATCAAGAGTGCTGACTGATGACTCAACCGAAAACGGATTCGACAATACGGGCTCAACATTATCGGTTTCCGCCGAGCAGTTGACTCAGTACGTCGACGCTGCTGACCAGGTGCTGGATCAGGTGTTTGGCCCGTCGCGGAAACCTCGAACACTCGACAGGACCGTGAATTTCGCGACGCTTTCAAGAGGAGCTGACTCGTCCGAGCGAAAACTCTCGGACGGCGTCGTGCTGTACAGCGGAGCAAAGTTTCTGCCGCTGTACGACGCCAGCGTGCCCGAACCGGGTCTTTACAAGGTTCGCATGCAAATCCGTGCGGAGCAAAGTGAAAGCCCCGTGGTCATGCATGTCAAAGGCGGCAACACCGGGCAGATTGCGGCGCATTCGGTGGGCTTTTTTGAAGCGCCGCCAGGCAAAATCACAACCGTCGCGTTCACAGACCGCGCTGTGGAGAGGTCCGACTGCTTCGCCATTGGACTGGTCGGCGGGTACCCCTACTGGAAAGTTGAGCCGGACAAATACGAAGGGCCGGGATTGTTCATCGGCGACATTTCGATCGAAGGCCCTGTTGACGAATGGACAGAAAGTCGGCTGCGGCTGTTCGGAGAGATCGACCCCGCCGTCGGGACCATTTCCGACATTCATGTGATACTGTTGAAAACGCTGCGGCGAGGCTTCCGTCGTGCGGTCGACGAAGATGAAGTTGCTCCGTACGTCGTTCTCGCGAAACAGGAGTTGGAACAGGGGAAGAGTTTTGAGCAGGCGCTGCGAGTGGGACTCAAGGGCGTGTTGTGCGCTCCCGAGTTTCTGTACCTGGAAGAATCGCTTGACGATGCTGCTGATAAACCAACAGTCAACGATGACGCGCTGGCATCTCGACTTTCGTATTTCCTGTGGAGTTCTCTGCCGGACGACGAACTCCTGACACTCGCCGAACGCGGTGAACTCAAACGGCCCGACGTGTTACGGGCTCAGCTCGACCGGATGCTGGTCGACCCCAGGTCGCAACGGTTCGTCGATAATTTTACCGGGCAATGGCTTCGAGTTCGCGACATCGACTTCACCGTTCCGGACGGCAGACTTTATCCTGAATACAACGAGCTGCTGCGTGCATCGATGATCGATGAAACCCGCGCGTTCTTCCGCGAGATTCTTGCACACAACCTCAGCGTCCAGAATTTTATCGATTCGGACTTCGTCATGATCAACCAGCCGCTGGCCGAGTTTTACGGGATCGACAACGTCAAGGGACTGAATATTCGCCGTGTCGCGCGACCGGAAGGCAGTGTTCGAGGCGGAGTCCTGACTCAGGCCAGCGTTCTCAAAGTGTCGGCGGATGGAACCAGAACTTCACCCGTGTTACGGGGAGCGTGGATCCTGAATCACCTGTTCGGCACACCGTCGCCTCCACCTCCTCCGTCAGCCGCCGCCGTTGAACCCGATGTCCGAGGTGCGTCCACGATTCGAGACGAACTCGCGAAACACCGGTCCGATCAGAGCTGCAACCGTTGTCATCGCAAAATTGACCCACCCGGTTTCGCGTTGGAAAGCTTCGACGTACTCGGCGCTCAACGTGACTGGTATCGAACTTTCGGTCAGGGCGGAAAATATGTGAAACGTCAGCTCCATCCGTTCGCACCAACCACAGTGCGCTATCAGCAGGGCTCCGATGTCGATCCATCAGGAGTCATGCCAGACGGTCGAAAGTTTGCCGACGTCCGCGAGTACAAACGGCTGCTGCGGGACGACGAAACCGCGATGGCTCGATCGCTGACGCGTCTGCTGTTGAGCTATTCGCTCGGTCGTCAGGTTGAATTTTCAGACCGACCGGAAGTCGAACGAATCCTCACCCGCGTGAAAGCTGACAACTACGGGCTGCGGTCGATCATTGATGAAATTGTAATGAGCGAAACATTTCGAAGTCCCTGACACAGTCATTGGTGACGACTGGCATCATTGACGAGCAGAACCAGATCGCAGAACCACAAAGATCGAGAGTGAGCCACAAAATACACAGAAAACACGAACAACAGATTCAGACGACACGGATAATCTCTGAATCCTGCGCGGACTTCCGCGTTTATCAGTGTCCCTCCGCGGGTTCAACGTTGAGGATTGAAAAATGAGTTATTCACCGGCGTCCACGTTCGGGATTCATGCGCCGCGTCTATCGCGTCGCACCATGCTGCGTGGAGCTGGCGTGGCAGTTGCCTTGCCGGCACTCGAATGCATGATTCCCCGAGCTGCCGCTCAGTCGGTACAGACCGCGCCGCGACGGATGGTGGCTATTAATTTCGAGCTGTCGTTTCATCCGCCGAATCTGATGCCGGAAAAGCCGGGCCGCGACTACGAGCTGACTCGGTATCTGCAGCCGCTTGAGGATTTGCGAAACGACTTCACGGTTATTTCCGGGACGTCTCATCCCGATGTCGACGGCGGCCACTCGGCGTCCGTTTCGTGGCTCAGCGGCGCGCCTCATCCTGGTGCTGCGAATTTCAGAAATTCGATCTCCATCGACCAGTTAGCGGCGAAGCAGATCGGCCTTCAGACGCGATTTGCTTCAAAGCAGTTCGGATCGGGCATTGCCATCTCGGCCAACGGAGTCAAGTTGCCAGGCAGCCCTTATCCGGTATCCCATTTCAACGATCTGTTTCTGGAAGGGCGAGCCGACGAAAAAGCGAAACGGATCGATCGCCTGCGTGAAGGGCAAAGTGTACTCGATACAGTGCTGGCCGCTTCGAAACGAATGCAACTGCGAGTCAGCAGGCTGGATCAGCAGAAGCTGGACGAATACTTCACCGCTGTCCGCGATGCCGAGCAGCAGTTACACAAGTCAGAACAGTGGCAGAACAGGCCGAAGCCAAAAGTTGATATGACGCCACCATCCGCGGTTCAGGACCGGGCTCGGATCGTCCAGACGGCGAAGCAGGTTTACGACATCATGCATCTGGCGCTGCAGACAGACTCGACCCGGCTGATGACCTACTGCGTAAACGATTCCAGTCTCGTCCCCGTGCTGCCGGGAGTGTCGCAGAATTATCACAACCTTTCGCATCACGGGCAGGATCCGGAAAAGCTCAAGCAACTCGCGATTGTCGAAGCCGAATACCTGAAGTTGTACGGAGACTTCCTGCGCCGTCTGAAAGAAACGCAGGAGGGCGAGGTCACTCTGCTTGACCGGACGATGGTCCTGCTGGGATCTCACATGCACAGTGGCGGCCACGATAACCACAACCTGCCGATTATCCTGGCGGGCGGTGGCTTCCGGCACGGGCAACACCTGGCCTTCGACCCGACCAGGAACAGTCCGCTGGCGAATCTCCACGTCAGCATGCTGCAAAGACTCGGCGTGAACGTCGACCGTTTTGCAACCAGCACCGGAACCATGTCCGGTCTGGAGTTTTCAGGCTAAGGAATGTGTCAAAAACAACTTCTCGAAAGTCGAATCAGGATTGTCGTGCTGCCGGAACTGCGCGGTGCTTGTTCCAGCCTACCGTGAGAAATCGGGAAGTTGTTTCAGGTACGTCCCTACGGACGTGAAGTCGGGCGGGAAGACTTCGGCTTCGTTTACGCTTGGCTCGTTGTTCTGTTAGAAAGCGGCTCGACCAGTTTCGGCAGCAATCCAGGACAACAAGCGAGAAATCATGTCCGAGTCACCGGCGGCAGTACCCTTCCTGACAGCACAGCAACACATTCTTGATGACCAGAAGCGATTCCCTGGATCGTCGGGCGAATTCTCGTCGCTGCTCTCAGGCATCACGATGGCCACCAAGATGATTCAGGACAAAGTCCGTCGTGCCGGTCTGTCGGACATCATCGGAGAACACGGTGACACCAATATCCAGGGCGAACGACAGCAGAAGCTGGACGTCTACTCGAACGAGGTGCTGATTCACTTTCTGGGACTTCGTGACAGCGTCGGCATACTCGCCTCGGAAGAAAACGAGAAGCCGATGATTGTTCACCAGGGAGCAGAGAACGCCAACTACGCCGTCGTGTTTGATCCACTGGATGGTTCTTCCAATATCGACGTGAATGTGAGCGTGGGCACGACATTTTCAATCCTACGTCGCCCTCCAGGCGTGGCACTGGACGATTCCGATCAGTGGGTTCTTCAGCCGGGCTGCAAACAGATTGCCGCGGGGTATGTGGTCTACGGGTCGTCCACCATTCTGGTTTACAGCACTGGCAACGGCGTTCATGGCTTTACGCTCGACCCTTCGCTGGGGGCCTATATTCTGAGTCATCCCAACATTCAAATGCCCGAACAGGGACCGTACTACTCGGTTAACGAAGCCTATCTGGACTCCTTTCCGCAGCCCTATGTCGAGTACATCGATCGGCTGCGTAACGGTGCACTCGGTCACAAGTACGCGTCTCGTTACATCGGCTCGATGGTCGCTGACTTTCATCGGACACTGCTGAAAGGGGGCGTCTTTCTTTACCCTCCGACCGAGGCCAATCCCGGCGGAAAACTGCGATTGCTCTACGAAGCCAACCCCATCGCTTTCCTGGCCGAACAGGCTGGCGGCGTGGCCAGCAATGGGCACCAGCGAGTGCTGGATATCCAGCCGGACAGCATTCACCAGCGCACGCCGCTGATTGTCGGAGGCCGCGCTGAAATGGCCGACTTCGAGCGGGTCGTCGTGCAGTCGGACGCGTCGTAATCGGCGTCTGTGAATCAGCGACTCATCCGTGGAACAGCGACTCAGTAGTGGTCATTCAACAGAACGACTCCCGACCCGTTTGTTTCGAGTATCGATATGACCAGACAACTGACGCATCCGCGTGACGAAATCATGCAGACGATGGAACGCATCTATCGTTACCGGATGACGACAACTTCCGGCGGCAATCTTTCGATCCGCGACGATTCCGGCGACATCTGGATTACGCCGGCACGAGTGGATAAGGGCAATCTGACTCGCCAGGACATTGTCTGCGTGAAACCGGACGGTTCAGTCGAAGGCCTGCACCCGGCTTCTTCCGAGTTTCCATTTCATCAGGCAATTTACGCCGCGCGTCCGGATATCCGCGCGATCGTACATGCTCATCCCGTCGCTCTGGTCGCCTTCAGCATCTGCCGGCAAACGCCCGACACGAAGCTGTTTCATCAGGCTCATTCGGTTTGTGGAAAGACAGGATTTGCTCCGTACGCGTTGCCCGGCAGCAGGCAACTGGGAAGCAACATCGCCGACAGTTTCAAAGCCGATTGCGACAGCGTGATCCTGGAAAACCACGGTGTGGTCGTGGGTGGCGAGAGTCTGTCGAACGCTTTCCAACGCTTCGAAGCGTTCGAGTTCGCGGCCAGAACCATTGTCAAAGGCAGGCACCTTGGCGACATCCGATACCTGACCGAATTGCAGCTGGAACAGGCACATTCCCGCAGCGTCGCTCTGGATTCGTTCAAGCCGGAACCCGCCACCGCCCAGGAAATGGAATTGCGGCGTCAGCTTGGTGAATTCGTACGTCGAGGCTGTCGGCAGCGTTTGCTGATCAGTACCGAAGGAAGTTTCTCAGCCCGACTCGGAGAGGACTCGTTTCTGATCACGCCGACACAGCGGGATCGCGAGACACTTGGCGTCAGCGATTTCGTCCTGATCGAAGGGGAGCGACGGGAACGCGGGAAGAAGGCCAGTCGGGCGGTGTTTGCTCACCAGGCGATTTACCGGAAGCACCCGCACGTCCAGGCGATTGCGTTCGCCCATCCCGTCAACGCGACAGCATTCAGCGTAACCGACTCGACGTTCGACGCCCGCACGATTCCGGAAAGCTACGTCTTTCTTCGCGACGTCGAACGCGTTCCTTACGGCGTGCAGTATCACAACGATGGCAGTATCGCGGATTCGATTTCCGCCGCGTCGCCAGCCGCGATTCTCGAAAACGACGGCGTTCTCGTCACGGGATCCAGTGTGCTGGACACGTTTGACCGTCTGGAAGTGCTGGAATCGACCGCCGAAGCCGTTATCAATGCCAGATCGATCGGTAACGTCTCCGTGATGCCTGAGTCGGTCATTGACGAACTCCGGGACGCGTTCGGACTCAACAACTACTGACTCCAATCCGGATGAATTAAAGGCTGGTCGACCATTGAATGGCATCAATCGGCGTCTCACCAGCGTTCTCAGTTGGGGCTTGAGTTTTCAACGGGAGTCGTGGCACGTCATCATGGGACATTCTCTGCAGACATCAGGAGATGGCCCGCTTGATCCACCCACTCAACAATCTCATCAGGTTTCCACAACTCGCCACCGTCGTTGTGATCGTGCTGGCGCTGTCGGTCAGTGGTTTCTCGCAGGAACCGTCGGCTGAGGATGCCGATGGGCTGCGGATTTTCTCGGCGCGGATTGAGCCGCTGCTGAGGTCTAAGTGTTTCGGTTGTCATTCGCATTCTTCGGGAGAAATGGAAGGTGGGCTGACACTGGATTCCCGCGGCGGCTGGAGCGAAGGTGGAGATCGCGGGCCGGCAATCGTGCCGGGCCAGCCGGAAAAAAGTCTGCTGATCCAGGCGGTACTCCGCGCTGACTCGAACTTTCAGATGCCGCCGGACGAGAAACTGTCAACATCGGAAGTCAAACTTCTGACCGAATGGGTCAAACGCGGGGCACCCGATCCACGCACCACGAAACCCGCGCCGCAAGTTGTCAGCGACCCCACGGACTGGTGGTCATTGCGTCCGCTGCAGCGCCCCGTTGTTCCGCAAGTCAATCTCCAGAACGGCGAAACCAGCAACGCCATCGACGCATTCGTGCAGCAGCGACTTCAGGACAAAAGAGTTTCTCATGCTCCACGGGCGGACCGACGGACTTTGATTCGCCGGGTTTATTTCGATCTGCACGGGTTGCCGCCGACGCCGGAAGCGGTCGCGGCATTTATCGCTGATCCTGATCCACTGGCTTATGAGAAACTGGTCGACCGACTGCTGGATTCAGAACGCTACGGCGAACGGTGGGCGCGACACTGGCTGGACACCGTCCACTTTGCTGACTCTCACGGCTGCGAACACGACGTCTTTCGACCGAACGCCTGGCGTTATCGCGATTACGTGATCGCCAGTTTCAATCGAGACACATCGTGGGCTCGGTTTATTCGTGAGCAACTGGCAGCGGATCGGTTTTATCCGGACGAGCCTCAACTGACGGCGGCTTTGGGATTCATCGCGGCCGGTCCACTTGAGCTGAGTCGTGCAGGGACGGCGCCGGTGACGTTCGACTATCTGGACCGGGACGACATGGTGAC
Organism: Rhodopirellula sp.; assembly: GCA_013203845.1. GTDB lineage: Bacteria > Planctomycetota > Planctomycetia > Planctomycetales > Planctomycetaceae > JABMPE01. Next base: position 18,927 of record JABMPE010000160.1, on the reverse strand, counting down.
GCAGACCATGGCCGCGTTCGTCAGCACGACCGCCAACTGTGCGCGTTGTCACAGTCACAAATTCGATCCGATCAGTCAGGAAGACTACTATTCACTGCAAGCCGTGTTTGCCGGAGTGGGAAAAGGGGCGGTCGAGTTTGACGCCGATCCGGCGGTCGGCCGCGAACGGCGTCGGCTCAACAGTTTGCTGGCGGCCACGCAGAGTGACGACCGAGCGACGCTGCTCGCAACAGAGCACGCCGACGTTATCACGCGATGGGAAGAGGAGTTCGGAAAGCAGCCAGCTGTCTGGATTCCACTGTCGCCAGGCGAGTTTCTGTCGTCGGACGGCTCGACCCTGAACCTGCTTGAGGACGGCTCGATTCTGGCATCGGGTGTCCGTCCGGAAAAAGATACCTACACCATCACGGCACCGGTTTCTTTAACAAAGCTGACGGCGTTGCGTCTGGACGTGCTTTCGGACGACAGCCTGCCGTTGAAAGGGCCGGGTCGGCAGGACAACGGCAATCTTCACCTGTCCGAGATCGAAGCCTTCGTTGTCGATGCTGATTCCACCGAGCGGCGTCCGCTGAAAATTCGTCAGGCGACGGCGGATTGGGATCAGGCAGGCTGGACGATTTCTCACGCGCTCGATGCAAATCCGGCGACCGCGTGGGGAATTTATCCGAAGGTCGGAATAGCGCATTACGCGGTGTTTGAACTGGACGAGCCCTCGTCGTTGAAGCCTTCCAGTCAGATTGTCGTCGTGCTCAAGCAACTGCATGGTGGCGGACATCTGATCGGACGAGTGAAGCTCTATGCGACAGATGCTGCCGGTGCGTCAGCAAAGGTTCTGCCGGACTCGGTTCTGGCCGCGGTTAAAGTTCAGCGCGATCAACGTTCGGAAGAGCAGCAGGCGGCCATCGCGGCTCATGCGTTACGAATTCACGCGGAAACGCAACTGGCCAGTCTGCCGGCTCAAGCTTCCGTCTACGCGGTATCGACCAGCTACTCACGTGCCGCAAAACAGGCCAGCCCAATTGTGCCCCGGATGGTCCACGTGTTGCGGCGTGGAAATATTGATCAACCGGGAGCGGTGGCCGCGCCGGGTGCCTTGTCCGCAATCGCCAGCATCGCCGGGCGGTTTGAACTGGCCGATCTGAATGACGAAGCGTCCCGTCGAGCGGCTCTGGCGGACTGGCTGGCATCGCCCGACAACCCGCTGACGTGGCGGAGCATCGTGAATCGAACGTGGTCCTACCATTTCGGGCGAGGCTTGTGTGACACTCCCAACGACTTCGGGCGGATGGGAGGCATTCCCTCGCACCCGGAACTGCTCGACTGGCTGGCGGTCTGGTTTCGCGATGATGCCCAGGGATCGTTGAAACAGCTGCACCGGTTGATTCTACTGTCGTCGGCCTGGCAGCGAGCATCGGCCGTGCCTGAATCAAACGGTCTGACCTCCGGAATTCGCAGCGATCAACTGGCTGACGCGTCCACGATCGACTCGGAGAATCGATTGCTGTGGCGGATGAATCGTCGACGACTCGATGCGGAATGTTTCCGCGACGCTGTCCTGCAGATTTCCGGTCGAATCGATCTGACGATGGGCGGGCCCGGCATTCAGCAATTCACGCAGTCCAAGGGGGCTCAGGCCACGCCGAAGCTGGATTACGACGCTTTTGACTGGAACGATCCAATCGCCGCGCGACGGAGTATTTATCGAGTCGTCTGGCGAGGCATCGCCGATCCCTTCATGGAGTCACTCGATTTTCCCGACCTCGGTTTGCTGTCACCGAAACGCGGCGAATCGGTGTCCGCGCTGCAGGCGTTGTCGGTGTTCAATAACGACTTCGTGCTGCATCACAGTCAGGTGATGGCGAAGTTGCTGGAATCAACAAAGACGACAATTGATGACCAGGTGGTACAGGCGTGTCGGCTCGTTTATTTACGTGAGCCTCGTGAAGAGGAACGAGTGCTGCTGGTTGAGTACGCTCAGAAATACGGCCTCGCCGCCATGTGTCGCGTTCTGCTGAACAGCAACGAATTTCTGTTTGTGGAGTGAAGACAGGTTAAATCCAACATGAGTAACTCGCGACGTGATTTTCTGTGGAACGTTGGCGGCGGCCTGGGTGGTCTTGCCGTGTCTCAGATGCTCGCACATGAGGCGATGTCGGCAGAGCACGATCGACCGCAGCCTGAATTCAACGGCGGCCTGCACCATCGGGCCAAAGTGCGAAGAGTCATCCAGCTCTTCATGACCGGCGGCGCGAGTCCGATGGACACGTACGACTACAAGCCTGAGCTGGAGAAACTGCACGGGCAGAAACTGGGACCGGATAAGAAGCCGGAAGGCTTCACCGCGATGCCTGGCGCCCTCATGAAGAGCCCGTTTCCGTTCAAACAGCACGGCGAGAGCGGTCGGTGGGTCAGCAGCGTCTTTCCGCATCAGGCCAAAGAAGTTGACCAGATGGCTTTTCTGATGGCGATGGCGTCGAAGACCAACGTGCATGGGCCGGGCACTTACATGATGAATTCAGGATTTCTGTTGCCGGGTTTTCCGTCAATGGGTGCCTGGATTTCTTACGGACTGGGGAATCTCACCGACGAACTGCCCACCTTCGTTGTGCTGCCGGACGCGAAGGGACTGCCGTACAACCAGAAGGGGCCGTTCTCAGCGGGCTTTCTGCCGGCGGTTAACCAGGGCACGGTGATTAACGCGTCGGGAAAGAATCCCATTCCCGATTTGTTCGCTCGCGAGAAATACCAATTTGCGACACGCGATGCCGACCGCGATGGCTTCGACCTGTTGCGGAAACTGAACGCCGGACATGCTGAAAAACAGCCGGGGGACTCGTTGCTGGATGCCCGGATCAAGTCGTACGAACTGGCGGCTCGCATGCAGTTGTCCGCTCCCGAAGCGTTTGATGTTTCGAAGGAAAGCGCAGCGACGCACAAAGCGTATGGTCTGGATGCTGCAGTGACCGAAGACTTCGGCCGGCGCTGTCTGCTGGCTCGAAGGCTGGTCGAACGAAAGACGCGATTCGTACAGGTCTGGAGCGGGCCTCAAGGAGCCACCGGCAACTGGGACAATCATGGCAGTATACCGAAAGAGCTGCCGCCGATTGCGATGTCGGTCGACCAGCCCATCGCGGCACTGATCAGAGATTTGAAATCACGCGGCCTGTTCGACGACACGCTGCTGATCTGGACGACGGAGTTTGGTCGCACGCCGTTCGCTCAGGGCGGCGACGGGCGAGACCACAACGGAGGCTCGTTCGTCACCTGGCTGGCGGGAGCCGGTGTCAAAGCAGGAGTCAGTTATGGCCATAGCGACGAATGGGGCTACAAGGCCGAAGAAGGTAAAACCTACTGCTACGACTTCCACGCCACCGTGCTGCATCTGCTGGGCATCGATCACAAACGACTGATCTACCGTCAAAACGGCATCGACCGCCGCCTCACCGACGTCCACGGCCACGTCGTCCAGGAAATCCTCGCATAAGTATGCAATCCATGCCGCTTGCGAGATGAAGATCGCGAGCGACCGCCTACTTCACGGAAGATTGATCGGGAACTCAGTTACCTGCCGGCCATCCAGAGGGCTGCTCCGATTTTGGGGTCGATGAGTTTTCCCGAAGCGGCCTGCTGGGTAAGCCAGGCTCTGAGTTCGGCTCGGGGGATTGCGTGGACGGTGATGGATTCGGAGTCGTCTCCGCCGCCTTCGTCGACTTTTGTCAGTCGGCTGGCTTCGAAGAACGTAATCAGTTCGTCGGTAAGGCCGGCGGACGACGGGCCGGTCTGGAGTTCCCGCATGCTCGCCGCGGCGTAGCCGGTTTCTTCGAGCAGTTCGCGGCGGGCGGCTTCAGCGAACGCTTCTGATTCGGAACCGGCGATGTCTCCGGCCAGACCGGCGGGAATTTCGATCACGAATTTGCCGACCGGTGGCCGAAACTGTTCGACAAGCAAAACGTGGTCGTCGTCGGTGATCGCGACGATGGCCACCACTCCAGTAGAACCGGTGCGGGTGGCGAATTCCCAACCGTTCTTCGACACCAGATTCAGAAACCGACCTGCAAAGTGAGTTTTTGTGTCAGACGCGTCAGGCATGGTGTTTCCGGAATGCTGAAAAGGAGTGAAGCCAGGCCGTTGAAACCGAAGGTGGCATCTTCGAAGATGCCCGCCCGCACGGTCGCCAGTCGAAGCTGGTTTTGAATACTGTAAGAAATCTGACGCGAAGCTGCGGAGACGCAAGGGGTCAACCGCAAAAGCCGGCGCAGGGCCGGTTCCCGCCAGTCGGCAGGAACTGGCCCTACGTTGGTTTTCGAACAGATAACTCATTTCGAACGATAGAAAACACGAATGTCCGACAACGCCGAACAGAACAACTCTTCCGACGCCGCTCCACAGCGAAGAAAACCTGACCGTTTTGAAGCCGCTCGGCTGGTCAAACTCGAACAGATCGAACAGCTGGGGCACGATCCCTGGGGCCAGCGATTTGACAATCACATCAGTATCGAAACGGCGCGCGGAAAGTGTCCGGAAGAAAATGGTGCCCAGGGCGAGAAGGTTCGCATCGCCGGTCGGCTGATGACTCGCCGTAAGCAAGGCAAGCTGAGATTCTTCAATGTGAAGGACTGGAGCGGAAAAATTCAGCTCCTGTTCAGCCGCGGCGAACTTTCCGAAGAGCAATGGACGCTGATGGGCGCACTCGATCTGGGTGACCTGGTCGGTATCGATGGATTTCTGAAACGCACTGACAGCGGCGAGATTTCGATCTTTGTCGAGAACCTGACGGTGCTCTGCAAGTCGCTCGCGCAGCCGCCGGAGAAGTTCCACGGGGCCAAAGACATCGAACTGCTGCTCCGTCAGCGGTACATCGACCTGATTTACAACGAAGGCGTGCTGGAGCGGATGCTCAAGCGGACCGAGATCATTTCGACGGTTCGCAGCACGCTGCGTTCTCACGGGTTCATTGAAACGGAAACGCCGGTGCTGCATGCGATCGCTGGCGGAGCGGCGGCGCGACCATTCACGACGCATCACAACGCGCTGGACATCGACCTTTACCTGCGGATCGCGCTGGAGCTGCATCTCAAACGGCTGATGGTCGGCGGCGTCGAACGCGTGTACGAAATTGGTCGCGTGTTCCGGAACGAGGGCGTCGATGCCACTCACAATCCGGAATTCACGATGATCGAACTGTACCAGGCGTACGGCGATTACGAATCGATGATGGACCTGACCGAAGAGATCATCTGCAACTGCGTGAAGTCGATCAGCGATTCCATGGTGCTGCCGTGGGGTGACAAGGAAATCGATTTCACCGCTCCCTGGTCACGTAAGAAATATGGCGACCTGTTCAAAGAACATGCTGGGATCGAAATGTCCGATCAGGCTGGTGTGTTGGAACTGGCAAAGTCGCTGCATCTGGAAACCGAAGGCGTGCATCACGACGTGCTGGTCAACGGAATCTTCGAGGAGAAGGTCGAGGACTCGCTGGTTGGTCCGGTCTTCGTCATCGATTATCCGGCCTCGATCTGCCCGCTGACCAAGCGGAAACGCAACAACCCTGATATCGCGGAGCGGTTTGAGTTGTTCATTCATGGCATGGAACTGGCCAACGCCTACACCGAACTGAACGACCCGCGGTTGCAGGAAGATTTATTCCTGACGCAGCTGGCCGGGATGTCGGAAGAAGACTCAATGGCGAAGATGGATCACGATTTCGTGCAGGCTCTGAAAGTCGGCATGCCACCAGCCGGCGGGTTGGGTATCGGCATCGATCGATTGATCATGCTTCTTACTAACGCTCGAAGTATCCGAGACGTGATCTACTTCCCGCTGCTTCGGCCGGAAGCCTGATTTTATGCACAGACTTTCTTTAGTCGCAGAGTTCGCAGAGGAGAAAAACGCAGAGGAATATGGAGAGCTTTCCTGTTCCTCAGCGAGAACTTCGCGACTTCTGCGATTCAAAATTTTGTCACTGACTGTTTGCAAGAATAGAGGCGTCTCTGATGCGTGAATTTACGACCGAAGTTCTGTTCCGTCCGGATACAGAGCCGCTTCGATTCCTGCCAGAAGGACCGTATCCCTACGGCGATGATCATCTGAGCTGGGTCGCGATTCAACATGGAGCGAACGCAAAGAGCGGCTCGCTGAACCTGTTCGATTTTGCGACCGGTGCGAACCAGTCGATCAATCTTCCGGGTCGACCGGGTTTTGCGTTCCCGACGAATCGAGACGGTGTTTTTGTGACCGGCATGGAACGACAGTTGGGGTTGTTCGACACGAACAGCTCGTCATTTCGGCCGTTGGGTGACCCGATCGAAAGTGGCGTGACAGGCACGGTGATTAACGATGGCGTCGTCTTTTCTGGCGGATTGATTTTCGGCTGCAAGGATCTGAAGTTTTCCGAGGCCAAAGCCGGGCTGTATCTCTGGCGACGTTCAGACTGGCAGACGATTCGGCTGCGCAGCGATCAAACCTGCTCGAACGGCAAGGTCGTTTTTGGCGATGGCGAACGAGTGACGCTGCTGGATATCGATACGCCAACGAAGACTGTCGTCCGTTACGAGCTGGACGTTACCGACGGCAGGTTGTCGCCACCGGAGATCGTTGTCGATCTTCGCCAGGGTGATGCGTTTCCCGATGGCATGATCGCCACGCCGGACGGAGCCAGCGTGATCATCGCGTTTTACAATTCTGCTGATGCGGCGTTCGGAGAAGCAAAGCAGTTTTCGCTGGCGACGGGCGACGTCGAAGCCATCTGGCGAACGGAAAAATCGCCTCGCGTCACGTGCCCGCAACTCGTCGAGTGGAACGGTCATATCAAACTGATCCTGACGACGGCTGATGAAGGGATGACTCCCGAGCAGCAGACACTGCACACGAATGCCGGAGCACTCTTCATCGGCGATACGGAATTCACATCGCTGCCAGAGACGCCGGTGTTTGACATTCCGCAGTAGAGGTTGGCAGTGTCGTCTAACGCGAACTCGGAAGATTTCGTCTGGAAAGAGCAGCGCATGGAAGATCGACGAGAGCGACCAGGACGGTTCGTGTTTCACGACCTGATGTCGAGCGACGTCGGTCGGTCGCGGAAATTTTACAGCTCGCTGTTTCCGGAGTGGGACGTTCAGGATATCGATCTGGGCGAAGCGGGAACGTACTGCGTCATCCGTGTTGACGGGATCAAGTGCGGTGGCATCGTGCCGGTTGATTCGGCATCCGGACTCACGGCACACTGGATTGGCTACGTTGAAGTCACCAACTGTGACGCGGCCACCGAATGTGCGCTTTCAGAAGGCGGGCAGGTTCCCGTGCCGACGATGGATATCCCAGGCATTGGAAAGTTCGCCGTCATCATGGATCGGCAACAGGCTCTGTTGAAAGCGCTGGAGCCAGCCAGTCCCATCGAACGTCCCTCAGAGCCTGGATCGGGGCAGTTCTTCTGGAACGAGCTGCTCACGACCGACGTGCCGTCAGCCAGATCGTTTTATCAGTCCGTCTTTGGGTGGTCGGCGATCGAGCAGTTCTCGCGGACCAAAGGCGAATATACGCTGATGCGGGCTGCAGACGAGGATGTCGCCGGCATCATGCCGATGTCTTCGGAAGCCGATCATCCTCCCGCCTGGCTGACGTATCTCTATGCTGAGAACATTGATGAGCGGTTTGCGCTGGCGGAGTCTCTGGGAGCACAGACGGTGATTCCGCCGCGAGATATTCCGGACACCTGCCGATTCTCCGTGCAGGTCGATCCGGTCGGAGCAGTATTCGCGATGATGCAGTTGCCGGGTGATGAATTGGTAGACTGACGCGGGGCCTGTTCGGTCGATGCAATAACGTAGTCCCATCTCCTTCGAGCGATGCTGATTTGTGAAGTCGCCGATCTCCGCTGGGAGAGAGCGGACTGAGCCCGTGCGATGAGAAAACTGAATGAAGATCGATTGATTCAATTTGCCGGCGATGAACGAACCGCTTGAAAGCACACCATGAAGAAAATTGTCGTGACTGGAGCTGCCGGGAGACTTGGTCGAAAGGTTGTGTCCGATCTGATTTCCCGCGGCTACACCGTGCTCGGTGTCGACAAAGAGCGGCCAGAAAAAATGCAGTGTCGGTTTCTGCCGGCGGATCTAACGGACTCGGCGGTCGCGATTGATGTACTGACCGGATCCGACGCCGTGATTCACCTGGCAGCGATCCCCGGACCGGTGTCGCAGCCGTCGTCGGTCACGTTTCGAAACAACGTGATGAGTACCTGGAACATCACGGAAGCGGCGGCGGCCATTGGTCTGCAGAAGATCGTGTTTGCCTCGTCCGTATTCACGCTCGGCTGGCACGAATCGCCCACAGCTTACTGGCCGGAGTACGTGCCTGTTGACGAGGAGCATTCTCTGACACCGTTCGAGCCGTACGGACTTTCGAAGGTGCTGGGTGAAGAGATCATCGCCACGGCCAGCCGCCGCACGGGAATCGCGGCGGTCAGTCTGCGCATCATGAACGTGATCCAGGAAGACGGTTACTTCGCCTTTCCGTGGCCGACGCCAGCGGGTTTGCTGGCGACTCGGTTTGTGATGTGGCCTTACGTGGATGTCCGAGATGCGGCGATCGCCTGTCGTCAGGCGCTGGAAGCGGACATCACCGGCCACGAAGCCTGTTTCATCGCTGCCGAAGACCTTCGGTTTGATGCACCCACGATGGCTCTTCTGAGAGAGTTCGCTCCGAAAGTCGAAGTCCGCAAAGCGCTGCAGGGTTCCGCCAGCGTCATCAGTATCGACAAAGCTCGACGCCTGCTCGGATTTCAACCGCAGTATTCATGGCGTCAGTTGAATCCTTCGGAGCATTCCTGAAATGAACCACGAAAAGTACCAACGATATAGAATCTGACTTTTTCGTGTCTTTGGTGTTTTTCGTGGTCAGAAACCCTGATGAAGGCTTCACACGGATTTGTTTCGTCGATTCAGCTTCGAAGTGACACCATTTGCGACACTGTGTACGCTGAGTTGAGTTTTCATCGACATACGATTTCATGCTTCAACACGTTTCCGCTCCGGCATCACTTTCCAGAAACCAGTCGCCATGGCCCGGTCGAAACTCGATAAGACGCTGGCGGATTACATGGCCATTGCCATCACGCCAGCGCTGATCATGTTGCTGACCGGCAGCCTGGTCTGGTTTCTGGCGGAACTGGGTTACGATGGCGGGCGACCGACGCGTATTCGCTGGATTCTGTTCTGGTTTGTGATCGGTGCTGTACTGGTGGCAAGAATTGCGATCGAGAATGGTCGCGCTCACGCCGCGATGTTTCTGGCAGGCCTGGCCGGCGCGACCGCGCTGACCATCTTCAAGTTTGCGCCGGAAGCACCGCTGGTCCCGATCGTTTGTCTGGGAGTTGTCGCGTGGTGCGCCGACAAGCTGACGTGGGACTGTACTCTCATTGATGAATCCGAAGACGCGTCGGGCGAGGGCCTGTTGCAGGTGGCCGGTGTCGCGGACGAAGCAGAACTGACCGATGCAGACGCCGGGTCGGAAGGTTCAGCCGACGCAGCTTCAACATCCAGCGGCGCGACAGAGGGAGATCGGAAAGCCGAAGAAAAGAAGGTTCCGTTCTGGAAGCGGCTGTTCGTCAACGAGTCCGAGCGGGCTGGCAAGCCCCACGCTCCAGGTCTGTGGGTGGTTTACTTTTCGCTGGCCGCGTTACCGCTGTACGGGTTCGGTCAGGTGTGGATTCCGGCGACGAACGTGGCTTCGCGGCATTTCGCGTTTCAGTGCCTGCTGGTTTACGTCGGAGCGGCGCTGGGCCTGTTACTGACGACCAGCTTCCTGGGCCTGCGTCGTTACCTCAGGCAGCGTCATCTCGAAATGCCAGCCGCGATGGCGGTCACCTGGATCGGCATGGGGTCGGCGATTGCGATCGGCATTCTGGTCATGGCGATGCTCCTGCCCAGGCCGCAAGGTGATTATTCGATCGCCGAAGCGATTGATTATGTCAGTGAAGAAGTGCAGGAAGCGTCCGACTGGGCATTCCTGAATGACGACGGCGGCAAGGGCGACGGTCAGCTGAATGGTCCTGCCGATGCGGGTGCGGAAAAAGGTTCAGCAACCGATCCCGATCAGCAGGGTCAACCGGGTGGCGATCAACCCGGCCAGCAGATGGCTCAGAACGATCAGCAGAATACCCAGGACGGCGATGGCGGCGATCAGAAAGGCGACGGCGAAAACGGCAAGCAGTCGGGAGAGGAACCAGGCGAAGGCCAGCAGGGAGAAAACAAACAGGGCGAAGGGCAGCAGACCGCGCAGAACGAAGGTCAAGGTTCGAAGTCCGACCCGTCAGGAAAAGACCAGCAACAATCGACAGGCGGCGAAGAGCAGAAGAACTCCGACAAGCAAGGCAGCGGAAAGCAGAACCAGCAGACTGCGCAGAATGAAGACTCTGCCAACAAACAACAGAATCAATCCGGTGAGCAGACTTCAGACGAGAAGCAATCAGGCGAGCAGCTGGCTCAGAACGACGCGGAGAAATCTCCGGATGAGACCGCAGAAGAGAAAGCTGCAGAAGAAGCCGGGGAGAAAGCCGGAGAAGAGCAGGCCGCTGAGTCTGAACAACCGGAATCGACGCCGGAATCCGATAGCAGTTGGATGGACACGATTGCGGAGAATATGGGGACGCTGTTCAAGTGGCTGATCTATGGAGCGATGGCGGCTGGCGTCATCTACATGGCCATAAAGAACTGGCCTGCCGTCGTCAGTTTTTTCAGCAAGCTGTGGGCCGAGTTGCTCGGGATGTTCGGTCGCAAGTCAGCGACGGGGGCGGGGGCGGATGAAGGCGAAGCGGCCTCAGACGAACCTGTTGCGCCGCTGCGACCGTTCAGTGATTTTCGCGATCCGTTCCGGTCGGGAAAGGCGGCAAAGAGCTCTCCCGGTGAACTCGTTCGCTACACGTTCGAAGCGCTGCAGGCATGGGCCTTCGAAAATAACTGCGGCCGGACTCCGGATCAGACACCGATGGAATTCGGTCAACGGTTGCAGTCTCGACGTTTGAAGATTTCGAACGAGGCCCACGAAGTCAGTCAGCTTTACGCGGAGGTTGCCTACGGAGGCTTGCGGCCTGATGACAAAAGCATCGCAACACTTCAGAAGCTTTGGCAAAAACTGACGTGACGACAACCAACGACGAACAGCCGCTCGACTTTGTCATCGTCGGGCAGGGCATTGCCGGTACCACGCTGGCCTGGCAGTTGAAGTGGCGCGGACTTCGCGGCATTGTCGTTGATCGAGACGACGGCACCTGTGCGTCCAAAGTCGCCGCCGGATTGATGACGCCGGTGACCGGCAAGCGTCTGGTTCCCGCATGGCGTCTGGACGAATGCTGGGCCGCAGCGGACGAGTTCTATTGCCGGGTTGAGACTGCAACGAAGTCGCTATTCCTGACGCAACCTGGCCAGGTTCGATTGTTCGACAGCGAGGAATCAAAAGCGGAATTCAACCTCCGGGACTGGTCCGAGCATCCTGTTGAAATCCGACAGCCGCAGCAACTCGTCGATGCAGAGACCTTTGAGGCTCCGTTTGGCGGCTTCGAATTACCGACAGCCAGGCGACTCGATGTAGCTGCTTATCTCGCCGCGTCGCGCCAAGTTTTCATCACGGACGACTCGTTGCGGATCGCTGATCTGAATCCCGCTACCGATCTGGAATGTGGAGACGGCTTGGTTCACCTGGCAAATCCTGACGTCTGGACAAGGCGAGTCATCTTCTGCCAGGGGGCACTCGGAGCAGCAAACCCCTGGTTTGACGACGTCGAATTCAAATCCGCTCGCGGTGAGATCCTGACATTGCAGATCGACCGTCTGGCAGAAACAAGAATCGTGAACCAGGGCGTCTGGCTGGTGCCGTGCGGCGACGGGATCTTCAAGGCGGGATCAACTTACGACTTTGACAACCTCGATCGAGGCGTTACGACGTCGGGTCGAGACGAGATCGTGGAACGCCTCCAACAATTTCTGAAGCTCCCGTTCGAGATCGTCGGTCACGACTCCGGGGTTCGACCGGTGGTGACCGAACGTCGGCCTATTATCGGCGTGCATCGAGAGTTTCCACAGCTGGCGATTTTTAACGGACTGGGTTCCAAAGGATCTCTGCTCGCACCGCTGGTGGCAGAACAGTTTGCCGATTTCCTGATCGACGGAAGTTCGATCGACTCAGAACTCGATTATCAGGAACGATTCCGGCCACGAATTTCCCGAGCCGAGAGGCCGCGAGTTCCACGTCTCACGGAGCAGGCGCAGCAGCTGGTTCGCGATGTGGTCAGGCCGGGCGAAACGGTCATTGATGCCACAGCCGGCAACGGACACGACACCTGCTTTCTGGCGAAGGCCGTCGGTCATGAGGGACGAGTCTTCGCCTTCGATGTTCAACGCGACGCGTTGCGGCGCACCGCCGCGCGGCTGGCAGACATTGGTTATGCGAACGTCATGCTGCTGCATCGCAGCCATGCGGAAATGCAGGCTGCCGTGCCGCAAGCGTTGCATGATTCTGTCGCCGCCGTGATGTTTAATCTTGGATATCTTCCCGGCGGCGATCACGCCGTGATCACGGAAGTTGACTCCTCGATTGCTGCGCTTCGAATCGCGTTGGAACTGATCCGCCCCGGCGGGATTGTGACCGTCCTGGTATACCCCGGCCATACCGGAGGCGATGACGAGGCCGGATGTGTCCAGCAACTGATCGACACGCTACCAGCCGCCGAATTCGAAACTTCGGTTCGCCGATCAGCAACGACCAGCGAAACGGCACCGCTGCTGTTTGTTGTCGTGCGTCGCTGAACTTGCGGTGGTCTTCTTTTTTAGCCTGACGACGTCGCGGCACGGGTTATGCGAAACCTGATATTGTGGTCGATTCAGTGCTGAAATGTTGCTTTACGGCAACATTCAACCGAAGTCGGCCACAACACCTGTTGCGATTCTGCAACATGGTTTTCGAAGTGTTCGCGAGGTTTTCCGCGACCACGCCGCTATCGGGGAGTTTCGCATGTTTCCGAAATCAGCCGTCATCGCAATCCTTGGAACAATCCTGCTCGGCACGTTGCCAGCGGAAGGTGCTGACTGGGCGTTTCGTCAGTCGTGGTTCAGTGATGAACTGCCAATGCCACCGGGCGCCGCTGGCTTCGGGTCACCCTTCGCCATGACTTCGCTGCCGCCGCATGCCCTGCCAAACTCGCGTAGCGCGTACAGGCCAGCCATTCGGCAACGCGGTCCTGGCTTCTCGATCCGCAGCAAGTATCGGTACAACAACTACCGCATTTACAACGGCAGCAGCTACGACACCACGATGTTCCGCGAGTTCTCATTTGAAGAATCGCCGTAACCGTCGTTGCACGTGATTGTGCAATGACTCAATCACGCGTATGTCATCTTGTTGTGCTGAATAGTATGTCTGCGCTGCTCTTGTCAGCCGCTACATTTCATGGCCTCTGTCATCAGGCTTCCGCTTTGATGAGAACGTCGAGCCGCGTTGAATCGCTCCTCCGCCAAACTTTTCGCGGATCGCGTCGGTGGCTGAGTCGATTTCGGAATCGCGTTCGGAATGATCGTCGAACAGCGTCTTCTGCCGTTCGCGCGTTGTCCCCAAAGAACTCAGACCGACACCGACCAGTCGCACCGGTTGAGCGTGCAGATCCACGCGAGGCAGCAGGTGCTCAGAAACGGCGTCCCAGATTTCCGAAGTCGAGTGCGATGGATTTGGCAGCGAGTGCGCTCGCGACAGAGTTCGAAAGTCGCTGTAGCGAACTTTGAGATGCACCGTTCTGCCATAAAGCTGGTGACGACGCAGGCGTCGCGAGACCTGTTCGGTCAGGCCAAGCAGACACGATCGCAGCACGTCAACATCGGTCACGTCGATCGGGAAGGTTGTCTCGTTTGAGATCGACCTGGCTTCGCGGTCCGGGACAACGCTGCGACTGTCGCGACCGTGCGCCAGTTCGTGCAGATGGTTCGCGGTCGAATCTCCAAAGCACTGCCGCAACGACGCGAGTGGCGTTTTGCAGAGTTGCTCGATCGTGGTGACGCCGATTTTTGCCAGCATTTCTTCCGCACGCTTTCCCACGCCCCAGATTCGTTTTACCGGGAGCGGATTCAGAAACTGCTGAATGCCGTTGGCGGTAACTTCGACAAAGCCGTTCGGCTTTTCGAGGTCGCTGGCGATCTTCGCGAGAAACTTATTCGGAGCCACACCGATCGATGCAACCAGACGCGTCTCGTTCCAGATGTCGGATTGAATCCTGTGGCCGATCTCGGCGGCTGATCCGAATAGTGTTTCGCTGCCGCGCACGTCGAGAAACGCTTCGTCCAGCGAAAGCGGTTCGACCAGTGGCGTGTACCGGTGAAAGATTTCTCGAATCTGTCGCGAGATTGCCGCGTAATGTTCCATCCGTACCGGCAGCACGATCGCACGCGGGCAGTAACGCAACGCCGTCACCATCGGCAGAGCACTGTGAACGCCGTATTGCCTGGCGACGTAGTTCGCTGCGGAAACGACTCCGCGGCCTTCGCGGGATCCGCCGACGATGACCGGTTTCCCGACAAGCTCGGGCCGATCGCGTTCTTCAACAGAAGCGTAAAACGCGTCCATGTCAACGTGCAGGATCACGGTCCAGGAGACTTTCAGGAGTGAGAGACGATTGACGCTGATCACGTACTGCAGTTGATGATCGGGTAGTTTCACAGCCCACCGCACGAATCGCTATGATCCTCGATTGTTTTCATGATTCGAATCAACGAGGCCGAAGAAATGCGAGTCTCTTTTCTGCACGCGATCAGTTGTCCCATCGTGCTTGCCTGTTTTTTGCAGTCGGTTCCCGCTGTCGGTCAGAATTCTGTGTCGCCACTCGAACGTGAATTGACGAGCGTTCCTGCGGAGAAGCTTGCCGACGAAGCCGCTCGGTTTGGCGATGCGAAACGCGGAGCCGTGCTGTTTTATCAGCCTCAAATGGCCTGCCGGCAATGCCACTCGGTCGATGGATCAACGTCGCCGCTCGGCCCCGCGCTTTCTGAGAAACGCCCCGACGCGACGAACTCGTTTCTGGTGGAATCGGTGCTGCACCCGTCGAAGTCGATCCGCAAAGAGTTTCAGACAGCAGTCGTTGTGAGAGACAATGGCAAAGTCATCATCGGACTGACTGTAGAGGAAACGCCTGACAAGGTCGTGCTGCGTGAAGGTCGACCGCTCGGCAAATTGATCGAAATTCCGCGATCGGACATCGACGAGTTCAAGCGGATTGAGCAGTCGATTATGCCACCCGGTCAGGTGGCGCTGCTGGCGAGTCGTCAGCAGTTTCTCGACCTGATCCGCTACCTGATCGACATTCGCGACGGCGGTGCCTTGCGGGCGAAAGAGCTGGAGCCGCCAGCGTCGCTGTACGCCATCCGAATTCCGGAATACGAAAAAGACATTGACCACGCGGCGATGATTTCGAGCCTGGACAATGCGGCGTTCAAGCGGGGCGAGGCGATCTACAACCGGCTCTGCGTGAACTGTCACGGCACGCACGACAAGCCAGGTTCACTGCCAACGTCGTTGCGCTTTGCGACGGGAAAATTCCGCAACGGTTCCAACCCGCACACGATGTATCAGACGTTGACTCGTGGTTTTGGAATGATGATTGCGCAGACGTGGATGGTTCCACAGCAGAAGTACGACGTGATCCATTATGTGCGTGAGGCATACCTCAAAGAGCACAATCCGTCGCAGCATTTTGCTGTCACGGATGAGTACCTCGCCGATCTGCCGAAAGGAAAATCTCGCGGTCCCGAACCCGTTCAGAACGAGCCGTGGATCACGATGGACTACGGTCCGAGCCTCGTGAACACCTACGAAGTTGGCAACGCCGGGTCCAACTTTGCGTACAAGGGAATCGCCGTCCGGCTCGATCCCGGCCCCGGTGGAATTTCTCGCGGGCAGTCCTGGATGATTTTCGATCACGACACGCTGCGAGTGGCTGCGGCGTGGACCGGCGATGGCTTCATCGACTGGCAGGGCATCCACATGAACGGTCGCCACAACATTCACCCGCGCATCAAAGGTGACGTTCATCTGGCAAACCCGACGGGGCCAAGCTGGGCAGATCCAGAATTGCAGACGTTTGATGATCCGAGATTGCGCGGTCGCGACGACCGACAATACGGCCCGTTGCCGCGCAAGTGGGCGCATTACAAAGGACTCGCGCACTACGGGCAGAAGACGATTATCGATTACACCATCGGCGACACGCTCGTTCGTGAAATGCCCGGACTGGCAACGAGCGTCACCAAAGGTACCAGTACTTCGCCAGCGTTCACGCGAACGTTCAACATCGGCCCTCGATCGCGCGACATGCTTCTGCAGGTGGCTCGCGAGACCGCAGGCAGCGACATCCTGGCCACGTTCGATCAGAGACAGAAAACAGGCGGCCTGGCCGTTTCGTTCGGACCAACCAGTGCGGCGGAGTCGCTGGCGGCTTCGCAACAGAAGCCGCTGCAGTTCAACGGGAAATCGTTCGTTGAGATTTCCGATACCGCTGACTTCGACACAACGGGCAACGACTTCACGATCACCGCCAGAATTCGCACAAAGTCTGGCGGCACCATTCTCAGTCGTACAAAAACTGGTGAGAAGTGGATCGCCGACGGGCAAACGCTGTTCGTGAGAAATGGCCAGCTGACGTTTGATATTGGATGGGTGGGAGCGGTCTCCTCCAAGCGGCGGGTCAACGATGGCAAGTGGCATGACGTCGCGATGACCTGGAACGCGTCGACGAAACTCGTCACGTTGTTCGTCGACGGTAAACCGGATCGCAGCCGCGAATTGTCAACGCAGAAGCCGGTGCGAGAGACCGTGCTGCGGATCGGGTTTACTAATTCCAACTTCCCAGGCCCGCAATCGCACTTTGACGGCGATCTTCGAGACGTTCGCTTTTACCAGCGGCAGTTGACCAACTCCGAACTGACCAACACAAACAAACTGCCCACCGACGAAAGTCTCAAAGCGAACTGGGCGTTGGCCGAAATGGCGACCGCCAGGAAGCCGACCGGAGCTGCGGACAACAAAGACATAGAGGAAGTTGCGGACGCATCAGGAAATGGACACACAGGCACGATTCATTCAGACGCGGCGGATTCAAAGCTGGACTTGTCACTGGCTGCCGGGATTCAGCCAGCGGTTGCCGGCGCGGAGTTCATCCGTCACGGTGATGGTTCACTCGTTCTGAAAATTCCTGCGGGGACGCAGCCGCTGGCCTTTACGCTGTGGTGGCAGCGAAAGAAACCGAAAGTGTCTCTCAACGAGGCGGTGGATGGCTTCGTGATCGAGCAGCCGGATGCGGATCTTGCAAAGCTGGTGAACGGCGGCCCCGCTCGCTGGCCGGTCAAGCTGACCACGACTCCCGTCATTGGTTCTGACGATGGTCCGTTCGCCGTCGACGTTTTGTCACACCCGGCGGAGAATCCCTGGCTCGCGCAAACACGGCTGACGGGTTTCGACTTTCTGCCGGACGGCGATCGCGTTGCCGTGTGTGCCTGGGATGGCGACGTCTGGATGGTCAGCGGTTTGTCTCAGTTGCCAGAGTCTCACTCAGAGTTGTCCGCCGAAACTCTTCCGCAGTTGGTCTGGCAGCGGATTGCGTCCGGTCTGTTTCAGCCGCTCGGTCTGAAGTACGTCGACGGGAAGATTTTCGTCACGTGTCGTGATCAGATTGCGATTCTGCACGACCGCAACGGAGACGGTGAAACGGACTACTACGAAAACTTCAACAACGACCATCAGGTGACGGACCATTTTCATGAGTTCGCGATGGGGCTGCAGACGGACGCCGCTGGCAACTTCTACTACGCAAAGTCCGCTCGGCATGCCTTGACGGCGCTGGTGCCGCACCACGGAACGCTGCTTCGAGTCAGTAAAGATGGATTGAAAACGGACATCGTCGCGACAGGATTTCGAGCTGCGAACGGCGTGTGTCTGAATCCGGATGGCTCGTTCATCGTCACCGACCAGGAAGGTCACTGGAACCCGAAGAACCGCATCAACTGGGTTCGCGAAGGCGGCTTTTACGGAAACATGTTCGGCTATCACGACGTCACCGACTCGTCGGATGCGGCGATGGAGCAACCGCTTTGCTGGATCACCAACGCGTTCGATCGGTCACCTGCCGAGCTGTTGTGGTGCGATTCGGATCGCTGGGGACCGTTCCAGGGCATGCTGCTGAATTTGTCGTATGGTTACGGAAAAATCTTTGTCGTGCCTCACGAAGAAATCGATGGACAGATGCAGGGCGGCATGTGCGAACTGCCGGTGCCTCAGTTTCCCACCGGCCTGATGCGAGGCCGCTTCAACCCGACAGACGGCCAACTTTACGCCTGCGGCATGGTGGCCTGGGGCAGTGCTCAGCAGCAGGCAGGTGGCTTTTACCGCATACGCTACACGGGTAAGCCGGCGTACCTGCCGCTGAAACTGAAAGCAGCTCCGCGCCGAGTCTCGATTGCTCTGTCCGATCCGGTCGACGCAAAATCAGCAACCGATCCGCAGAACTATCGCATTAAAGTCTGGGCGTTAAAGAGATCCGCCAACTACGGTTCCAAACACTACGACGAGCACGAGCTGACGATCGAATCGGCATCGGTTTCCGACGACGGCAAAACGGTCAAGCTGGTCGTCCCGGATGTCGCTCCCACATGGGGCATGGAGATCCGCTACGCGCTGAAAGGTGTCAACGGCGAGTCGGCCACCGGAGTGATTCACAACACGATTCACAAGCTCCGTAAGTGATCGTGTGTAGGGTATGGCAAGCGGAGCTCCGACATACCAAAGCATTGAATGGGCACCCATGCCGACCACAATCACGCAAACGCTTCTTAGAGCACTCGTACTGACTAACCTGCTTTGCGCACCGGTGTGATGGCTGTCTGGGTTCTGTTGTCG
>JABMPE010000159.1 GCA_013203845.1 Rhodopirellula sp. | reverse complement strand
CGATATCGACTTCCCCAAAACGGCCCTCCAGCAAACCCTGCGCAACTGCCGCGTTGAAGCAGGCGAATTTTGTGGCATCGCTGGCGAAGGGAAGTTCCGCCCCATCATCGACGTAGATCAACTTGCCACCCGAAGCGGAATCGATTGTCTCGAAGAATTTGTGATGCAGGACGAGCTGACGAACTCCGCCGTGTGATCGCCTGCCTTCCACCTCGAACAGCTCAGCAGTCAGCCGCTCACCACCAAACGCGAATTCGATTTGACCAAGGCTGACTTTCGCGTCCTATGCAGAAACCCGTACGAAGGACAAACTACAGAGACGACACCGCTGAACTCCGGCAAATCCGCCAGCGCATAGGGAACATCGCGAACAACGTCGCCGACTCCACCGACTTTTCCGCCATTCAACGCGTCGTTCTCGGCCGCCACCATCAGAATATTCAGCGAATCAGGCACGCAATCTCCCCGCGAAAATATCGGCCAGCCGGAAGAGAATCGAACCGCTGAGCGACGTCTCGATCCCAGGTAAACTCAACGCCAATCGGTCCTGCCGAGTGACTCAAACAAAAAAGCAGCAGCCCGATCGCGGAACGACCGGGCTGCCAGCGTCTTAAACAAGTAATCCACTCACCTTTTTCACACACGATCCGGTTGAACTCATTACCTAATCGTCGGACTCTCGCAGCTTCGCCATCACGCTCAAGTCTTCCAGAGTGGTCTGGTCGCCAACGGATTCTCGACCGGCCGCGATGTCCCGCAGCAGCCGTCGCATGATCTTGCCACTGCGAGTCTTGGGCAATGCGTTTGTAAAACGAATCACGTCAGGAGTCGCAATGGCACCGATCTGCTTCCGCACGTGAGCGATCAGTTCTTTTTTCAGGTCTTCGTCGCCTGTCGCCGCTTTAAGCGTGACGAAACAGCAAATGCCTTCCCCCTTCAGGTCATGCGGGAACCCGACAACGGCTGCCTCAGCGACTGCCGGATGAGCCACCAGCGCAGATTCGACTTCCATCGTGCTGAGCCGATGCCCGGAGACATTCAGCACGTCATCCACGCGGCCCATGACCCAGTAGTAGCCATCTTCGTCACGGCGGGCTCCATCGCCAGCGAAGTATCGTCCCTCGATCTTGCTGAAGTAGACGTCGATGTACCGCTGGTGATCGCCGTACAAAGTCCGCAGCATGTGAGGCCAGGGCTGGGTTATCACCAGCAGACCACCCTGGTTATCGCCAAGACTCTCGCCGGTTTCTGATTGAATGTCCGGGACGACTCCAGGCAGAGGCTTTGTGCAGCTGCCCGGTTTGGTCGCGGTCACGCCTGGCAGCGGACTGAGCATGATGCCGCCGGTTTCCGTCTGCCACCAAGTGTCGACGATCGGGCAACGCTCGCCCCCGATCACACGGTGGTACCACATCCAGGCTTCCGGGTTGATCGGCTCGCCGACCGTACCCAGCAGACGCAGACTCGACAGATCGTACTTGTTCGGCCATTCGTCGCCCCATTTGACGAAGGCTCGAATTGCCGTCGGAGCGGTGTAGAAAATATTGACCTTGTACTTTTCGATCATTGACCAGAATCGACCTTCGTCCGGCCAGTTCGGTCCACCTTCGTACATGACAGTCGTCGCCCCATTCGACAGCGGCCCGTACACGACGTAGCTGTGACCGGTGACCCACCCAATGTCGGCGGTACACCAGAAGGTGTCTTCGTCTTTGAGATCGAAAACCCAACGCGATGTCATTGTCGTACCGAGCAGATACCCAGCCGTCGTGTGCAGCACGCCTTTTGGTTTGCCGGTCGAGCCGGACGTGTAGAGGATGAACAACGGGTGTTCTGAATCGAGTTCCACGGCTTCACACTCGGCAGAAGCGTCATCCATCAGGTCGTGCCACCAGTAGTCCCGATCGGGGACCATCGTGACGTCGCCGCCGGTCCGCTTGACGACGACAACCTTTTCAACGGACGGTGACTTTTCCAGGCTGTCGTCGACGGCCACCTTCAGCGGCACTTCTTTGCCGCGACGCCA
The DNA here is from genome assembly GCA_013203845.1 of Rhodopirellula sp. Classification (GTDB taxonomy): domain Bacteria; phylum Planctomycetota; class Planctomycetia; order Planctomycetales; family Planctomycetaceae; genus JABMPE01. Next base: position 1,472 of record JABMPE010000159.1, on the reverse strand, counting down.
GCTACCATCGGCAGTGACGATGATCTTCGCCTGGGCATCGTTGTTTCGATCAGCAACGGCGTCCGCGCTGAAACCACCGAAGATGATGGAATGCGTCGCTCCAATTCTGGCACAGGCCAGCATCGCAATCGCCAGCTCGGGAATCATCGGCATGTAAAGAGTGACGCGGTCGCCCGTCTCGACTCCCAGCTGCTTCAGACAGTTCGCAAACTTGCAGACTTCACGATGCAGATCCTGGTACGTAAGAACACGCTGATCGCCGGGCTCACCTTCCCAGATGATCGCCGCCTTGTTCTTCCGCCAGGTTAACACATGACGGTCGACACAGTTGTAGCAGGCATTGGTTTTTCCGCCGACAAACCACTTCGTGTCCGGCATCGCGCCTTCGAGCGTCTGGTCGAAATCCTGGAACCAGTCGAGATTCTCGCGAGCGAGGTCTCCCCAGAATCCGGCAGGGTCATCCTTCGCCCGATTCCACATCTCCTGATACTGCTCTTCCGAGCTGATGTGAGCTTCGGCAGAAAACTCCGGCGAGGGTGGAAACTTGCGGTCTTCGTGAAGGACGCTCTCAATAGCTTCGCTCATGTTGCAACTCCTGACGTGCGCACAGATATTTGACAGACGCCGGACTCACCATGTCAGGCGATGTCAGACGATTCAGCCGCTGCAGAGCGGGCGATGGTAGGCCTGATGGATCGCAATTTCAACGAGCCTCGGCCTGCCACGACGGCACGAGGCGTGAATCGATTGCGATGTATCGCTCGCCCTGCTTGCCGGGCTGTTAATTGTCGCCTATCGTCCCGGTTTCTTACTGATTTACGCGACATTCCGATCGGAACCCCTACAATCCCAACCGGTTTGCCGAGCTGGCCTTCGCCACAAAGCAAACCACTCCTGCTGCTCGTCGTCGGAAAAACAGCAACCGGCTGATCTTTCCGACCGAAACCCACAACCGCTCACGGATGGAACAGAACTCTTAAAGGAAACGACCATGTCGACCGCTCCCGCTGAAGCTATTGCCTACAAAGTCAAAGACATCAACCTCGCCGCATTCGGCCGCAAAGAAATTGAACTGGCTGAGAAAGAAATGCCCGGCCTGATGTCTCTTCGTGAGAAATACGGAGAAAGCCAGCCGCTCAAGGGAGCACGCATTGCCGGCTGCCTGCACATGACGATTCAGACGGCGGTTCTGATCGAGACACTGACGGCTCTGGGCGCAGAAGTTCGCTGGTCAAGCTGCAACATCTTCTCGACGCAGGATCACGCTGCGGCAGCCATCGCCGAAACCGGAGTAGCCGTCTTCGCCTGGAAAGGCGAAACCAACGAAGAATTTGACTGGTGCATCGAGCAGACCATCTTCTGGCCGGACGGACAACCGCTGAACATGATCCTCGACGACGGCGGCGACCTGACGGCGCTGGTCCACAAGAAGTTTCCCGAGTTGCTCGCCGACATCCGCGGAATCACCGAGG
>JABMPE010000158.1 GCA_013203845.1 Rhodopirellula sp. | reverse complement strand
TGATGTCCTGTCCGGTGGTGGCGGCGCCGATCTATTCGTGGGGGGAGCAGGGGTTGATACCTTTCAGTTCGGATCGGGCGACCGCATCGTCGACCAGGCAGCAAACGAGCAGGTGGATCTTGAGCTGAACCGCGCACTGAATCAGACCCCGACCCCTGATCAACTGCGTCAAACCGGTCAACTGACGGTCAGTCTCGTCACCGTCGGAACGATGGGGAATTACGTCACGATCACCGGCCCCAGCGGTTACGGCTTCCAGCTCAGCGGTGGCTGGAACGCCACTCAAAACAGCAACGGAAGCGAAACATTCACCAGCAGCAGCGCGACGCTGAAAACAGCAGTCGGCGACATTCCGCTGGGCTCGGTGACGCTGACCGCAGGAGCAGACTCTGTTCCTGATTCGGGACCACTGATCTCTCCTGCTGACGGAATATTCAACGCCGTCACGCTGCTGACTAACAACCCCATCATTGCCGGAATCAATGACCTCACTGGAATCGAATTTGCCTCGGATCAACCGGGAAATCAGGGGCTCAAGTTTGGCGTGAAACTGGGAAGTGCCCTGATGGCCAGCGAGCTCAGCGGATTTGGCGCTCCGCTGAATAATGCAATCCCCTACCTGTATGCCAGTTTCAACATTGGGAACAATCTATTCACGTTCGGCGATACTAATAAGGTGTCCGTGTCGTCGTCACAGAATGCCAGAGTGGCATTTGTATTTGATCCCGCAGATCCGTTTTTCTGGCTGAAGGGAGAAATCAACAACATCGGGGGCAGCATTGGCTTTTCCAGCCACGGCAACATTCCGTTCATTCCGAATAAGATGCCAGACATCGTGCCATCAAGTAAACAGATCTACGGCAACATCGTGGGCAGTATCAAAGTTCCGTTTGAGAAAGTCATCCGCCTGGAGGGACAGCTGGTTCTGGACTATGACCGCAATTCAGGCCCAGGCAATTACTCCAGTAGTCTCAGTAGTCCTGTGGATAGCAACGAGTTTGCCAGTCTGTTCAAAGACGGCTCACCCGACCTGGAAGTGATTATCGGCGCGCTCGCGAACACGGAACTGGGTATCAACGGGTCAATTGAGTTCACGCCTGAGATTGGCAACACCGGCCTGGGACTGACTCTGCCCATTGGATCGGGAACCGCCATGTTCTACGGCGGAAATACGATCGCGTTCAGTGGCGGCACCGATAATCCATTTTCAACGATACCATTACTGAGCACGCTTGGTCTAAACCCGGGAACCAGCATCCAATCCCAGGGTTATTACAACATCGACACTGGCAATTTCCGTATTGACGTGGAAGCCCAGAAGGGTAACACGAAATTCGGGCCGTTCTCAACCACCGGTGACCTGAAATTTGTGATCGACAACGATGGCGTCGCTCTGGATTTCGGGATCGATACCCCGGTAGCAAGTGCCCGCTTTTCGGGACGAGCGGCGTTCGAGGACACGACTATAACGGTCGCAAATTACTACGGTGGCACAACAACGCTCATAACCAAAGCCGGAACGTTTTCTCTCGAAGCCAGACTCAGCCCTGTCGATTTGGATTTCGAGGTTGCCAGTGTGAAGGCTTCGTTAACGATCAAAATAACGAACCAGGTGGTTTCTTTTAGTGGAACCTTGACTGATCCGGTTTATACGTACTCGCCCGGTGCCGTACAGCTGGGTCTGGTTATGTCACTGACATTGCGAAGCCCGATTCTTGACGTTGATCTTTCAGCGGATGTGAATTTTACGCTGGGCGGTAGCACATTGCAGTTCAGCGGGACACTCCGAGGCACCATCGCCTTCGGATTCGGACCGGTTAGTGTCGAGTTTGGCATCAGCAATGCCGGTATCAGAGTCGAGATTCCCTTCCTGGGCGTGAATGTCAACGTTCCGATTCCCGGTCTGCTGCACGTCGACCAGTCAGCGTTCGGTAACCAGTTGCTTGATGAAAGCCTGATCAATGCGGTCGCTTTGCCCGGTATCGTCGACGAAGCCATTCGCCGACTGGAGCGAACAGGTCTCAGCAACGACGAAGTGGCACTACTGAAAACAGTGGCGTTTCGAGTTAAGGATATCGACGATCAATACCAGACCGTGGGGTATGCATCGGGTCGGATTGTGACACTTGATGCCAATGCGGCCGGACATGGCTGGTTTATTGATAGCAGCCCTGAGGATGACGTGGAATTTGATCCGATCACAGGGCTGGCTCGCTCCAACAGCACAAGCAGTGGGCGCATTGATCTGCTCAGTGCTGTCATGCACGAAATGACACACGTGCTTGAATTTGCGAATCCGGACAGAGAATTCGACTTCGGAGAAGTCGGTGCGGAACTAATCGCAGTCGGGCAGCGATTCGACGTCGGGATATCAACTTCGTTGAAATCACGCCGCGATTGATATCCGTCATCTCTGCATTCGTCAAAGACTGACAGGAGGGCCAGTTGTTATTAATTCATGAACTGGATGACGTCTCGTCGGCTTTTGGCTTATCAACAGGTGTCAGACTGGCTGCCTGTTTTCAGGAATATCGAGAATCAATATGAAGTTTCGCCGCTCACCGGGAAGACACCGTCGCAAGACTCGCCGCCTGGTGCCCGCGACTCAGGGAATTCTCGATACACGTTCTGTCGCAACGGAACAGCTTGAGGATCGCTGCCTGCTGTCGGCGCAGGTGATCATTCCAATGCCCGATACTGTGGGCGTATTGCCGGATTCGATGACGACTTTTCAGGTCGTGTATTCGACCACGGACCCGGCCAATGCGAAGACCACCGGGCTCGTGCTGAGTATGCACTACAACTCTTCTGAATTGACGCCCGATATTGATGCCATCAAGGCCAGTGCCTTCCCTGGAGTGACCATCCAGGACAGCAGCGAACCGAACGGCGGACTCGAGGATCTTCCGGGAACAGATCGATACGTCAACCTGCTGTGGTTTGATTTTCTGGGCCAGTTTCCGGCTGGTGGGTCTCTTCCGCTGACACTGTTCACCGCAACGTTCGCGACGACCGCGACGTTTGATGGAGAGTCAGTACTGTTCACGGCCAATCCACCGGTTGGATACGAATTCAATTCGACTCCTGCCGTACTGTTGGCGTTGCAGGACTACGGCGACGCGCCGGATACGGGAACTGGGACGGGGACGGGAAACTACAGGACCACGAAAGCTGACAATGGCCCCAGTCACCGCATCGTCAATGGACTGCGGTTGGGTGCGAACGTCGACGGCATTGGCGAGGATGGGACGCTGCAAAACGCCCAGGCGAACGCCGACGATGTGGATGGAGCGTTGCCGGATGACGAGGACGGAGTCCTTGATGCTCAGGATCTTCAGGGGACGATCGGAGCCGCTCCCGCCATCACGCTGCTGGCGACGAACACAACCGGCCGCGCGGCCACGCTGTATGGGTGGATTGATTACAACCAGGACGGCGTGTTCGACAACGCGACCGAACGGGCATCGGTCAGCGTTTCGGACGGCACGACCAGCGAACGCTTCACACTGACCTTCGGCACGATTCCTGAGGGCGCGACCGGCACGACCTATGCACGCTTCCGGCTGAGTACCGACACGGCAGCGGCAAGTTCCATCGGCGCCGCGAGTGACGGCGAGGTCGAAGATTACGTCTTCACCATCACCGCTCCCAGCAGCGGCACGGTGGATCACTTCCTGAAGATCGCCAGCGACACCAACGGCGGACCCACGCTAAACGACTCTGACCTTTTCGGGCAATCTGTCACGTCGATCGGAGACCTGGACGGCGACGGCATCAATGATCTCGTCGTCGGAGCCAAAAATGACGACACGGGGGGCACCAATCGCGGCGCGGTGTATATCCTGCTGATGAACGCCGATGGCACGGTGAAAAGTTCCACGAAGATCGCCAGCGGCATCAGCGGCGGTCCGACGCTGAAAGACGGAGACGGCTTTGGCGAGGCCGTGGCCGCGCTGGGCGACCTCGATGGTGACGGAATCACCGATCTGGCCGTCGGGGCCATCGGAGATGGGACAACGAATGTGGGCGCTGTCTACATCCTGCTTCTGAATGCGGACGGCACGGCGAAGCACGTCACACGGATCGCCAGCAACAAGGGTGGGGGGCCGGGATTGTCAAGTTACGACCATTTCGGTGCCTCCGTCGCGTCGATTGGCGACTTTGACGGGGATGGCATCGGCGATCTGGCTGTCGGAGTCCGTTCCGATAACACGGGTAGTGCAGACCGCGGAGCGGTGTATGTGCTCCTGCTGAATTCGAACGGAACGGTCCGCAGTCATCAGAAGATCGCTGACGGTGTGGGCGGACTCGCAGCGAACACACTTAAAACCAACGACAGCTTCGGCTTTGCGGTGGCCAGCGTCGGCGATCTGAACGGCGACGGCATCACCGATCTGGCCGTCGGAGCCAATGGCGATGACACGGGTGGCAATAACCGAGGCGCTGTGCATGTACTGTTCATGAACAGCGACGGCACGGTGAAGAGTTCCAGGAAGATTGCCAGTAACACCAACGGCGGGCCCACCCTCGCGAATAGTGATAACTTCGGGAGTTCGGTGACATCAGTGGGCGATCTGGACGGAGACGGTATCCACGATCTCGCCGTCGGAGCCACAGGCGATGATACGGGCGGTGATGGTCGTGGCGCGGTGCATGTGCTGCTGCTGAACGCGGACGGCACGGTGAAAAATTCCACGAAGATCGCCAGCGATTTGAATGGCGGTCCAACGCTCGCGAACAGTGACGTCTTCGGTAGTTCGGTGACGAGTGTGGGTGATCTGAACGGCGACGGCATCAACGATCTCGCCGTCGGAGC
>JABMPE010000023.1 GCA_013203845.1 Rhodopirellula sp. | reverse complement strand
GAATACGAGAGCGAGCTGATCGTCACCCTTCGCAGCTTCGACTTTGCCTTGGCACTTACCGCAGCAGAAGGCCACAGAGACGCCACTGACCTTGACCGTCTTGGTTGAGTCCAGGTCGCCACCGGACAGCGGGCACTTGACCTGCTTTGCCTGGCTCGTCTGGAAGAGCTGATGGTTGGCTTTCGTCGCAAACTTCGACGAGTCCTTTTCGAACTTCGCTTTGCAGTTGTTGCAGCAAACGTACGCTGTGGCTTTTCGGTATGAGACTGATACTGCCTTTGCGATTTCAATCTCTTTGTCGGCGACAACGCATTTGACCTTGGTGACCTTCTTCGCTTCTTCTTCGGCCTGAGTGTTCGTCAGAGCAAAGACCAGAGCAAGGCAGGCACCGCTAAACAGAATAATATTCTTCATTGTGTCGTTCTTTCTGAACTGGATTGAATTTGAGAATCGTCCACGCAAAGCAAACGTGCTGAGCTTCCGTCTCTCTCCCGGTCGCCATGATTGAAATCAAGGCACGAGAAAGACAGATAAGGAAGCTCGGTCATGCACAGGGAAAGGCTAAATCAGCCAGACACAATGAAGCACGTGCAGACGACGTCCTTGCGATCGATCGATGAACTCAAACTTCAGCGGAGAAGGAGCGGACCGGCGAACAACTACGAATAGCGAATCCTGTGGTATCAGAATTGACTCAAGGCTCAGTGGCCGTCGCTGCTCAGTTGCCGGTCGTTCCTGGGGATTCTGTTTGCAGTGGCAGTTGGAACGGTCGACAGACGGCTGATTCGCCTTGCCATTCTCAGCAGCAGCACAGTGCTTACATTGACCTGGCTGTGCCGTTGTCCTGGACTGCGAGCAGCACGAGCTGGCTTGATCATTCGACTGTTTGACCGACACAGAGCAGCAGATTCCGTGTCCACTCTGGCAACAACGCCCCCCAGCAAACGACTGCATTGGCAGCGTCAGGGCGAGCAACATTGCGACTGGGATTCGGCATCGAAGCATCAAGGTGTCCTGTGTCAGTCAATGACTCAGAAATCAGAGTACCGGAGTCGATCCGTACGATGCAAGAGGGACGGGCGGAGGCAGAAACATGACAGTCTGTTGAGTTTTGCAAAATCGGCTACGGCGGTCCAGGCCTTGGATGGTCTACATGACCTGAGCGACAACGTGCCCGCACCTTTGTTGCTGATTTGTTTATATCCGTGTGCCGTTTGAATTCACTTGGATCGACGAACATGGAAACGGGCGACAGACGGGATCAGGCTGCACGGCAGCGGATGAGTCGGCGGTTCGGGCAGGGGCTAAGGCACCGATGCTCACGCTGGCCGGGTTGGAGAGCAGGCTCTTTAAGGCCTGTGACATCCTGCGTGGCAACATGGATGCCTCGCAATACAAGGAATACATCTTTGGCGTCCTGTTTCTGAAACGGATCAACGACCAGTTTCAGGCGGATTGAGCCGCGTTCCTTGCTGAGTACGAAGCCAGAGCTGATCGAGAAGCAGCTCGCCAATGGGCGGACGAGCGGCATCGCCGGGTAGGCTGCAGAAAATAATCATAAACTCCGGGTTTTGCATTTATTTCTCACGGCCAGAAGCAAGGCAGCCGCAAGCGTGGTCCAGCAGGGGGATCGGCAGACGTGGCAGACACCGCCGACGCCGTGAACCGGTGCGTACGGTTTCCATAGATTCTTGCTAAGGGCGTCGGTGAGGAATGGGTGGTTGCGTCCGCTTGCGATGGATGTCGCGGATCTGGTCATCAGCACGCCAGCCGGTCACAGAAGTCAGCTCAACGCCCCACTGAGCATCTGAGGTCCGGGAAGATTCTGAGCTGCGGGAAGATTCTGAGTAAGAATCTTCGTTGCAAGAAATTGGATTTCCGGGTTAGGCATCAGAACAAGGGAAATCAATGGCATTCGCTGCAATCCAGTTAGTGGAAAACCGAGCTGTTCCACAGCCAATAGCAGTCGTGTGCAGCACCCGGGTTTCATGAAATTCATGAAAGCATGATCGACTAATTCATAAGCGATTGTTGGAGGAAACGTTCGCATCGCCATCACGGCCTTGCGATTGAGTTTCGGGTTGTTGACTCGAATTGCTTCGATCAATGCTGGCGTCACGGTCTTGAAGCCGGGGAGGCCAGTCGCGTTTGTGTGTTCGATGGAGTTAATCACCGCTGACAGACGTTGACGATGCGGCAGCTTCGTAGTCCGGTCTCTCGATACGGTTCGTATGTGTTCGATGACGTTTCGGCCCATGGACGCCAACGCATGGGAGCACAAGTCATTCAGCTGCGGGTTCTTAATACGTAATCCGTCAATCAATGCAGCCAGGGTCAATTCAATTGCACGCGGACCTTTGTTGGCCTCGCAGGTTGCATGAGACATCTAAAGTTCCTCCATTGAAGTCTTATCAAAAAACGCTTCCGCTAATTACTGAATCTTCGCAGCAGAACAGGCCACCGACGAAACGATGCCGTCTGTAGAGTTCTACAAAACGGCCTGCTAAAAACAGAAACATGAATATCCCAGACTGGCCTGAATGGGCACGGCGGCATCGAGCGATCACAGCTGTGCAATGCAAATCCGCAGCAGCACCTGAGTCGCTCAACGGCATCAACGGTTGTCTTTCTTTGGGAAATACTTATTCACTCATCAGTTGTTCTTCCGACGCTGGAGATAATGTCGACTCCGTTGCTGCACTCACTCTGGAAGCGTCATCAATCCTACAACCCGGAATGCGACTCATGGCGACGCGGTAATTCCGCAGTGCCGCTATGGCCTTCAGGTGTCGCCGCTGCGTCTGCTCTATTCGCTGACACCAATAACCGAAAACGTCGATGCTAATGGCTGCGGCTTCTGTCTGTTTCGCGAGACTGTGCTGGTGCGGTAGCCAGGTGATGATGATTTCGTCGACCAGCATCTTCTCGCAGGGCGAACATCCGTCGCGAAGAAACTGATCAACCAAAGTACGAAGATTGATCAGCAGGCATTCGCGTTTGTGAAGATCTCGCCCGGCGATCAGATTCACCCAACGCAACTTGGCGTGAGATGCAAGGTCACCCAGATCACCATAGTGTTCACGCCCCTGCCACATAATTTTGCGAAGTCTGGGCATGACCGTCGCGTCGCCCTGTTTTGCAGCCGCTACAAGTTCACTCAGCGTCATCTCAGCAACCTCAACGGCTGGAGAGCCCGCAGTTACCGTCTCGATGTCATCAGGCGACGTTTCGTTGACGACTTTCTGTTGAGGGCCAACCGGCTGGGCCACGGTTAATCGTCGGCTCGGCACCGTCGTTTTGCCGGTCGACCGGCCCGCCTCTCTCCGTACAGGCTTAGTATTTCCCTTTGCCCTGCCACTCGACCGCTTTTGCGAACCTCGTTTTGACCGCTTCTGTGTTTTCGTCTCTGATTCAATTAACTGCGACTTCATCGAAATTCTCCAACCACGTCCTTTGGGGTTATGAAAGCCAGCCGAGAGGAACTCTGCGGCTACTAGTATTTCCACTCGACCGCAATACGCATCAAGCAGCTCGTCTTCTTCGCGTGTCAGGCTGCGTAACTGGCGAAGAGTGTTTCGGGCGGCAAGTCTCGTCAGCTTTCGGTCTTCTATCCTTGCGGCCGCAATCTGAGCTTCAAATCCATGCCCCAGATATTTCTTTACACGTCTACCGTCCGGTAGTGTTTTGCAAACATAGAAATATCGGGAACCGCGTTCACGTTTTTCCCATGCCATTTTCAGCCCCCGGCAACTACCAGCCAAAGCAACGAATGACTGTCTGTGAATTATGGTTCTCAGTCTCGTCCCGTCAACAGTAAACGTTATAAAATATCGTTAAAATCAAGTGGTACTGATGTAGTGAAATCCGGAAATTGCATGTATGCACTGCGGTGATATTTAATGGTTGTCCCCCAAAGAGGTGATATTAATTTGCTTACATGGTTTCAGCACTCTCATGCATTACAGCAATGAATTACCCCAATGTTGTGCATCACGAAGATTTTTCCCGACCAATGGCGAGGTGCACGTTTTTAACAGGCCTTCAGATAGCCACATTGATGGCAGGCCTGCTTCCGAACCAGGCCGTGGCGAAGTACAGTTAATCTGGCAAAAGCATCCAAACCCTGCACTTATCGCCCCTGAACCAGTTCGTCGTTGCATCGACTGTCAGTAAACCCAACCCTGGCAGCACCGGATTCCGAAGTCATTGAGAGTGTGAGCAGACGCGTGATCCGTGAACATTGTGCGGCTGATCATGGAAACCAGCGGTCAACAAAGAGTCGAAATCGCATTTTAAGACTCGTCAAGGTCGTCGATCGTGCAGATTCGAGACATCAAGATCGAGCTAAGTGCAGCAAAGCAGCCTGAAGCCTAAGAACTAAGCACCCAACAGTTTTTGGCACCGTTGAGGTGAATGATGTGCAAAGCCCGGCGTCGTCTCGGTCGCTGCCAGGATAGCGAGATCGGTCAGGCGGAGCTCCGGCGACGGAAAGCCATCAGTCTTGCGAAGTGACAAGTCACGAACTGAATCAGTCCTCAGCATTGAGCTTGCTGGAGCCGGCCACTGACACAGTGCGAACAAGATTCATGTGGACTCTGAGCGGAGGGTTGTTGAATGTCATCGAGCACAATCAATTGACTGAGCCTGACGGATCCTCTTGTTCCGAAAAATGAACGCAGTGCTCACGAGGCCCTGAGGCGTGGACTCGGTAAATTGCTGGGGACTCATGTGAACGAGATGTTCGTTGTTCAATCGGAGGCGAGGAAGATGATCGGGTCGTCTTCCGGCTGCAGAAGCCGAGGAAGCGGTTCATGAACGGAAAGTCCGAAACTCGATACGGATTCTTCGTCGTCGCAGAGACGGAACTGGATGGCGAGGGAGGTCCCCGATGATTCAACGGATTGAGTAATCACCCAGGACTATCCGAAGATCGGCTGATTCGTGATTTCAATGCCAATAGCATTGATCACACCTGCTGGCCCGCTGGCTGCGTTCATCCGCAGTTAGCGGGCCTTTTTGTTTGAGCCTCGCTGGGATCGCCCATCGGAGATCATCCAAGCCTCAATCAATGGCACATGGCGAAAAGTCGGCAAGAGAGCTCAATAAGCCCCTTCGCGGATCGCTTTCTCGACCTTTGAGCGAGCTTGCATCAGCATTTGCACGCTGCGAGAAATATCTTCAAGGCCGTCCGCGTAAAGGACATCGACGTTCCTCTTGTCCAGCTCGTCGGCGAGCATTCGAAACGAGATCGCGATGTCGTCGAGATTCCTTGAATGGTCACGTAGTTCGTCCGGGGTTTTGCGGGTCATGGGCTGACGTTACCGAGCTTGCGTCTAACCGCTCGCACGATCTGATCAATTTCGAATGGTTGCAGGAGGGTTGGTTCTTTTTCCAGCTTCACACGCCATAGCCACAAGACCCGATTCGGCGTCGCTTGCTCGTGATTGCATTCATCGGTCATCTTCTGGATGGTTACTGCCCAATCTTCAAGACGCATCGACTATTCCTTTTTGACTTCGGTACCGTCCGCTATTCCCGGCAGACGGTGGATTGCACGTCGCAGATGGTACAGCGATTGTCTTCCCGAAGATAACGGGCAGTGCTTTTAGCGTTCCGTTGGATTCGACCATCAGCTCTCCTTTGAACTTGGCCATCTTCAGCAACAGGCATTCGCGATATTAAAGATCCTGCCCGACGGTCAGGTCGAGCCAGTGGAGCTGCGTTTGACTGGCCAACTCGCCATTATTCTTCGCAAGTTCGGGGTTCTCCCGCATCATCCGACGCAGGGCCGAGATCGAGCAGATCACTTCTCGCGTCCTGACCAACACTACGACAGACGGCTGAGTCGCTACGATAATCTCAAAACCAATCCGCTGGCGAAACGAGCTGATTGTCCCAGGATCTACGCGAAGAGTTTGTTCTTGTACGGCGATAGACAGGTCACCCAATGGATAGAGTCGCGGTCTTCGTAGACGTGCAGAACGTCTATTACACGGTAAAGCAAATCTACGGGTGTCACTTCGACTACAGGGCGTTCTGGGATCAAGTCACTGCAGGAAGAGAAGTTGTCCGAGCTTTTGCCTACGCCATCGACCGGAAGGACCAGAAACAAATCCAGTTCCAGCAGATTCTTGAGTCGATCGGCTTTGAGGTTAAGCTCAAGCCCTTCATTCAGAGAAGTGATGGCTCCACGAAGGGTGACTGGGACGTGGGCATTACCCTCGACATGATCGAATTCGCAGATGAGGTCGACGTCGCGGTGCTGGTGTCCGGCGATGGCGACTTCGACCTGGCGGTCAGGAAGCTCAGGGATGCCCACGGCGTGGAAGTCGAGGTGTACGGTGCGAGAAAGCTCACAGCGGCAACTCTGATTCAGGCAGCAAACCGATTCGTCCCGATTGAACAGCACCTCTTGCTTTAAAATTAACATCAGGATGTGCAGTAAAGCCGCCTGTTTAGTTAGCGACCGAAGCGTGGGCCTGGTCCTTAAAACAGCCGAGCAGACGATTCACACCTGAATGGTCTAGTTTTTCGACTTCAGCTTTGGACGATTCGCCAATTGGCGTTGTCGAATGATGGTGATCCTCCTCCGCCAAATTGGGCAGCATTGACCTGAGCGTCGCCAGAGCTCCCAAAGCCTTCACGTGACGGCCAGCGGCTCGCTCCATTGCCTCCAGGCGACACTTAGACGTCTCGCCCCCTTTCGACGCTGATTCGGCCTCTCTCGACTCGTGAAAGGCCTGCTGGAGGTGACTGCTGACGACCTGCTCGACGACCAACAGTTCCAGCTGCGTTCCAGTGCCTTCGTCAATCAGGCTTTGCCGGAGATTTACTGTAGCCCTCAGCAGCATCTCTCGTTCAAACAGATCCGAGCCGGTAATCGCATGAATCCATTTGATCTGGATCTTCTGAGAGACCTGGCCGAGCCCGCCGTAGAGGTCGGGGTGCTCGTCCAGCACGCGACGAAGCGTTTTCGCTGCCTGTGTGTCATCTCGACGGCAGCGGGATACAAGTTCAGCCAAGTTGATCACTTCCGTTTCCGTCTCCTGAAGCTCCCGTGATTGGGGTTCCAGGTCGTCAGCTTCGGTTGGTTTGATCATTTCGCGTCTCCTACGCCATCCACGGTTCCTGGGGTTATGGAATCCGGCGGCATAAAGGTGGGCATCTACTGTGATTCGAGCTGATCTGGCATAGTCCGTCGTCATCGACTCCAGTTCGAGAATCGTTTTCCGTTCCCGCAATTGCCGCTGTCGCAGGGACGCTTTCCGCTCCAATCGGATCGACTCAACCTCCGCGAGAAGCCCCGTGCCGAGATAGTGTTTGCGTACGCCACCATCAGGCTGCCTCTCGCTAAGGTAAAAGTAGCTGCGGCCAGTTTTGCGTGTTCCCCAAGCCATGGTGTACTACACTCGATGGATCTCCTAGTTCTCAAATCCGGATTTTAACCCAGTGTCCGGAAATGATGGCGACAAATGAATCTCAATCAGCACGACATGAGACAAAAATGGCAAAATCGAAACAGAACAATCAGGTCGAGAATGCAATCAAGACGATCAAGGAGCGTTACGCCATTGGTCAGGCGGTCCTCAAGCAATGCGGTCCAACTTCACCGCACGGTTTGATTGCAGAACTTGCAGAGCAGTACGGGATCAATCGTGATTCGGCCCAGAAGCTGCGTGCGATGGCATCGAAAGAGACGGGGTACACGAAAGGAGAATTGAACCAGTGGTTCAAGCTGTTCAGAAAAGCAGACCACGCTCTTTCGATCAGCCACTTCATCAAACTCATCAGCATCCCCAGAGGCAGAGAGCGTGATCGTTTGACTCAGGAGGCTGTCAACAACCGCTGGGGTAGCCATCGGCTTCAGGCAGAGATCCTCGCTCGCCATGGGCGTCGTCAGGAAGGCGGTCGCAGACCGACCGTCATCGCTGGCGAGATGTTTGAAGCTGAACTGGAGCGAACTCTGTGGGCGTGGCGTCGCTGGTTAGAACTTCATCTTGATGCCAACCCAAAGATCCGCCCCGAGATCGCCAGAGAACTCAAGACAATCCAACGGAAGATCGAGAAAGTGAACAAGTTGCTTCTGAATGGATCAGGGGGAGACTGAGGTCATTACCGGTCTCATCCAGGAGTGGTCGGATCGTGAGTGGTCAATCTGGAGCAATGCCTGTGAGACCCATGATCTGACCCTCGGTAAAACTGCCCAACGGGGACCGTCAAGGAAACCCGCTAGCCGCCGCACATCAGACGACTCAACAATGCTCGAACAATTCCTGCACTTCCTCGGCCAACAGGCACCCGATCTCTTCGTTGCCGTCCATGTCCCTGCTATTCACACAGACTTCCGGATCTCCGGCAAGATTCCAGATTAGCCGGTACTGGACACCTCGGCGGTCCATTTCCCCCACGCGAGCTTGGATTTCCGACACGAGATGTTGGCGACTGAAGGCGTCCGCAGGCGGTAGCGGCGGCTCATATTCGAACGCTGGCTCGAAGTCGCACCCTCGTGATAACCAGTAAACTGCCTCGGTCGCCGTGATGACGTCGGGATACGCGGTGTTGACTTCCCCGGGAGCAAGGAAAACGAACGTCATTCCCGAGCAGTTGCGGAAGAACTCGTCGAAGTCGTCCAGCGTCACCGTCTGCCAGATGTCCGTGTTGCTTGAGGCACTGGAGCCTTAATAGCGGCGAAGGTGTGAAGGCTGGCAATGTGACTACATTGCAACGTTGCCTCCCGTGGGGCATCTGCGACCAGCTGCTGTTGAGAGCATCGGCTGGCAGAGAGTATTGCATGCTCTCTGCAGCCAATACCGGTGGATTGATCAGGACCTGCAGTATCGGCCGCCGACCAGCGAGTGGTTGGCGTTTTGAGTAATCCCTGCTCAAGAACCTGACCGCCAATGAAGGCCTCGTGCCTTCATCTCATGACCCAGCTCGTCAGTTATGTCGGAGGCATTGAGTGATCCACTGATTCGGATGATTTGCCAGACGCAACCACAGGCAGCGGGGATATGCAGCTCAGGCGACTCTAAGTTGCTCGCGATCGAATCCGACAGAACGGATACTCAATCTCGAAAGGATTCGAGGAAGGCCTCTTCTTCATATGCGGATATATCATCGAAACCATCGGGAGCCGAATCATCCGAGAGCTTCAAGGGCTTGGTCTTCAGCTCAATGAGAGTCGTAAGCTTGTCTCTTAACCTTTGCATACTCGGATGAGAGACGTCGATAGTTCGTAACGCGTCCAGGACAACCGTGACCAGCTCCGATTCCTCACCAGGAACAAAGGTGTTATTTACTTCCGATGGGTCAATGACCGCCTCCGGCTTTGGTTCGTGCTTCGATGATGCGTATGGTCTCACGAACATCTTGAAAATTATCTGTCTTGGAAGTGAGGCAAGAATCTCATTGCCCAGTGCCCCGAGAAGCACACGAATGCTGTTTAGATTGAGTTGAATTCTCTTCTCACTTGTGACCGACACGGTGAGTTTGCCAGGTTCTATCGTCGCTCCCTGGAGGGCTCTGTTTCTTATTGACCTGCGTAGTTGTTCCGCTTGGTGTACAACTCCTTCCAGCTCAAGCAGCTCGCGAAGTTCTTCCTGTGTGATCGTGAATTCTTGGTCTTTGGCATCACCGTTTTGATTTTTCATCGCTCTCTCCCCCCCCCTGGGTTATTTGAGCGTGGGCAGTTTCAACTGCCCACGCAGTTACCGTTAAACTACGTTCTCTTACGTTCCCTACGTAGTGCGGGACAGACATTGGTATTTAAACGTCAAATCCCCTTCCCCCCCCGTCGATATGTGACTTGCAGTGTCGCCCCCCAGCCCAGTATGTGATCTAGGTTGTGGGTTTGTGGGGCCGAATGTGACGCCCAGTGGCGTATTTAGTCTGTCCCTGTGACCTCTTGTGTCGCTTCTTGACACTTCTTCCTGACCTGATCGACTTCCTGATAGAAGGATTCAGTGTGGCTTTCGCCGCTAAGGTGCCGTTGAACTCTTCGCAACGAACATTTCTTTCCTGTCACGATGGCGATTTCATCGGCTAAGCATTGCTGCGTCCACTTCTTGCCTTTCAGCCATCTTTTGAGCTGGTTTGACGAAATCAGTTGCTGGGGGTCGCGTGGTTGGGCTGATTCGAGGCTGATGTCAGAATCATCGGGCGAGGCTGGAATCCACTGAAACCCCAGCTTCTCGCTGAAGAACTTACGCCAGCGATACCGCCAGTCGGCAGGTGCGTAAATTCGCATGGTGCAGCTTTCCAGCCAGTCTCCGCCCCGCCCTGTGTGAGTGCAGTCGATCATCTCATCGAGATTCTTCCATACCCCTCCACTAATGGCTGCAGGAATCAATCCCAGATCCTCGCTGATGATTTCCAGGTCCTTCAGAAAAGACTTAATACCAACCTGTCGCTCTTTCATATCCATTTGAGGGGCATTTAAATATCCGGCCCGATAAATCCAGCCTTTTCCGGTTTTTCCTACAAGTCGATAGCCTCGCCCCTTCCGTTTCCCGTTTCCGGCAAACGACACATATTCCTGTTCAGGGTCGAGTAGTGGGCAGAAGGTTTTATGGGAGGTGTTGTTGGATGCAGCGACCCCGCTACCCTTGATAATCTCTCCCGCAATGTCTTCCCCTGCTTTCCGTTTGGTTCGCGTCAGCTCAAGGACCATTCCGACGACCAGCCTCTGTTGATGCCAAGACCATCCCACCTTTCGCGAGCTGCCGAGCACGAGAGCTGGCCAGTAAACATTGAAAAGCTGTCCGGACTTTTGGAGTTCCTCACGCCGTTCTTTGTGCTTTGTGCCGTAGACATCGAAGATTCTTAAATGGCCGGGTTGCTGTTGCTCTGGGCTGCAAAACGAATCAAGCCATCCGTATTTATCGAGCCACAGCACGTAGTGATCGTGCCTGACGCCTGTGCCATAAAGCATGCAGGTATCGGCGGAACATTCCGGTTTTTTTAATGGCCGCAGGACCATATTTTGTTTCTGGCGAGCCAAATTCTTTTTCTGGCGAGCCTTCCAGTTCTTGTCGTAATCGGCCCCCCAGTGACATTGACGCAGCATGACATCAGGAACATGCACGTCTGATCGTAATGACGTGCACAAGAGCCAATACCAAACCCAAAAACCATTCGAAAATGAGCGGGGGACCGACAGCATGACCGTCGGGTGATCAGCCAATGCAAAATCGGGGACGTGCCCAACGAATCTTGTTTTCGCAACAGGGGCCGTTACGTGACTGGCATTATGAGTGCTGCGTAGCAGTCGACTGGATGGGCCGTTCCGCTCTGCCACCTTTTGGATTGCGGAGCTGAGTTTGTCCTGAACTCCACAACTATCAAATGGAGGAACGCACCGCTGGTTGTACTCGTCGAGCAGCGGCCTTGCCTGTTCAGCAGGCAACGCGAAATCGTCAACAAGCCGACAAGCTGCATTGAGAAACTGATTTCGACCGTTTTGGCCCGAAATGGCAGGCTCCATTTTCTGAATGTACGCTCGGGCTCTGGCCACCTGCGTTGTCGTGGCAACTCTGCTTACGGAACTGCTGGGAATAGCTGTTTTGGGGAGCCGCGTTTCCGCCGAAGACTTGGGTGCCGAACTTGCAAGCTCTTCGAGGAGTTCGACATCAACGATTTCGAGCTTCTCGGGTAGTTTGAGTGCCTTGCTCATTCTGTGCGGTCGTTTAGAACTCGATATTCCCTTGCATGCCATCGTACCAGGGAGCTTCGCAATGCGGGGAGCGTCTGCCACGCCCGTATCGATTTTCACTTCTTCGCAGTCGTGCTTGCTTGCCAGTGCCTTGAGGCAGTTGCGGATCAGGTCTCGATCGTCAACGGGCAAATCAACCCTGTAGAGCAGGTGAAATCCATTACCGGAGTCCACCACAACGGGCTTGGGGAAACCTGCCTTCTTGAGCTCGCGTAATACGATTCGGCCACGAGACCTGGCAGCTTCTTTTTCATCATCCGTCGCTGAAAGGCCTGGCGATCTAACGGGGTCGATATCAATGAGCATCAAATTGCGATGCGTGACATCAGCTTTTGTTGCCGATGAAGCTTTCGAGACCGGCTTGAGACAGTTCGCCGCCCGACCCAAACAAGACTGGTGGACGGGATTCAAGCCGTAGTAGATCCCTGAAGCTCGACCTGAGAATTTCTTCACATCCTGGTTGAGCTTCTTCAGATGATCGGTGTCGTAATAGCCTACGTAGTGCCGATCTGACTCAAAATCCACCTCTTTCACGAAGACATAGATAACGCTACCGGGGGCATGGACAGTCCGAAGAAATTTGGACGAACTGTGATTAAGACGGAGTTGCCTCGTTGTGTTTTTACCTGATGGACTGGCCTGGGTCGTGCTGTTAGTCATTAGGAAGCACCAAAGTCTAGAGTGAGTCGAAGTTCCTGTTTGTTGATATGCATGCCTTTCAGGTTTACGACTGGTGTTTAGCAGCATAT
>JABMPE010000157.1 GCA_013203845.1 Rhodopirellula sp. | reverse complement strand
TACAGAACGGATAATTCGCACTGGCCGCCGCCTGCGACATCGTCAACGCGTTGAAGAGCGTGCTTTTTCCAACATTCGGTAGACCGACAATTCCAGCTTCCATCGTGAATGTGTCCTGTTGCTGACTCGTCAGCATTTACTGCATGAGATTGTGTTTAAGTGGAAAAGGACGCACAGAAGCAAGCGAGGTTCTGCGCGTCCTCAGGTTCATCGGATTTTCCCGAAAACTACTTCGCCGCCTGCTGAGAACGGACCTGCTTCTGCCATTCTTCCGGCATGACTCCCGTGTCGCTCTTGTCATCGTACTGCTTGCGGAGCCGAGTCAGCTCGACTTTGTGAGCGGCAATCTGATCAGCGTATACGGGGTTTTCATACTCATTCTGCAGTTCGTTCGGGTCGGCCTTGAGGTCGTAGAATTCCCATTCGTAGAACTGGTAGAAGTAGATCAGTTTGTAACGTTCGGTGCGCACTCCGTAGTGTCGCGGCACCATGTGGACGCTCGGGTACTCGTAGTAGTGATAGTAAATCGACTTGCGCCAGTCGTCGGGCTGTTCGCCTTTCAGCAGTGGCACGACCGACCGGCCCTGCATGTCTGATGGGATTTCGGCGCCGGCCATGTCGAGGAACGTTTCGGCATAATCCAGATTCTGAATCATCTCCTTCACTCGCGATCCCGGCTTCGTCACGCCCGGCCACTTACAGATGAACGGCATCTTGAGCGACTCTTCGTACATCCAGCGTTTGTCGTACCAGCCGTGGTCACCGATGTAGAACCCCTGATCCGACGAGTAAATCACGACGGTGTTGTCGTCGAGGTCCATCTCATCCAGCGTTGCCATCAGTTTGCCAACGCTCTCGTCGACGCCTTTGACGCAACGCAGGTAGTTCTTCGCGTAACGCTGAAACTTCCAGCGGACGAGGTCATCGGCCTGCGGATTCAGTTGGTGAAATTCCGCGTCTTTCGGGCCGTAGGCATCTCGCCAGGTTTTCGTCTGAGCCGGCGACATTCGTTTCAGGTTGTTCCACGCCGACTTGTCGAAGCGGCCTTTCCATGCATTGCCATCGAAATCAGCGGTCAGATCGACGAACAGGTCGAAGTTCAGGTGCATGTGCCGATCGATTTCCATCTCCTGGAAACGAGCTGGCGGCGCGTTGTCGTGCCACTTGTCGAAGAGCGTGTTCGGATAAGGAATCTCGATGTCGTCGTACAGGTGCAGATGTCGTTCGGCGGGCATCCAGTTTCGATGCGGAGCCTTGTGCTGAACCATCAGGCAGAACGGTTTGTCGGATTCGCGACCTTCCTTCAGCCACTCGATGGCCAGGTCGGTAACGATGTCCGTGCAGTGCCCTTCGATCCGCTTCATGCCCTGAGGCGTTCTCATGTCCGGGTTGTAGTAGAGCCCCTGGCCAGGCAGAACTTTCCAGTCGTCAAACCCTTGCGGCTCTCCCTTCAGGTGCGACTTTCCGTAAATCGCCGTGTTGTAGCCGGCTTTCTGCAGCAGTTTTGAAAACGTCTGCTGGCTCCAGTCGAACGAGTTGCCGTTATTCATGAACCCGTTTTTATGGCTGTGCTTGCCGGTGAGGATGACCGCTCGACTCGGACCACAGATCGAGTTCGTGCAGAAACTGTTTTCGAAAAGCGAGCCCTGCGCGGCGAGCTTGTCGATGTTCGGCGTGGGGTTAACACTCTTGAGCCAGCCGTTGTAAGCACCGATGGCGTGCGGAGCGTGGTCATCCGAAAATATGAACAGAATATTCGGTCGGTCTGCTGCTGCTGCTGCGTGAGCAACACACAGACACGCGAGCATCGCCCAGAAACACTTCTGCCGAATTGATCGTCGCAGGCTAAAGCTAAAAGGCATTTCGCTTTCCGTTCTGTCAGTTCGATAGTGGCGACAGTTTCGTGTCGCTACTGATTCACGCGGGTCGGGCATTGTGACGTTTTTTCATGACTCCTCCACCCAACCCGTACACGCAGTTCGCTGTCGATTCTGCGTGTTACAGGGGCGTTGTCGCGAATCGACATCGTCACCGCATTGCAAAAGTTGCCGGTTAGTCGCGAATTGCGACAGGACAACAACGAAGAGATCGATTTCCCGACAATCCCCAGCTGACATCCGACACCATGAAAAAATCAGGCTAACGTTTCAATGTTCCACGGTCGTGCGTACGAATTTCCGCGACCAATCAGTCCGCTGTTATCGACGAGTCACGCATAGACGAGCACTGATGCCAGGTATCGCTCAACAACTGATTCGCACTGCAGAGTCGCTCGGCGCTTCGGCCGTCAGTCGGAAACTGCATTCCGGGCAGGTGTTGATTGTGATGTATCACGGCGTTCTGCCGGAGCCTCGGGACTGGGATCACTGGTGCCAGATACCCGCGGACGAGTTCCGGTGGCAGATCGAACATCTCAAAACACACTACGAAGTGCTGCCGCTGTCTGAAATCGTCGCCCGGCTGGCTGCTGACGAACCACTGCCTCCTCACACGGCGGCCATCACGTTTGACGATGGTCTTCGCAATAATTTCGAAGTCGCCTTCCCGATACTTCGCGAGCTGGACGTTCCGGCCACCATGTACCTCGCCACCGGGTACGTGGGCACAGACGAGTTACTCTGGCAGGACCGCGTCTTTGCAGAAATCGAGTCGTTTGATTCGATGGAGCTGGACCTGTCGGTACACGGACTTGGTACGCATCGCTGGAATAATGTCGTTGCCCGCCAGAAGGTCTTCGAAACATTGCTCGCGAATTTGAAACGACTGCCCGTCGATCGGAAGAACCGAGCGCTGGCCGAAATCTGCCGACAAACCAGAAATGCAGGCTTGCGAAACCCGACACGGTACGACTTTCAGCTGATGTCCTGGGACAACGCTGCCGAGATGCAGGCGTCTGGCCTGATCGAAATCGGTCCTCACACCGACAATCACGAACTGCTCAGCCGTCTCAGCGATGACCAGATTGCGTCAGAAATCGTGGGCTCATACGAAGCTGTCTGCAACCGCCTGGACAGCTCGTCACCGACATTCGCGTTTCCCAACGGCACCCAGAACGACTACGACGACCGAGCCCTCAAAGCGTTGCGACAATGCAACATTCCGGCGGCAGTTACGACCATTTCAGGACTCAATTCACGATCGCAGCCGCTGATGCAGCTGAAACGTGTCGGCATCGGAGCAGACACGACACGCTGGCAATTTCGAGCCGAAATCAGCGGCCTGATGGACTATCTCCGAGCTCTGAAGTCGCCACCGTCGGAACGGTCCTGACACACGACCATCAGCCGCCCAATGCTGAAGTTCAACCCTTATCTCGCGCGACTCGTAGTTAACGGCAACTCACACGTCGCAGCAATTCAAGGACGTTACCTGGCCGGCATCTTCGTCTGCTCGAACATCCAGGGAATCACGCCTTCTGGATCCGAGTAAAACGGAGTCCATGAGTTGTGGCCGATGCCAGGGTACTCGGTGTACTTCACGTTTCCGCCAGCCGCTTTGATCGCTTCCACCATGCGGCG
>JABMPE010000156.1 GCA_013203845.1 Rhodopirellula sp. | reverse complement strand
GACGCCGCCAACGCCGTCAACGCCGCCGCTCGACCGATACTCGTTGAGGCCTGTCGCCGCGATTTTGATCGGCTGACTGAACGACTGGCATCGAAACCGGCGGACCTGAAACGAAGTGTTTCACCGAGTGAACGAGGCTTTCTCGGCAAGCTGTGGGGCGGTGAGCCGCCAGACTTTTACACGGAACTCAAGCCGCAGCTCGACGCAATTCTCAAAGGCAAAGATGTCGCCCCGGCTCAACAGGCCGAAAAACTGAAAAAACAACTGGCCGAACGTGACGAGAAAATCGCCGAACTCAACCAGCAGCAGGCAGAGCTTCAGCACAAGCTGAGAAAACTCGAAACCGACCGCAGCAGCACTGAGCAGCAGATCGCCGAGCAACGCGACCAGCTTCAGGCGGAAATCGAAAAGCTGAAAACTCTCATTGCAACAGCCCAAAAAGAAAGAGACACCGCACGCAACGATGCCGCACGACTCGAAGCCAGTTTCGATGGTGCCCAGGCTCAGATGAGCACTCTTACGGAAAAGCAGAACGTCCTGACCAGACGTCTCGAAGAAGCACAGAAAGCACAGAAGGACACGACCGCCGAACTCACGACGACTCAGGACCAACTCAAAAAAGCTGAGACCGAACTTGAAAAAGTCAGCGGTAAACTGGATCTCGAAACGAAACAGGGACCGGCCTGGTACTGGGAAAAGTTCGGCACACCGAAAACACTGTTCTCGCTGATCTCGCTCGGCTTTCTCATCGGCATTGTTTTTTCCATCCTGTTCTGGGTAGGCGAAGTACGTGGTCGTCAGAAGCTGGAACTTTTCCTCACCACGAGAATCGATGGGCTTCGCGAAGATCTGGCCAACGGTGCACAGGACTCCGAAGACGAGTGTCAGAACCGTCGGAAGATGCTGTGTGAATTCGAGCGGCACCTGGGCACTCTGCAAACACTGACGGTCTCCGGGACCGACCACGACGGAACGACGCTCGGCGAAATCCGCAACCATGTATTCACGCTCATCGAAAAAGGTCCGCCACTGAAGCCGACCGACAGCTTAGTCGCAAAAGCCGAAACTCCAGACGACGGTGCATCGGGAAACGGTGTTCTGAAATGGTTCGAATTCATTCTTCCCCGATACATGGCCAGCGACCTGCTGCTTTCGCTCGTGGTGATCATGAGCGGTGCCGTTGGCGCTGTCGTCGCTGCTTTGCGGGCAACCAGAGCGTTGAGCCTCGCGGACCTCGGCTTCGGAGTGGCTGCTGGATTTATCACCCTGCTCGCGATCCGCGGCGGAAAGAACGTCTTCATGGTCGGCAACGAAGACGTCAGCTTTTACCTGAACCCCTACAGCAGTGCCTTCGTCGGCCTGCTGGCCGGTTTGTTTACTGACAAAGCTTACGGTCTGTTGCGAAAGTTCGTCGAGAAACTGGTCGTCGGCATCGAAAGCTCATTCGACCTGAACAATCTCAATGGCGCTGGTGCGCCAGCATCGGCCTCAGAAAAGACTGCCCGAGTCGGTACACCAGCCACAGCTCAGCCACCCGTCACACCGAGTCCACCTGCCGTTGGCACAGAACCAGGCGAAACAGCCACAAACGGCTCGGATTAAGATCTCGCAGTACGGCGACGGCGGATCACAAGACCGCCACAAGTCTCTTGCACGAAACCGTCCGAAATCGGGTAGACTGAGCGTCCCTCTGGCCCCAGTTCTGATCCCCGCCTCGGTTTCCCTCCGCAATGCCGAAAACACGCGCCGCAATTCTGCTCCTCTTCGCCGGGCTGTCTGTGATGACAGTCGCCGTTCGCTCGGCAGACCCATCTGATGATGCCGTTTCGACGCCGGTGTCTGCCGTTCCTTCGTTTCGGAATGAAGTCATGGCGGTGCTGTCCAAAGCAGGCTGCAACCAGGGAACCTGCCACGGGAATGCCAATGGAAAAGGCGGTCTCAAACTGTCACTGCGAGGACAGAGTCCTCGGTTGGATTTCGAGACACTGACCAGACACGGCGGCTCGCGGAGGGCGAACATTGTTCAGCCGGCAGACAGCCTGCTGCTACAAAAGCCGCTGATGGATGTTCCTCATGAAGGCGGGCGACGGTTTAAGACCGACTCGGAAGCGTACCGAATTCTCAAAGACTGGATCGCCGCAGGAATGCCGGCGGACTCGAAGAATTCGCCCCGACTCGTCGCTCTGAAAGTCGAGCCTCAACATGCGACAGTTTACGCTCCCGACACGACCGCCAGCATTCGAGCGATCGCCGAATTCTCCAATGGACAGACACGCGACGTGTCGAATCTCGCCGTCTTCGAATCGTCAGCGACGTTTGTTTCTGTTTCTGATGATGGCGTCGCCGCCGCAGATCATGCCGGGCTGACAACCGTGACAGCACGGTATCTCGATCAACAGGTTCCCGTGCGGTTGGAGTTCGTACCGGAACGCCCCGGCTTTGTGTTCTCGGCACCGCCGCCGACAAACTTTGTCGACGAGCTGGTCTTCAAACAGCTCGAACGCCTGAAGATCAACCCGTCTGAAGTTTGCGACGACACCGTGTTTCTGCGCCGCGTTTTTCTTGATCTCACCGGCCTGCTGCCGACGGCTGAGCAGGCTCAACAGTTCGTCGCTTCAACATTGCCGAATAAGCGATCGACGTTAATTGACGATTTGCTGGAATCGCCGGAGTTCGTCGACATGCAGACTCTACGCTGGGCAGACCTGTTGCGAGTTGAGGAAAAGACACTCGACAGCAAAGGCGTTGAGGTCTTTCACCAATGGATTCACGAGTCGTTTAAAAATCACAAACCACTCAACCAGCTTGCTGGCGAGATCATCGAAGCTCGCGGCAGCACGTACACCGTTCCGCCGACCAATTTCTATCGGGCGCTGCGAGTGCCCGAAGCTCGCGCCGAAGCAGCAGCGCAGGTGTTTCTGGGAATTCGGTTGCAATGTGCAAAGTGTCATAACCACCCGTTCGATCGTTGGACGCAGGATGATTACTACGGCTGGTCGAACTTCTTCGCGCGAGTCGACTACAAAATCATCGAGAACAAACGCCGCGATAAAAACGACAAACACGAATTCAATGGCGAGCAGATCGTCCTGCTCAAAGACGATGGCGATGTCAAGAATCCGTCTACTGGTGAAACCGCCGGGCTTCGATATCTGGGCAACCAATCGAATCTGACCGTCGATGCGAAACACGCGACGCAAAAGTCTGAGCCATCGAAGCTCGACCGACTGCAGCGTCTGGCCGCGTGGATCAGCTCACCGGACAACGGGCGATTTGCTGCTGCTCAGGCAAACCGAATCTGGTACCAGATCATGGGACGCGGCATCGTCGACCCCATTGACGATTTCCGATCGACAAACCCACCGGTGAATCCCGAGTTGCTGGATGCTTTAACCGCAGAATTTGTGAAAGGCGGCTTCCGCGTCAGGCATCTGATGCGAGTCATCATGAATTCAACGATCTATCAATTGTCTTCAACGCCGAATGCCACCAATGCCGACGACGAGATCCTTTTCTCGCGAAACGTGCCGCAACGGCTGACCGCCGAGCAGGCACTCGACGCGATTGCTCAAACGCTGGACATTCCGATCCAGTTCGGCGGACACAAGCCAGGCATCAAAGCCGTCCAGTTGCCGGGAGTACGAAACGGCGGGCATCGATACGCGACACCGGAAATCGGTGACCGGTTTCTCGCACTGTTCGGCAAGCCGGGGCGACTGCTGACCTGCGAATGCGAACGGTCGAACGGCACAACGCTCGCTCAGACGTTCGAGATGGTGAGCGGTGAGCTGGTTGACCAACTTCTTCGCAGCAGCAAAGGGCGAATCGCGAAAGCTATGGAGAAAGGCGAGCCTCCTGAGCAGACCGTCGTCGATCTGTACTGGTCAGCATTGAGTCGTCAGCCTTCTCCAGACGAACTGGCTGCCGCCGGGACGCACATCAAAAGCACCGACGACCAGCGACGCGGGTTGGAAGACGTGGCGTGGGCATTGCTCAATTCGAACGAATTTCTTTTCCGAAGATAAGCACATGCTTCAGTGGAAAGCGACATGACGACACGAAAGCCGATCTCCAGTATTTCCGAATTTCATCGTCGGGATCTACTGCGCGCGGGCGGTCCGGGACTGCTCGGCCTGACACTTCCGAAACTGCTGGAAGCGAAGGAAAAATCTGCTTCCGGAAGTGCTCCAACGGCTCGTGCGAAGTCCGTAATCTTCCTCTTTCAATGGGGAGGACCAAGCCACGTTGACACGTTCGATATGAAATTGAACGCGCCCGACGCGTACCGATCGAAGTACAACCCGATCTCGACATCGGTGCCGGGCATGCACGTTTGCGAGCACTTGCCCGAGACAGCAAAGGTGATGGATAAAATCGCGCAGATTCGCACGGTCCACCACACGATGAACAATCACAACTCGGCGGGTTACACGGCGTTGACGGGTGTTGCGCCGCCGATCGACGACCAGCGACTGCGTGATTCGCTCGACCTGTTTCCCGCGTATGGTTCCGTCGTCGACTCGGTGGCTCCGAATACAAACGGAATGCCGACGTTCGTGTCGTTTCCGTGGACCATTTCGGACGGCTCGACCACTCCGGGCCAACGTGCCAGTTTTCTCGGGCGAATTCATGATCCGTTGTTCGTGCCGAACGATCCAAACGCACCGGACTTCCGACTGTCGCAGCTCAGTCTTCCATCCGACGTTTCCATGAAACGACTGGGCGACCGGCGGCGACTGCAACAACTGATTAATCAGCAGGCTCGCGAACTGGATCAATCCGCCGCCGCACAAGGCGTCAACGCGTACTACCAGCGAGCGTTGAGCATGCTGAATTCTCAACGCGTCCGCGAAGCGTTTGACCTTTCGAAGGAACCGGAACCTCTTCGCGAAGCGTATGGCCGAACGACTTATGGGCAGAGTTGTCTGTTGTCCCGGCGGCTGGTGGAATCGGGCGTCAAGTTCGTCACGGCGTACTTTTCCAGGAGCATTGGCGGACGCAGCAAGACCGACGGCGGCTGGGACACGCACGGTTTCGACGACACGCGGATGTACGAAATTCTCCCGGCATGGCATCTCCCGATTACCGATCACACGCTGCCGGTGCTGCTGCACGATCTGGAAGAACGCGGGCTGCTGGACGAAACGCTGGTGCTGTGGATGGGCGAATTCGGTCGCACGCCAAAGATCAACGCGAACATCAGCCGTGACCACTGGCCGAAGTGCTACACGGTACTGATGGCCGGCGGTGGCGTGAAAGGCGGCGCTGTTTACGGTCGCTCGGATCGCTACGGAGCCTTCCCCGATCGAGATCCAGTCACGACAGGCGATCTCGCCGCGACCGTGTACCACCTGCTCGGCATCGATCCCGCCACCGAGGTGCGTGACAACCTCAACCGACCACTTCCGATCGCCAATGGTCGACCGATTACCGACATCATGGTTTGAGTTGAGAAGCAGCATGGAATCGCCGCAGGATGCGCTAAACAAAGCATTGGCTCTGCATGGGCAGGGACGGTTCGACGAAGCCATCGTCGAGTACCGACTGATTCTCCGACAGTACCCTGACGACCAGACAGTTGCCGCGAATCTGGCGTCGGCTCTGGTCCGAGCCGGAAGACTCGATGAGGGACTTCGACTCTATCAGGAGCTCACGAGTCACAACGATTGCCAACCGGAACTGTGGTTTAACTTTGCCAACGCGCTGCAGCGAGCCGGGCAAACCGGAAAAGCTCGACAGACGTTTGAACGAACACTGGCGATCGCGCCGAAGTTCTTTCCGGCCGCGCTGAACCTGGCCAATCTCGTTCGAGATACGGGCGACGTGGAAGAAGCCGTCACGCTGTACCGGCGAGCCATCGCCATGAACCCTCAGCATCCGAAGCCGCGGGTGAATCTGGCATGACTGCTGCGACTTCAGAAACGGATCGACGAGGCGCGAGAAGTGCTGGAAGATGGCGTTCAAAAGGCGACACCATCGGTTGAGCTTTTGTACGAACGAGCGATTCTTGCTTATGAAACCGGCGAACCGGACACGGCACTTCATGCCGCGCAGAGCCTGCTCAAGCTGCAGCCGAACTACGGAAACGCTTACACGCTGATCGGACTTATTGAGTATGAACGCGGCAACGTCGAAACCGCCGTCCGGTGGTGGAACGAACTAGCGAAGCTGGAACCGGGCAATCCCGAGCCGCATATCAACCTCGGAACGCTTCGGCAGAAGGAGCATCGTCACGAACAGGCCGTCGGACATTTTCGTGACGCAGTCAGACGAGCGCCGGACGATCTTGGTGCGAATCTGAAGCTGGGTTTGATTCTGTCGACGACCGGCCACGTTTCCGAAGCCATGCAGATCGGCAAGCGCCTGACTGAAATGTTTCCCGATCGACCGGAAGGATTCAGCCTGCTGGCCAACGGGCTGCACGAGCAGGGTCTTTGTGATCAGTCGCGAAGCGCGTTCGACCGAGCCCTTTCGAAAAAGGCGGATGACACGACGCTGATTGGCAACGCTCTGTTTTCGTCACTCTACAGCGACACGCTTGCGGACGAAGAGATTCTGACAATCCATCGTCGGCTTTCGACTCGGCTGCACGAACTGGCGACACAACACAAAAAAACAGTGTCATGTCCGGTTCGCATCAGAAGTTCCGACTCCAGGATTCGCGTTGGCTACCTTTCAGCCGATCTGCTGATGCATCCTGTTGGCTACTTTGTCGAGCCGATTCTTAAGCAGCATGACCGTCAGAAATTCGACGTGTTCTGCTACTCGGACAACGCCTCGGTCGATGAACTCACAAAGCGTTTGCGGAATCTCGAACTGACGTGGCAGGAGTGTTCAGCCTGGAGTGACGCGCGGCTGGAAGAGCAGATTCGATCAGATGAGTTGGACATTCTGATCGACCTGAGTGGTCACACGGCGAAAAATCGCGCGATGGTTCTGGCGAGAAAGCCTGCGCCGGTGCTCGCGACGTACCTTGGCTATCCGGGAAAGACGGAACGTCCATCGAACGACTGGTTGATCGCCGATCATCACCTTTGCCCGATTGATCAGCAATTGGATTCTCACGAGCGAATTGCCCGGCTGCCGAAATGTTTTCTGTGTTACCAGTCCCAGCCGGAAACTCCAGACGTCTCTGCTCCACCGTTTGAAAAGAATGGCTTCATCACATTCGGCTCTTTCAACCATCTCGCAAAATTGACAGATTCAACGGTGCGTTTGTGGAGCCGTGTGCTCGACGCCGTTCCCAATTCGAAGCTGGTTCTGAAGGCTCTGCCACTGGCCGACGAAGTCACTCGCAAGCTGACGCGGCAACGCTTCGCTGATTGCGGGATCGATCCGTCGCGGATCAACCCACTGTCGCCGACCGTGCCACTATCGGCATTCATGGCCGAGTACGCCCGCATGGACATCGCCCTGGATACGGTGCCATATAACGGTGGGACGACATCGTGCGACGCGTTGTGGATGGGCGTGCCCGTGGTGACGCTGCCCGGCGGTCGATTCAGCAGCCGTATGGGAGCCAGCGTGTTAAAGACTGTTGGCCTGGACGAATTCATCGCGAGCGACGCAGACGACTACGTGCGCATCGCAACATCGCTCGCCGCCGACATCACGAAACTGCAGTCACTCCGATCGTCAATCCGAAACCGGATGGCCGACAGTCTGTTGTGTAACCCCGCAGAGTTCACTCGGAACTTTGAATCGGTCCTGCAGGAAATCGTGGGGTAGCCTACTTCACCGACCAGATTGTCAGATCGTCGATCGACAACGTTTCACCCTGCATCACCAAACGATAGTTGGGCTTTTCAGTGTCGAGGCGTGGGTGCTGACCGGACACCTTCAGGCCATTGTCCGTGATGGCTACGACTTTGTCGCCGACCATTTCCACCTGCAGCGTGTACCACTTGCCCTGTTCGAACTTTGCTTTCGCTTCCGCGATGAGTTCGCTCTTGATGCTTTCGTCTTTCTTGTCTTTGTCCGTGCGCACCGTCAATCCAGTTGGAGTCACGATCACTCGGAACAGATGCCCTGTGGCATGATTCAGGCTGAAGTGGAAGCCCTTCGTCGATCCATCGAGTTTGAATGAAAACCGCACAATCGAATCGCGATTCTTCACCTTGCAGGTCAGTACAGCCGCATGCTTGTCGGCTTTGAGTTCCCTGGCCACGATCGCTCCCTCTTTGATTTTCCATTCACCTTTCGCCGCCGCCCACACCTTGCCGAGTTCTGCACCGTCGAAGGCGTCACTGAATATCACCTTGCCGGGCTTCGCCATTATGGGAGAGATATCCGTGTTCTTTTCAGCAAGGCAGACGCTGGAAGAAACTGACAACAGGCAAATTGCGATGCAGGTTTTCACGTGAAGCTCCAGATATCGGAATGACCGGATGAGTTAAACCGTTGCGAAGCAACTTACAAACGAAGATTACTGAATCCAAGCGATCAGCGAATTACGGCGGCAGCAATTATCGGAGCAGTGGAAGTGAAGCCTCGCGACGATGCATCACAAACGACGCTCACGAAAACGCCGAGTCGCCAGGAGAAAGTCGACGACGGCCAGTTGAGCATCGCGAGACTTCAACTCGCGACACAGCTCCGATG
>JABMPE010000155.1 GCA_013203845.1 Rhodopirellula sp. | reverse complement strand
TCGCATGCTCGACAAATATCTGATGCTGACTGGCCTTGACCGCGCGTCGACACCGCACTCACTGCGGCACAGCTTCGCCACGCACCTGCTCGACGGCGGCGCGGATCTGCGCAGCGTTCAGGAACTGCTCGGTCACAAGAGTCTGACGACGACGCAAATCTACACTCACGTCAGCACTCGCCGCATGCAGGAAACCTACGAGCAGGCTCACCCGCACTCCGCCAGGAACCACCGGAAGTAGCAGGCCTGGCCACAGCCGGTACTGCAACCGGCGATTAACCGACTTCCAGCGGAATCGAGTTGCCTTTCGACAGCGTGAACGGGCGATTCTGCTGATCATGAACTTCCTGGTGAGGATCAATTCCCAGGAAATGATAAATCGTCGCGACGAAGTCAGCCGGTGTGGTCGGATTGTCGGCGGGGTAAGCTCCCATTTTATCCGACGCCCCGTAGACCTGACCGCCTTTGATTCCGGCACCGATGAAGCTCACCGTGTAGACGTCGGGCCAATGCTCGCGACCGCCGTTCTTGAGTGTCACCTTCGGCGAACGACCGAACTCGGCCGCGACAACGACCAGTGTTTCGGCAAGCTGACCGGTCTTCTCCAGATCCGTGACGAGCGCGTACAGCGCCTTATCCTGCGCCGGGATGAGTTCTTCTTTCAGTGCCGAGAAATTGTTCCAGTGCGTGTCCCAGGCAAAGCCGTTCTTTCCTTGAGTCCGCTGCCAGTTGCACTGGACCAGTCGTGAGCCTGCTTCGAGCAACCGTCGCCCCAGCATGACCGACTGACCGAACAGATTGCGGCCATAACGTTCCCGCTCGCCCGGATCGACCGCTGACAGATCGACGGCGTCGCGAACTTTCTGCGAACTGATGACTTCGACCGCTTTCGTCTGCGCCTGACTGATCGATTGAGCGAGATTGCCTTCGCGAAGATATTCCGTCTGCCGATTCAGCTGGTCGACCAGACTTAGCCTGCGTCGAATTGCTTCCGGCTTTTCCAGCGGACGCAGTGGCAGGTGATCGAGTCGAAAATTGTCGTCGTTCGGGTTGCCGGCGGTCAGCATGGGATCGTATTTGCCACCCAGCATTCCGGCGAACTGCCCGACTCGGCGACCGCCTGCCACGTCCATGCGATGCGGCACGATGACGAACGGAAACATCGGGCCGTTGCCTGGAGCCAGCTTCGCCACGCACGAACCCAGATGAGGCATGTCCTGCCGCGACATGTTATTGGCATCGGGAACGCTGCCGGCATAGCGCGTGCCTGTAAACATCTGGTAAGAACCGCGAGCGTGGTCGTTATGATCGTGGTGCATCGACCGAACCAGCGCCGTACGGTCCATCAGTTTTGCCGCTCCCTGGCAGTGCTCACCGAATCGAATCGTCGGCGTCGACGTCGCGATCGTGCCGAACTCGCCGCGAATTTCCGGCGGCGTATTCGGTTTTGGATCGTACATGTCATGCTGAGGGTTTGCGCCGGACAGATAGAGGATGATACAGTTCTTCGCTCGCCCGAACCCTGCACCATGAGTCTTTGCAGACTCCGCCGCCACCGACTGACTCATCAGACCGGGCAACGAAACGCCGCCCATCGCCAGGCCGCCGATCTGCAACATCTCCCGACGATCGACACCAGTTCGCAGACCTGGTCCAAACAGATTGAGCATCTTCATTCTCCGACGTGGCTCGGTCCGACTGTCTCAATGTCAAACAGTGATGCCATCGAGGTCAATTTGAGTGGCGCCAATTTTGATTGTGGGTGGCTGGCGGTCGAGCTTCCAGCGAACCCCAGTTCGAACGACTGGGGGCTCGCAAGCTCGACCGCCAGCCACCCGACCAGACAGCAGAGTTCCACCACAATGTCCAGGTTGAATTCAGTCAACGTCTTCGGTATCGATAAATGAATTCCGATTTGTCACCATAACTAAACTTCGAGACTCAGTTAAGTCCCAAACCCACGCCGGATCCTCACATGGTCGCCCGGAAACCCTCATTCCGCATCATTATCGGCATTCTTTCGCTCATCACGGTGCTGGCTGGTTCAAACGACCTGGCTTGTGCAACGCCGTTTATCGAAACGGTTGATCCACCGGTCCTGCAGCGTGGTGCGGTGACTCGTGTCACGCTGCGCGGTGCCGACCTGCGTCAGGCAGTGGGAGTCTGGACGTCCTTACCGACGTCGCCCGTTTCGAGTTCAATCATTTCGTCAAGCAATCTCAACGAGGTCACGCTCGATATCACCGTGCCCGCCGACGCACCGCTCGGAATGCATGGCCTGCGACTGGCCACACAAAGCGGACTGAGCAACGTTCACCTCGTGCTGATCGACGAACTGCCGCTGACGTCCGCGTTCAGCGAGATCAAAGTTACCGGCCAACTGGCCGACCAGCTGACCGACGTTGACCTGCCCTGCTGTGTGGCAGCGCCGTGTCGACCGGAATCGGTTGATCGATACGGCATCCATGTCGCGACCGGTCAGACCGTTTCGTTTGAAGTGGTCGGTAGCCGCTTCGGCAAGAACTACGACCCGCTGATCACCGTCCGCGACGAATCCGGTCGCATCGTGGCTCAGCGAGACAATGACCCCGGACTGTTTTACGACTGCCGCTTCGCTCACACCTTCGAAACTTCTGGACGGTTCATCGTTGAAGTTCGAGAGTCGCGTTACGAAGGCAACGAGACCTGGAAGTACGTCCTCAGAATGGGAGACTTCCCCGCCGCCCACGTGGTGATTCCTTCCGCTGTATTGCCGGGTGTTTTGCCGGGCGAGAGTGCTTCATTCTGGTTGCCGGAAGTCTCTGAAGAACGACTCGCATTAAACATTACCGCCCCGCCACGAAGGCGATCTTTTTTCCAGGAAGTCCGATCATCATCCCGCGGCGTGGCCACATGGATTCCTCTGCAGACAACTTCGCTGACGAAGCACTCGCTGGAATCTGAACCAAATGACGACCCCGACGAAACGGCAACGCTCGCGACTGTTCCGGGAACACTCCACGGAATCATCGACGCGCCCGGTGATCGTGACTGCTTTGCTTTTCACATGGCGAAGGGACAGACGCTGAACTTCACCGGTGAGACTCGCGAAATCGGATCGGCGGCCGACATCGAACTCGTGCTGTACCAATCCGATGGTCGAGAGGTTCAACGTGTCGACGATGCCTCCTACTTGTTTAAAAAACAAACGGTGCCGCTCGAAGCTCGTTTCACTTTTGCGGCGCGCACGGACGGCCTGCACTGGCTGATGATTCGCGAACTTGCCGGAGATGGCGGGCCGTCATTCGCGTACCGCATCGACATTGCCGAGCCGCAACAAACATTCACACTGACCGCGGATGTCAGTCGTCTGACCGTTCCGCAGAATTCGTGGCAACCGCTCCCCATCAAAGTGACACGTGAGCGGTTCAGCGGTCCGATCGAACTGGAGCTGATCGGCGCTCCGGCTGGCGTTTCGCTGCAGCCGTCGGTCATTCCCGCAGACGTTTCCGAAATCGTTTGCCGTCTTGTGGCCAACGGTGAGGCACCACTCGGAATCTCGACGCTCGAAATCGTCGGTCGCTGGAAGTCCGAAGATGGCATGAGCCACTCAGAAGGAATCGTCTCGGTCCATCCGATGATCGATCGACAACTGATCGACAAAGACCGGCGTCTGTACTCGCTCCGTGACAATCAATTGAGACTACCGCCGTCGCTGACGTCGCGTTTCGCTTTGATGATCACACCGCCGGCGCCGTTTTCGATCGAACTGCCGGAAGAATTGATCGTCCTGACAAAATATCAGACGGCCAGTTTTCCCATCGAGACACAGCGTCTTGCGGGTGTCGCGTTTGATTCGCCGATCGTCTTTCAAGTCACAGGCGGTCAGATCGGCGTCGAAGAGCAGGAACGCGATAACGTCTTTGCTCACATTCCCGACGCGACGATCGACCAGCCTGCCGTTCAGGGCGTTTTCCACAACCGCATCAACACGCAGTACGAAAAGGCTCGCGTTGACCTGAGCGCCACCGCCGAATTCGCAGGCCACGAAGTGACTCTGTTTCGAACCTTCGAACTCGATTTACGCAGCGCGTTCAAGCCAACGTTTGACCCGCCGACTATCACCGTCGAACCCGGTGGCATCGCCACATTCAAAGTCCTGGCGAATCGAACTCCTACGTACGATGGCGAAGTGACGGTCGTTCCATCTTTGAATGTTGGCCTTGAGCTTCCGGAGAAGATCATCATTCCGGCAGGACAGCCGCATGTCGAATTGAGCCTCCCGATTCCGGCGGATCGAACGCCTGGTCGAATCAGTATCCGCTGCGAATCAACCGGCAACGTCGGTCGTTACGAAGAACAATTGCGGGAACCAAACCTCACGATTGATGTGAAGAAGCCGAAATGAAAATTGCTCCTGTCATCATTGTCGTTGCCATTGCCCTTGCGATCGTTGTTCAAACGGCGAATGCCGCGTCGCCTGTGTCGCGAATTTCTGTCGAGCCGGCAACGTTCGAATTGACAGGCTCGCGGTCGCAGCAGCAGTTGCTGGCGACCGGGCACTTCTCCGACCGTGTCGAGCAACTCGACCTCACGCGGGACGTCCGCTTCGAAAGCCGATCGCCAAACATTGCGGTTGTCACTGCGAACGGTCTGGTTCTGCCGCGAGGTTTCGGCACGGCAGAAATTGTTGCACGTCACAACGGGGTTGAAGCCAGTGCCACGGTGACAGTCAGAAACTTCGGGACGGCGGATCCGATCGACTTCAACACGGACGTGCTCGCGGCTCTCAGTCGAGCCGGATGCAACTCTGGAGCGTGTCACGGATCGCCGCAGGGCAAGAACGGATTCCGGCTGAGTCTGCGAGGTTTCGATCCAACAGTGGATTTCACCACGCTGGCACGCGAGACGTTCGGTCGCCGAACGAATCCGCAGGCACCGGACGAAAGTCTGATTCTCAGAAAAGGTCTGGGGCAGATTCCCCATCAGGGCGGCATTCGATTTCGTTCGACAGACACCACGTATCAGGCACTGCGAATGTGGATCGCTGAAGGCTGCCTGTCCAGCGCAACGCAACGGACTCTGCAACGACTGGAAGTCATCCCGAATCAGCGTCGTCTCGCGGCTGAGCAACCGAAACAGCAACTGATCGCGATCGCGCACTTCGACGACGGCTCCACGCGGGACGTGACGGACCTCGCCGTGTTTACTTCCAATAACGACGCCGATGCTTCAATCTCGACGTCCGGGCTCGTCGAGTTTTCCGGAACAGCAGAAGCCACTTTCCTGGTGCGTTACCTGGGGCAGATTGTCGGTGCCCGTCTCACGTGCGTGCAGCCGGACGAGCAGTTTCGATATCGTTCTCCGCCGATCAATAACTTTGTCGACAAGAGCGTCTTTGCTCATCAGCGAGATCTCCAGATCCTGCCCGCGGAACTGGCCAGCGACGAAGTGTTTTTGCGGCGAGCGTTCCTCGACACGATCGGTACCGTGCCGACCGCCGAAGAGGCGGCTGCATTTCTCGATTCGAACGATTCGGACAAACGGAGCCAGTTGATTGACCAGCTGCTTCAACGGGATGAATTCGCCACGTTCTGGGCGATGAAATGGGCCGATGTCATGCGCGGCAGTGACGTCACCATCAGCAAGCGAGGAGTCCACAGTTTTCATCGCTACCTGGTCAGCCACTTTCAGAACGATCGTCCGTTCGACGAGTTCGCTCGCGAAACGCTCACCAGCCTGGGCAACACGTTGAACCATCCGGCGGCCAATTTTCACCGCGTGGCTCGCACTCCTGAAGACGCTGCCGAGGCGATGTCGCAACTCTTTCTGGGAGTGCGCATTGGCTGTGCGAAATGTCACAACCACCCGTTCGAAGCGATCACTCAAGGCGACTACTACGGCTTCGCGGCGTACTTCTCCCGCGTGAAATTCAAAGGGCAGCAGTTCATGCGCGATGACGAGATCGTGTATCTCGATCGTCGAACGGAAGTGCGACATCCGGTGACTGGAAAGAACGTCGATCCAGTCGCGTTTGGTGACTCGCCAGGCGAACTCAACCCGGACGATGACCGTCGCGAAAAGCTCGTCGAGTGGCTCCTCAAGCCTGACAATCCCTACTTCGCGCGGTCCATTGTGAACCGACTCTGGTTTCATCTGATCGGCCAGGGCATCGTTGATCCCGTTGACGATTTTCGCGATACGAATCCACCTTCGAACGCGGAACTGCTCGATCAGCTGGCTGCCGAGTTCGTTTCGCAGGATTACCGGATCAAACCAGTTCTGAGAATCATTCTAAATTCCAGCACGTATCAGCTCAGCGCGCAGCCGGTCAAACAGCAGTCGCCACGTGCCGCGAATCCGGATCGATATTTTGCTCACGCACAGATTCAGATGCTGCAGGCCGAGCAGGTTCTGGACGCCATTTCCGCCGTCACCGGAATTCCCGAACGCTTCCCAGGATTTCCCGCCGGCACGCGCGCGATCGAACTGGCCAGCGGGACGGTCGACCATTCGTTCCTGACGGCTTTCTCGAAACCGGTCCG
Organism: Rhodopirellula sp.; assembly: GCA_013203845.1. Taxonomy (GTDB): domain Bacteria; phylum Planctomycetota; class Planctomycetia; order Planctomycetales; family Planctomycetaceae; genus JABMPE01. Next base: position 11,405 of record JABMPE010000155.1, on the reverse strand, counting down.
CGATGCCACCTGCGAATGTGCGCGTGATCCTGAGCCGTCGTTGAGTCAGGTGATTCAGATGCTCAACAACCCGGCCATTGTGAACAACATCAAGTCACCTCAAGGCCGGATCAGCCAGTGGCTGGAAGCGGGAGAATCTGCCGAACGAGTCGTCGAACGGATCTACCTGACAACCGTCAGCCGCCACGCCACGCCTTCGGAGCGAGCGCTGATCGCTCAGCACCTGAAGTCGCTGCCTGATGTCCGCACCGGGCTGTTCGACCTGCAGTTTGCACTGCTGAATTCGAACGAGTTTCTGCTGCGACATTAATCAGACTTATTCAAAAATTTCGGCTGGGTCGTCTCGATGTGATTTGTCAGCGACGAGAGATTTTGCGGTGGACCAGGAAAATTCCCGACGGAGCAAACGTGATTGACACTGAAAAATGTGATGGAGCCGAGTTCTCACGATGCAGAAAGTATCGCTACACACTGTGGCGACGCTGGGACTTCGACAGAGACCTGAATCAGTTGATGTTCATTGGTCTCAACCCATCCACCGCCGACGAAACCAACAATGACCCAACCGTCCGTCGCTGCATCCGCTTTGCGAAGGACTGGGGCTTTACCGGATTACTGATGATGAACGCGTACGGTTTTCGCGCGACCGACCCGAAGGTCATGAAAGCCGAGCCAAAACCAGTCGGCCCCGGTAACGACAAAGCATTCGCTCATTGGAGTTCCAGGGTCGGGCTGATTATCGCCGCGTGGGGAACACACTGCAGCGAGGATCGCGAGCTGAAAATCTGCCGGACGCTCAACCGACCCGTCCATTGCCTCGGAAAAACAATGGCTGGTCGTCCGAAACATCCGCTCTACTTACGAGCCGACACGCAACCCGAGCTCTTCTGGCAACCCGACCAGTCATAAGCTGCTCGGATCAATTTTGATCCTCACTCAGGATTCAACACCACGAATCAGTGTCTCAGATTTGGCATTCCGATACTTTTCCCATAGAGCGAAGTCAGTTCGGCGAATGACATATTGAACGCCCGCTGCAACGCCTCTTCAGCCGGGTACCCAAGCTTGATGTCAATGAAGAATTGTCGAAACTTTTCAGAGTCTCGGTTCACAAGGATGTCAACCATTGCCGACGCGGTACCGTAACGCTCACCAGGAATTTGAGAGCCGTCAAAAAATCCAGCCAGCGTCTGCTGATCCCTTAACGCGATAATTGATTTCCGCTGCGCCTTCTCAAGTGAGTCGTCTTCTTTGACGATGTATTTGGCGATCCAAACCGCCATACCTTCATTCAGCCAGGAAGGAATCGTCACATCAGACCGGAATCGATTGACGAAACCGTGTGAAGTTTCGTGGACCAGCACCGTCGCAAAGCGTGCCTCAAACGTCCCTTTGAACAACGAAATGACAATCCGTCCCTGGCCCGTACCGTGGCAGATTCCGCCTGAGTTCGTTGGATTCCCGTTCGTATTCTTCATGACTTCGAGCTCGAAGCGAATAAAGTCAGCACGATTCTGAAATGCGCAGACAATGCACTTGCCACTCCAGATGTTACTGCCAAGTGGTATCCCAAACGCTCGGCACATCTCGTCGTAAAGCGTATCGAGGTAGGCAAGATACTTTTGAGCTTCGCTGTCGGGGATATCGGTCAGAATCAGGTGGTACTTTGTCTCAATCAGCTTCAGCGGTAATTGCGAAAAATGCTTTTGAATGGTTGCAATAAACTCTTTGTGTTGTGCGACCCATTCAGCGTGCTCTTCATCCGTCAGTCGCGGCCACAATCGTCTGCCGATTGACAGGACGCGTCGCTCGGCTTCCTCATCGGCCTTAAGGCGAGCTGTTCGTTTCTCTTTATCTACAAAAAGAACTCGGTCCTTTCGGTCAAATGACAGATCAAGCGGTACGCCATCCACGATGACTTCTTCGATGGCCGACGCTCTGTAGAGTCGAGGCGGATCATCGCCGATCTTTAGCTTCAGGCTGACGAGACTTTCGGGGCGCGAACCAGCTTCGATCGCCGCTACCACGACGTTGCCGAATCGTTTTCTGTTTCGAAGATGCACATCCGCACGTCGACTTAACAATTCCGAGATTGACGGCGCTTCGCGAGTTGACTGGAGCACGTACGTCAAATCGTCGAGGGATTCGAGATCGATCCCGGGGACGCGTTTACCACCCGGGAGACTTTCGGCGACCGTTCCAGTAACTTCGATATGCTTTCGCAGCAGATGAAGGCCGGGATCCTCAATGCCGTCCTTCGCAAACGCGGCGAGCATGTCAGGACCAAAACGCACTTGAAAGTTTCCCGGAGCGTCCCAGGACTTGCCTGAATGGATCAGGTGTAACTCTCCGGCGCGGCCCATTGCCTGCGGTGTGAGTCGGACCCGAACTGTTCGACCAATAAACTGCAGTCCTTCCTCAGGCTTGATCTCGACCGGTGATCCACTTCTGGCATTCGCAGTTCGAGGCAGCGGAGTCTCTGCGGAGTCGTCAACGACTTTCAGATCGTTGGCAGATTTCAACTCGATGCCCGGCACAAGTTTTCCACCTGGCCGAAATTCCAGAACAGTTCCCGTTACGTCGATCTGCTTTTTCAGCAGGTCGAGTCCGGGGTTCTTAAACCCGCGTCTGGCCAACTCTTCCCGGACATCAGGGCTGAGGCGAATCACAAGATTCCCGGGAGCATCCCATGACTTGCCTGAATTGAGATTGTGCCATTCTCCACTTCGCCCGATCGAAGATACAACAAGACGAACCTGCACGTTCCTGCCTACATGCTCAAGAGCCTTTGTCGGGGCAATTTTTGCCGGTTCAATCTTCGTCTGCGCGACGGCCGAAGCAGGTAAAACGGTGGCCAGCAAAAGCAGAATTGTTGTTGTTGTTAAAGACCGCATAGCCGGATCACCTCATCAGTGGATGGTTTGTCGCCCCCTGTCGTCGAGCGAACAATTGTATCCTCGCCACCAGAGACAGACCAGCCCTTGTATCTTGCAGGTGACATGTTGCGAGAAGCAGATTGCCTTGTTGACAAGAACCGCATTGCTGGCCTGAAGGCCAGAAATGTGCAGAAGCCTTGTGTGTTTTTACTTCGCGGCTCGCAGGTCGTAGCAGGCGAGGGCATTTTTCAGGCGGACGTACATCCGTCCGTCGGCGATGGCGGGGGTTGCACAGGCCAGCGGGCCCTGTCTGCCGATTTTTGACTGGTAGAGTTTTTCGGCCTGGCTCTGATTTTCCTTCGCCAGGGCGTTGACTCCGTGCAGTTCCCGCAGAGCGTCTTCGGTATTGAGCAGGCCGACGGCGTCGACCTTGGCATTGAAGAGCGGGCGAAACTCGTCAGGCGTTGCTTCCACACACAGGACGCCTTCGAGCGCGTAATAGACTTTCGAATCGGCAGCAACGAGCGATGTGTACTGCGGCTGGCCGAGGTCCAGCGTCGTCATCCATTCGGAATCACCGGTTTCCAGATTCACGCAGGCCAGTCGCTTTTCGCCCTGGACGAAAACGTAATTTCCGACGACAACCGGGCTGCTGCCTTTATCCTGGCAGCCGTTGAACACCCATTGTTCTTCGGCCCCGTCGGTCGACATTTTGAAACAGCGCATCCCTTTCTTGCGGCTGTTGGAGTAGGTAATCAGTCGATCGCCGGAGATCACCGGAGTCGACAGGCCGGCTTCGGACTTCACCGACCAGACTTCTTTGCCGGTCGCCGCTTCGACGCAGATAGTCGTTCCGCCGCCAGCATTCAGAACGACAAAGTTCGTTCCGTCATGATGCCACAGCACCGGGCTGGTGTGCGTGCCGCTGGTTTTCTTCGGGTCGCCTTCCCAGGCGATGCTGCCATCTTCGAGGCTGACCGCGTACAGGTGTCCGGCCAGGAAGATGGCCAGGTCGTCGACAATCAGGAACGACGACTGCCAGAACTCGTCACGAAACGACACCGGCAGACGAACTTTCCAGATACTCTTACCGGTCAACGCGTCGACGCTGCGCACGTGCCCGCCAGCTCCGAGAATGTAGAGTCGTCCGTCGGAAACGGTCGGCGACCCCGACTGTGGGAACCGCGTGTAGACCGAGTCGGTTTCGTTCTTCCAGATTTCCTGGCCATCGGCAGCGTTCAGACAGTAGATGGTTTCTCGAAACACGTAGGCTTTGGCAATAGCTTCTTCTTCGTCGCGACGTTTGACTTCGTACTCGGCGTACTCAGCGTCGGACATGCCGACTCGCTTTTCAGGCGACAGCCACGGGAACATCTTCTTTGGAGGCTCGGCAATCTTCACACGCCGATGGGTGAAGAGGTAAACACGCTGCTCGGCGGTCGCGTCGCCAGGAAAGTTGACGACGACCGGCGATCCCCAGCCGCCTTCGTCTTTGCCGGAGCCGATGGGCTCGCTGACCCATGCCGGCTTCAGCCCGCCTTCCGGAAGACCACTGAGCAGACTCGGTGAATCGCTGGCAACGCCGTTTCGATCGTTACCTCGCCATTGAGTCCAGTCTCCGGCGTTCGCCAGGCTCGTCAGCAGAACTGTAATCGCGATCGAGTATGCACCGTGACGGAGTGCGAGCTGAAATGATTTCACGAACAGTTTCTCCAGATTAGCGGATGAACGAGGCGTCAGGCTGTTAATGCACCAATGTCGGTCTGGTCGACCAGCATCGAATTTGACTATACCAAAGACGTGGAACGCAGAAACCCGACGCGGCATGACCAAAGGTCTCCGAATCCGATGGACACTCTTTCTCGTACAGACGATTCAGCCGCAACCGAGCCCCATTCAGATTTCAGCAGCACAATGTCGAGCCGACGACGGTTCCTCAAAACAAGCCTCGCCAGCGGCATCACAGCCTGCGCAGCGACCGGCGCGTGGGCGCTTCTTGGAGCACCGCACCACGTTGAAATCGTGCGGGTTTCCATGCCGGTGCGAAATCTTCCCGACTCACTCGTTGGAAAGACGCTGCTTCAAATCAGTGATCTGCATGTTGGGCCGATTGTCAGCCGAGATTATCTCAAGCACTGCCTTGAGCTGGTATCGTCGCTGGAACCGGACATCGTTGCCATCACCGGCGACTTTGTCACGTATGATGGCCCGGCTCGAATCGATGAGGCGGTCACCATGCTCGCTGACATGCAGCGGGGAAAGCTGGCGACCATCGCGGTCACTGGCAATCACGACTTTGGATCTTCGCGAGGCGGGTTCGCGAATCGGCACGTGGCCGATTCGTTGACAGAGAGGCTCGACGGCATCGGAATTCAGGTGCTGCGAAACTCGTCGGTCGAGATCGACGGGCTGCGACTGCTGGGCGTCGACGATTTCTGGGGACCGACTCACGATCTCGACCAGACCCTGTCTTCAGCCGCGGTGAATCATCCAGCCGTGATGCTTTGCCATAATCCCGACTTCGTCGATCAACCTGGCTGGCAGAATTATCGAGGCTGGATTTTGTCGGGCCATACTCACGGTGGGCAGGTTCGTTTGCCGTTCTGCAAACCGCCGATTCTGCCGATCCGCAATCACAACTACATAGCTGGCAAGGTTGAGCTGCCAGGCGATCGCACGCTCTACGTGAATCGCGGGTTGGGCTACTTGCGAAAAGTTCGGCTCAACGTGAGACCGGAGATCACCGTCTTTGAACTCTCGCGAGTGGCGTAATTTCCGACGCGGTCAGCAGGCCGTTACTCCGGACAGCTGCCGACGATCAAACGGCCGAGCTACGGAGTTTTTCGAGGTCGTCCGTCAGTTCAATGATCCGCTTCTGCTGGTCTTCACAGACCATGCACAGCTCAGCCACGATGTCAGCGAGTTGTTTGACGTCCTGATTTTTGACCATCAGGTTAACGGCGTTCTGTCGCAGGCGCTGAATGACGGAAGAAGAATTAGCCACGGCATCTCTCCAGATTCTGAGCGGCGTCGAGTCAAAGAAATCGGGTAGCTGAAGGCGGGAAGCGACGGCAGGAGGCCGGACATTAGCGAAGGAAATCCGCGATGTCGCGTCCAGCGAACTTGTCGGCAAAGATCACCAGTCGGAAGCCATCAACGCGCTGGTCAGAGTGAGTCACGATTAGAGGCTTTTCGAAAGCAGAAAAAGCCAGCAGTCTGCCGAAACGGCGAGTTCTGCTGGCTTCCGTCTTTCTGCACGTTCCTTCCATCACCATCTTCTCAGGCGTTCAAATGTCCGGGCCAGTTTCGTCCTTCGTGAATCGCGACCAGTGGGCTTCCAGACGTTCGGCCAGACCGCCCTTCAGCGTGCTGATCAGAACGGCAAGGGAGAAGCAGCCCATCGCCCACAGCAACGGTTTGACGCCGTCGGGAATCGTCAAATCTCGAATGAACCGAACGATCCAGAGTCCGATCGAAGCGAGCCCGCCCGCGCAGTTAAGAATCCCCACTGCCATGAACGGCCAGGCTCGCAACTGCAGTCCGTACGCGAAGGCCAGGACCGTCATGCCCCCGACGTAGCCGCCGACGGATTCGACCGGGAGGCCAAAACGCTGTCCATCCAGAATGGCGATACCACTGGCCGCTCCGATTGCTCCGGCAGCCACAAACTGCAGACGTCGGGCAAAGTCATCGCGGAAGACCGTCGAAATGATCAGCGTCGAGGCAAGAACCAAATGGAATGTCACCGACGCTTTGAAACCAGCCAGCTTTGTGTCGGCGACGAGCAAGCCAACCGCCAGTGATAACGACAGTGCTCCCACCAGTGCCTGACGGGAGTTTCGACGAGCGATGCTCAGACCGATCTCCAGAATGCCGAGAGTAATCAGCGGCCACGCCTGTGCGTCCTGAACCGAGGGCGCGAATGTTCGATATCCGAAAGAGTTCGGATCAACAAACACGGCGAGCAGCAGCATCGCCACGAAACCCGTTTCGGCACGACGCAAGCCTCGCACCCATGCGTATCCGTAAAACGTGAGCAGGCCCATCAAGGCAAGGAACACCGGCGAACCGGCTGTCTCCACGAATTCGGAGGCGAAACGCGTGTAAGTGTAATATCTGGTCCACGGGCCGAACCACGGATAGGCAATCAACAGCAGAAGCGGCGCTGCCAGTATCGTTCCTTGCTGCAGTTGTTTTATCCGCTCGACCAGACCGATCTCCAGCAGCACAAACAGCACAGGAATCAGAAACGGAATGAGGAAATACATACCGAACGACGTGTCCCAGAAGTCCGCTTTCGCTTTGCCAAGATCAAACGAAATCGCCAGCGAGTACGATCGGAAGCAAACCGCTCCGGCAATGAAAACGAACACGGTCCACGGAATCCACGGCCAGTTCCACGGCGTTCCGTTGTTCGACAGTGCGGATTTTCCGGCACGCACAGCTGGCAGCAGCGCGAGAGTGATCAGGCCGGCGATCATCGGAAAAGCGGCGACTCGCCAGCGGGCCTGTCCCATCGTGACGTCAGCGACCTCGGGTGATACCCACAGCGGGAACGTAAAGAAGAGTCCAAGAAACGCGTACAGAGGTGCCCGGTACGACCACGGCAACCGGATGCGGAGGCCTCGCAGCAGAGACTCGGTCAACGTGACGGCGAAGCACAGCCCGAAGCCCAGCAGACAGACGGCGTCGCGAACGGAGTTGTCGTCCCACGAGGCCAGCGTGACGATTTCGTCAAAGCTGACAGAAATTGCCAGGAACATCAGCAGCAGGACCAGCACCAGCGAACGAGCGTCGTCCCAGACTTTTCCGAAGCGAACAATGAGATACGCGGTCACTCCCATCAGAAGTGTGACGCTGCACAGGCCGAACATCAGAAACCAGGGATCGATGTACGCGACTTCGAACCGGTCAAAAAGCAGATCGACTTCGCCCGGTCGAAAAACAGCCTGCAGACCGTACACAAACAGGCAGGCACTGATCAGGTAAAACGGATTGTGGTTGTAGAGAAATTTTGCGATGCGAGGAATTCGCCATGCAGACATGAGTCACCTCCGTCGAGTCTGTGAAAAGAAGGGATGCCGTACAGACTTTGCAGAAAGGCGTGACGGGCTTCTCAGCCGTCCCGGTCGGTTGAAATAAAGGTGCCGGGGCAAATGGAGACGTGATTGATTGCTGAGAGAATTCGGCCCGCCGCGTAGTTTGCTCGCCGCTTGCTACGGTGGTGGCCGAGCATGGAGAACAAGTTGAGCAATCAGTGCAAGTCGGGATGCGCGGACGAGAGTCCAATCAACGCCTTGGTCCCAGCGAAAGTTGTCAGCCCGGAGGGAGATGCAGAAGGAGCCCGACCGCGATTCAATCGTCGGCAGACTGACGGACTTCCGCATTCGATCCCTCCTTCACCCGCTCAGTTTGGCCAGCGAGGCTTCAAACAGAACGGGCGGCTTGTCAGGAGTAAACGGTTGAATGAAGCTTCCGCGCGGGACAGCCATCGGTCAATAACTGATTTCCCGCGACACGATCAGCAGCAGCAGAACAGCGGTAACCCGCACGACCGGCCCGATTGTTTTGAAACGCAACACAAACACGAAGAGTCGCGAAAGCCGGCGTGTCCCGACATTAATCCTGACTCGCCTGTCAATCCGGTCCGAAGTTGTCAGTTGCAGCGATCAGTGACAGTGGGCATTCTGAAGTTCACTCGAAAGTTCTTGACGATGGTTTGTCTCAGGATGATCCTGATGCACACTGTAGGGAACAGGAAAGAGGCACTTCAGCGCGCCGAAGGTTTCGGAGTCGACGCCATCGGCTTCTTCTTTCCTGGCGACTCAACGCAACTCAACACAATTATCAGCCCCACGATTCTGGTCATGGCTTCTGTGACGCAGTCAAACCTGCACACAGAGCTGACCACCCAGGAGACGAGTTATGCAGGTCCGATCGCACCAGCCTCGAATTTCCGCGACTCGACGCGGATCGACAGACGCGACCATTATCGCCGTCGTGGCCTGTTTCGCGCTCGCCGCGGCTGGCGGGTTTTTCTACCAGAGAACTGCTCACCAGACTCTGGTTCTGGCAGAAGCTGGTGCTGCGGAAGCAGCGCGGGACGAAGCGGTTGGTCGGCAGCCGATGGAAGTTGCCGAGGCCGCCGCTGCCGAAGCGTCGCCTGAAGTGACCCTGCCAGCTTTTGACGAAACGACTCCGATTGCGGAAAGCTTCGAAGTCGCCGCGAACGATAACACTGCGAGTGTTGCTTCCGCCGAGCCTGCTGGTCCCGTGACCTCACTCGAAGACCGTATCCTGGCACACCTTGAATTCGGCGAATTCACGCGAGCTGTCGAAATCGCCAGAGCAGCCACCGACGCGGAAGAGCGATCACAACTGCTGGGGCTTGTCGCTGACGCTCAGCTCAAGATTGGCGACTTTGGAGCCGCTCTGGGTTCGATTCGCTCGATGCCTGACTACAACGAACGACAGATCGCCCGCGACCGTCACCTCGACGAGCAGGCTCTGGCTGGAGGCAACGGCGCCGACTTCACTCAGCTGATCGACCTGATCATGCAGGAAACTGATGGCCTGTGGGAAGAAGTCGACGGTTCGGGCGGAACGATTTCGCAGTTTGACCAGGGGGTTCGAGTTGAACCGAACGGCGTACTGCGAACTCAGACGGCGGAAGAGCAGTCTGGCCGCCTGAAAGATCTCGGAATTCGTGTTCGCGAAGCCTTGCTGAATCACGAAATCGCTCAGGTCAGTGGTTTGCGAGTGATCTCGCTGCCTCGTCTGGAAGAAGCGGTTGCCAAACGACTCGGAGAATGCAAAGAGCCCACGGTTTCGATGAAGCTGCTCGGCGGTCTGACCGAAATCAAACACGTCTTCGTTTACCCGGAAGATCAGGAAATCGTGATCGCCGGCCCGGCTGAAGGCTGGAAGTACAACGACAACGGCCTGCCGGTTGGCAATGAAAGTGGCCGACCGGTTCTGCAGCTCGACGATCTTGTTACCGTGCTGCGAGCGTTCTCGGCGACGAATCAGAAGTTCTTCTCCTGTTCGATCAACCCGCGGGAAGAAGGCCTGAAGAACCTGAAGGGGTTTGTTGAGCAGACCAGCTCGCGACCGCTGCGTCCAGGTGCTGGCGTACGAAACTGGGTAGACCAGCTGCAGCAGCAGCTTGGTCGTCAGGACATCGTTTACTCGGGAATCAACCCGGAATCGCGAGTCGCCCGCACGATTGTCGAAGCCGACTACCGGATGAAACTGATCGGAATCGGCAAATACGACTTTGATGGCGGATCAAAAATTCCGAGCATCTTCGATCTAATGACTCCTGAAGAGCAGAAAGCTTCGAAACTGGACGCTCTGCGCTGGTGGCTGACAATGAAGTACGACGCCGTTTTGCACACACCGGATCGCAATGGTTTCGAATTTGTCGGCTCATCGGTCCTCTGCCAGTCCGAAAACCAGTTCCTGAACGCTCAGGGCCAGCAGGTCCAGACCGGGCAATCAGAAGGCTCGAATCTGGTGTTTGCTCAGACATTTACGACAAAGTACGAGGAACTGGCGAAGCAGGACATCGTTTTTGCCGATCTGAAGAATGTCTTCGACCTTTCGCTCGTCGCCGCGATTCTGCAGCACGAGGGAGCGGCTCGAAACGTCGGCTGGGATTTGGGCGTCTTCTCCAACGAAGGCTCGTACATTACGGCTCGACATGCCGCCCCGACGGAAGTGGACTCGGTCGTCAACCATCGGGTCTTCCGAGGTCGCGATATCGTGGTTCAGGTAGCTGGAGGCGTGCGAGCTGATCTGGGCAGCGTGATCGCGGATGCGAGCATTTACCGCGAAGGCGTTCGTCTGGATGGAAAAGTCGATCGGGCTCGAACACAGGACAACCTGCCGGGCAATCGTTGGTGGTGGGACGCTCGCTGATTCTCTGCTGAGAAGATCTCAGCCACGAATCGCGATTAAAAACTGAATTCAGGAGGGGCAGACCGGGATCGGTCGCCCCTCTTTCTTATTTGTCGTCACTTAGACATGACAGAGTACACGCGAACCCATTCGAGGATACATACGGAACAATCGTTGGGAAAATCATCCGTTGGCGAGTGACTCGTCCGGTTGCGTGAGAACCAGGAAGTCCGTATTCTGCTGCCCTTGCTGAAACTGTCCCGGACATCATTGCGCCGGTTTCCAACAACCTCTCAGTTCATCACAGGAGAGGCGATCAATCATGAGTAAGCTCAGTTAGTTAAGAAAAAGGGGCGTTTGGTGGTCAAGTTGCGACTTCGAGACGGGGAGAAGATTCAGGACGCGGTTAAGCGATTTCGGAAGCTCGTTGAGCACGCTGGAATCAAGAAGGAAATGCGTCGTCGCGAATACTACGAAAAGCCAAGTGACACCGATCGACGAGCTCGCCGACGTGCGGAACGCCGGGCACGCCTGAGTAAAGTCACATAATTGCAGCCCGACAGTTGGCCACGTATTTCGAAGCTTATGTCTTCAGATACCGTGGCCGCTCTTTTTGACACGAGTGACAGG
>JABMPE010000154.1 GCA_013203845.1 Rhodopirellula sp. | reverse complement strand
TGCAGTTGTTGCAGCAAACGTACGCTGTAGCTTTTCGGTATGAGACTGATACAGCTTTTGAAATCTCGATTTCCTTACCGGCGACAACACAGTTGACCTTGGTAACTTTTTTTGCTTCTTCTTCCGCCTGGGTGTTAGTCAGGGCAAAGACCAGGGCGAGACAAATGCCGCTAAACAGGATTGTATTCTTCATTGTGTAGTTCCTTTTGAACTCGATTGAATTTGACATTCGTCCACGCAAGGCAAGTATGACGAGCTTCAGTCCTGATTTTCATAATCGAAATCAAAGGACGAGAGTTGAGGAAACTCAATCACGCACAGTGGATTGCTAAATCAGCCAGACACAATGGAGCACGTGCAGACAACGTCTGGGCGATCGATCGATGAACTCAAACTTCAGCGGAGCCGGGATAGACGGCTGGGCGACTACAAAGATTGAGCCTTGAGGGTTCAGGATCGATTCGACGTTCAGTTGCCGTCGCTGCTCAGTTGCCGGTCGTTCCAGGGGATTCTTTTTGCAGTGGCAGTTGGAACGATCGACAGCAGCGGAGTTCGAATTTGCGTTTACTTTCGCAGCGGCACAGTGTTTACAACCACTTGCCTGAGCGTTTGTCATAGATTGTGAGCAGCATGATTTCGTTTGATCATTCGACTGCTTGACTGATGCCGAGCAACAGGATTCCTGTCCTCTATGGCAACAAGTTCCGCTCGCAAACGGCTGCATTGGCAGCGTCAGGGCAAGCAAGATTGCAATTGGAATCCGGCATCGAAACATCAGGGGATCCTGCGTCAGTCAATGACTCAGAAATCAGGGTACCTCAGACAATCTCCACGTTGCAAGAGCGACGGACGGAGGCTGAAACATGATGGCCTGTTGAGTTTTGCAAAATCGGCGACGGCGATTCTGATGCGCTCTGGGTTGTCCTGTCGGTTGCCGATTTGCTCGATTCAACGTTGCCTTGGCTTTGCCGGGGATTGATGGATTTTCATTTTTGGGGATGGGGTCGGCAATTGTGACGATCTCGATTCTGTGGTTGCTACGCTGGTTGCAACCGGGACTGGTGAAGACGCCTGTAATTCGGTGACGCTTCCTGACGACCTGAGCGAGGTGATCGGCTCGTGGACGTCGCTGAGTGAATCGGTTCGCCATTCGATCCTGACGATGATCCGCGCAACACGTCGTTGAGCCGTCACCTTCATAAAAGTCCCTGACTCTTGTCGTGACAGTCGCCGTGGCGGTTTTTCGCGGACTCAGCTTTTGAAAATCCGAGCCAGCTCCGGAAGCTGTGGTCTTTCCCGGTCGCACAGAACGAGCCCTCACGCTTGCCGATCGGGCGCATGGGGCCCAAAAAAAGGCTATACAGGAACGGCCAGCGGGTCGGTCGAGAGCGGCTGCAGCGCTGCGTGCGTGCGGCTCAGCTCTTCATCAATTCCACGCTCGTCGATCATCGATTCGATGATAACCGGAATCGCCTCGGCAATCTGATGCGCCATGGTGCGGTACGCCCGGATGGCAGACCGTGTGATGGCCACATGCCGGCATCGTTCATCGACTTCGCTGATGTGCAATTCGGCGAGTCGGTCCGAGAATGCGTGCAGCAGCTCATTGGCGACTGTCATGGTTGGATCAACCTGTCGAGCGTGGCCGATATCGAAGCAGAATTTTGCTTCGGGCAGTTCGTCAAAGAAACGGTACATTTCGGTCGCGGTGCGGCAGACTTGCTTTCGCTGGTCCATGTTTTCAAGCAGGACCGCGCTGCCAAGTTCCCGCCACATCCCGAAGTCTGAAATCACGTCGGGGTGAACGACGATCGGGACGTCCAGCTCGTGGACGGCTTTCAAACGGTCGACGACGTGGCGTTCAGAGCCAGGGCGATTGCACGTTAAATCATGCTGCAAACAGCACTTTGAGCAGATAGTCTTCGTTGAGTGCTGCTGAGAGTCGTTTGTTTTTGATTCCGACTTTCGATGTCTGTTCGTTCTTCAGCAGGCTCAATGCCTGCCGACGAAGCAGACTGAAGTTGGCGACTGCGTGGCCTTTTCGGATTCGCCCCTGGTCTTCTCCGAAGGTCACATCCAGTTGCCCGGATTATGCAGAACGCGGGCAGAGAGTTTTCGATGGACCAGTGGTCGCGAACGGCTTTGGCAAACTGCTTGCCCGTCAGCTTTCTACTAAGAATGTAATAACGACCTTCAATCGTTTCCTTACCGTCACGCAGCGTGCGGTTGACCGTCATGCCGATCGCTCGCAACTTCGGCCAGCGGGATGCATCGGGCAGGTCGTCAGGCACGGAACACACGAAGTATTCCCGTTCGGTCTCGCGACCATGTGCCTTCTCGTTCGTCCGATGAAATCCGCGGCCTTTGAACACGTTGCCATCACTCAGGTGAACCGCGAAGTGAGAGACTACTCCGTCGTGCAGAGTCGGCTGGTTGCCTTTGACCGCCAGGACATAATTCGCCTGCTGATCCACGATCGTCTCAGCGATTTTCACCGGACAGCCCATCGCGTCGATGGTGACCAGCGAGCCTTTGATTTCCAGCATTTGCAGCAGTTTCGGGATCGCCGTGATCTCGTTGCTCTTCTCATCAACCACGACCTGACCCAGAGAAATGTGATTCGCACTGGCCCACGCACTGACCATGTGGATGGCCGATTTACCACTGGCACGATCGTAACTGCGACGCAACGTCTTGCCGTCGATGGCGATGATCTGCCCG
>JABMPE010000022.1 GCA_013203845.1 Rhodopirellula sp. | reverse complement strand
GTCGGCGGAGTCGTCTTCCGGCAGGGCGGGACGTTCCGGCTGAGACAGTCCCGGCACGATTTCCGGCAATTCATCCGCGACGACGATGGCCGGTTCCGTGCTTTCGACTTCCACAGCCGTTTTCACTTCCGTTATTTCTGTGGCCGTTTCCACAACCGGTTCGGTTTCGACGACCGCTTCCGCTTCAGCCGTGAGAGAGGTTTCGCGACGCTCGGGGCGACCTTCGCCTTCCGGTCGACGATCTTTTTCCGGACGATCTCCGCCGCGAGGCGGTGGTCCCTGACGATCACCCCGGTCACCGTGAGGTCCGCCTGCCGGAGGACCTGGTGGGCGATGGCCCTGCGGACCAGCTTCTGGACGACCACCGCGATCTTCTGGTCGAGGTCTGTGTTCCGGGCGGGCGTCATGATCGCCATCTCGTCGCCCGTGTTCGCCTCGGTGCTCAGGCCCTCGGTGCGGCCCGCGACTTCTCATCCACGGCGGTCCCATGGATGGCCGTCCTGGGCCTCGATGACCGAACGATGGGTGATGGCCGAAACCGGGGCCGCCATGACTGAACGACGGGTGATGACCGAAACCCGGGCGACGACCAAACGGTGGGCCGCCGGCAGGTCCATGCTGCATCCACCGTGGTCCGCCTGGACCGGGTCCACGGTGTGAGAACGCTGGCCGTCCCCCTCGCATCGGAGGCCCGAAATGTTTGCCGCCTCGGTTTCTGCCAGCCAGTTTTCGATGGCCTTTACCTGACTTGTGAAAACCCCGGCCATTTTTTGAGTCGCTGCGACCAGAACTACGATGAGCGTCGCCGCCTCTCCCAGGACCGCGTCCGTGATCCATGTGCGGAGGTCCGCCCGGTCGGTGGCCTTCCGGACCACCATGTCGCCCTGAATCTCCGCCGCGTGGTGGCGGACCTTCCGGGCGGTGACCTTCCGGACCACGGTGACCGAAGTCACGTCGTGGTGGCGGGCCGTCTGGGCGTCGACTGTCAGGCCCGCGACCTTCTGGTCCACGACGTTCAGCATCGCGACCTGCAGCATCACGACCGGGACCGGGACGATCGCCGTCTCCGCCAGGACGTCCGCCGTGCCGGGCAAAGAACGCTCGGACTTCTTCTTTCGACAGCTCGCCGTCCTTGTTTTCGTCCATCCGCTGGAACATTTCCGAGGGATCAGGTCGACCCGGCCCATCACCATCGGGGCGTTCGCGCTGAGCTTCCGCGTCGGTTGACCCCAGCAGGACGGCCACTGTCGCGGCGGCCCCTGCCAGCCATTTCGAAATTCTGATCATCGAGACTCTCCCCGTCATCATTTGTGAAAAGGTAGCTTTCAGCCGGGCAGCGGGCTCGGCGTTTGCGATCGTTTGATACCTTGAATTCCGTAGTTCCGCTCCCTTCGTCCACAGCTCGACGCGATGTATTTGATTTTGCCGCTGAAATCTGGCGAAGTTTTCGTCGCGCGAATGCTCGATTTTGAGTGCTGATGTCTGACGCGAAGCCGCACAGAATCCGTCCCGAAATAGATCCTCGAAATTCCAACCACGTCATTCCCGACACATTCGGACATTCGGGAAGTTGTTTCGGACGCGTTGCTCTGCGGAACTCTGTGTCTTCGCGACGACGCGTCAGATGATCCTGGTCCCTGAATCAACGATCTGGCCGCGCACGAAAAAAGCGGTGACCAGAAACACGTTTCCAATCACCGCTTCGATCAGTTTAACCGGTCCGAGTCAGTTTGCGTCCGACTCGGACGGCGCAAGATCAGTTGCCCAACTTGGGAATTTTGAGTTTTAAGAGAAAAAAGGAGTGCTCCGAACGCGTTTCATCGAAAAACGCATCAGTCGACAGGGAGCACCGCGACTCACCGGAACACTCCTCGTCACAACTCCGGCGATGCAGGCACCGACGGACTCGTGAATCCTGCGTCTCAAGGCTCTCCCACAAATTCCGTGGAACATCCCGCTCTCTGGGATCAGGCTCCGTCCCCTGAGAACACTTTCGACGCCTCAATTAGCATCAAATCCGGTATTCATCAGACAGTGTGCAGAAACCGCTGATTGCCTGAACGTCTTCCGGAATCAAATCAGGGGAGTCAGACGCCAGGCTGACTGACAAGTTCCCGTGAATTTCACCGGGCAACTACGTCATCGGGATCCAGCGAGCCAGCAGAAAAGCCGGGACCATCAGCATCGCGACAGCAATCGCCAGTGCGGGAGTCCCCGTGGCAAATAAAACCAGCGTCGCGTCGAGCATGATCAGCGACAGCAGCATGGTTTTGATGGCAGTTTGAACGCGTGCCGGTTCCGGTTGCGAGATCGCTCGGAGCAGCCGCCTGACGATCGTGATCGAAATCACCGCCAGCACGAACATGGACGTCTCGCCCTGCGAATTGTCCGGCGCGGTGAGCACGAAACCGAACAGCGTCGCCAGTCCGGCGTTAATCACGAACGAGGCGGAAATCAGTTGTGCTCGGGCACTCGTCTTTGCTTCCTGCCGAGCGAACCAGGTCAGACCGCAGACGTAGATTCCCAGGCCCAGAGCAACGTGCATCTGGGGGCACCACCACATCGCGCCGGTGGGTGACGCGCTCGCTCCCAGCAGCACGTTGAAGAAGCGACAGCTCCCCATCAGCACGGGGGCCAGCGGAGTCTTCTTCAACGCTCCGTCATAAAGCCAGACGCAAGCCGTCAACGCGACGGCGATCTGCAGCGAAAGCGTTCCAGCGCAAGCGGCCAGGCCGAGTCCGAAAACGTTAAGCATCACGCCCAGCTTCAACGCCGATGCCGCCGGAATTCTTCCCGACGGAATTGGTCGGTTTGGACGTTCTTGACTGTCGACATCGCAATCGAAGTAGTCGTTGAGAATCATCCCCGTCCAGTAAATACAGACGGAAGCGCTGAGCAGAAACACAAACGTGTCGATGGGCTCCAGTGACGAATGCGTCAGCAGAAACCCGAGAAAGATATCCGCCATCGCCGTGAAGACGGTGGGAATGCGGACCAGCTGCAGCAGTGCGAGTCCCTTGCCGTTTTTCGGGCGTTGGAGTGCGTCTGCTTCAGAGGGAAGTTCGGAGTCGCTCATGAGGACTGCTGTAAAAGTTTTCGTAGTGACAAGCTCTACGCCGGCATACCAATCACAAACGCCAGCAAACAATGCTATACCGCCGCAGGGCTTGTCATACCCCGCGGTGGGATGGGCAATTCTGGAGCAACCTGACGCCAGACTATTTCAGCTTTGGTTCGATCCAGCGGCCAAGAGCTGCTTCGAATTCGTCAAGACGAGCTTCTGTACAGGCACGTTGTCCGGCCACGTCGTCTCCGGCCGGACCGTGCGGCTCGGCGAAGAGATAAAACTTGATCTTCGGCTCGGTGCCCGACGGGCGGACGGCAAATCGAATCCGGCAGTCGTCGTGAGTTCCGTGAAAAATCAGCAGGTTACCTTTCGGCTGCGGCAAGGCGCTCGATTTTGTCCCCGACGGAAGTTCTCGAGTTTTATGCTGACCGTAGTCGGAAACGGAAGTCAGGGTGACGCCACCGAGTTCTTCTGGCGGACTCGTTCGTAACGTTTCCATCAGGCCGTCAATCAATCCTTTGCCCGCCGGTCCGTAGGCATAATCGTTGCGCTGCCGCTCGCAATAAAAACCGTACTGAGCGTACAGGCTGTCAAGATGGTCGAGCAGTGTTTTGCCGTCTACCGCCAGTTCGGCGGCCAGTTCTGACAGGTACAGCGCGGCGATGGCGGCGTCCTTGTCGCGGGCGTAGTCGCCGGCCAGGTAACCGAGTGATTCTTCGGTCCCGAACACAAATTTCTCGGGACCGTGCTGATCCATCGCTTCGCCGATGAACTTAAAGCCGACGAGCAGATCGCTGATAACCTTCAGCCCGGCGGCACGCGCGATCGACGCCGTCAGCTGCGTCGTGACCAGAGTCTCCACAACGTAATGTTCGGACGTCAGATGGCTGGTGAACGGGTTGCCTTGCGCCCCATCAATCGGCGGGCGAGCGGAACCTCGCTTACTGACGATGTAATCGCAGATCAACGCTCCGATCTGGTTTCCACTGAGCACGACGTACTCGCCCGTTTTCGCACAGCGCACAGATGCGGCAATGCGGTCGGCGTCGGGATCGGATGCCAGGATCAGGCCGATATCTTCCTGTTTTGCGTACTCGGCGATGGGTTCGAAGACGCGAGTGTTCTCCGGGTTTGGAAGATGATCCGGCACATTGGGAAAGTTCCCATCCGGTGCGCGGTGCGGTTCGAAGATCGAAATCCCGTCGAAGCCGGCAGCCTGCAGAAGTTTGTAGACAGAAGTTTCTCCCACGCCGTGCAGCGGTGAAAAGATCGCCTGCAGCTCGCGGTTTTCCGACAGACTCAGTTTGAGCATGGCCTGGATGTAAGCGTTGTCGACGTCCTCGCCGATGATCTCGATTCGTCCGTCGGCGACTGCCTCTTCAAAATCGGCCATCGGAATTCCTTTGGCTTCGTACACCTTCTGAACGATGCCTTTATCGTGCGGCGCGACGACCTGTCCGCCAGTATGCCAGTACGCCTTGAAACCATTGTCAGCGGGCGGGTTGTGCGATGCTGAAATCATCACACCCACATCGCACTTCAAGTGCCGGACGGCGAAAGACAGTTCGGGTGTCGATCGAATCGCTTCGAAAAGAAACACTTTCAACCCGAGCCCGGCCATGACCGAAGCCGTCAGTTCAGCGAATTCCCGTGACCGGTTTCGTGAGTCGTGCGAAATTGCCGCGCGGCCATCGGTTCTTCCAGATGTTTCCTGGAAGTACGCAGCGAGGCCATACGCGGACTCGGCAATGGTCCGCTCGTTGATCGTCGCGGAACCGTACTCAGACATCGGTCCTCGGCGACCGCCAGTTCCAAAGGCAATCTCTTCCCAGAAGCAGACTTCAATTTTTTTCCAGTTGCCGGATGTAATGTCGCTCGCGACGGCTTCTTGATACGGCGCAAACTGCGGCTCGTTCAGCCACCGTTTGACGAGTTCGCCGGTCTGGGAGCGGATGGTTTCCGCAGCAACCGCCTTGTCGACTTCTGCCACCAGTGCGTCTGCAGAATATCCTGCCTGTCCTGTCATACTGTGTACCCAACCTGTTTGATGGCCGCGGTGGAAAGTGTTTTCGAGGAACCACCATTCGAGTGGGAAGTCTCGCAAAGTCCATAGATACCGTCCACCGAGGCAATTGCGAAGTCGTAGCGGACAGCCTCAGAACTCAAAGTGCCCGTTGCAAGAGTGGCCGCCCGCTTCCATAATCAAATTCCGGCGGCGTGCAGACAATCCAAAGCCAGCGCAAACTCCACATTCTGCCTTGTTCCCGGACTCGACATTGAAGACCGGGCTACTACCGCAGCTCACAAGCCGCAACACAAAAGTTTCAGTCCGCACGCGGCTGGTAATCGGATAATCGGAGAGTTCTCATGACGAGCCCGTTCGGTCAAGCAATCACCAGGTACAGTGTCGTTCTTTTTGTAACCGCAATACTGACGATGTTCGCTGGCTGCGGGGGCGGTGAGAAAAAGGAAACCGTTTCCAGCAGTGGAGACAAGAAAACCACTGCGTCGTCCGGTTCCGGCTCGAAAAGATCACCGACGGCCAAAGCTGAGACGGACGAGCGACCGACAATTGGCGGAATTCCGCTCAACGTT
Source organism: Rhodopirellula sp. (assembly GCA_013203845.1). Lineage (GTDB taxonomy): Bacteria > Planctomycetota > Planctomycetia > Planctomycetales > Planctomycetaceae > JABMPE01. The sequence goes on along the minus strand of JABMPE010000022.1, from coordinate 11,241 downwards.
TACTTTGACAATCCTCTGCAGGAAGCGTCGGACCAGCGACTGGTGGGGCAAACATCGCTGCCGTCAACGTCGCCCGGCCCTATGAGTGAGACTGTCGCGACCACCACTCCAGAGACGGCAGCCACAACCGAGCCCGAAGCAAAGCCAGCGGTTGCCGCGAAAAGTGATGGTCCTGAATGGTCGGAGCTGATCACTAAGGACGAACTTGAGAGCGAAGTTCAGTCGATCCGCAACGACCTGAATTCCCGCCTGACGAATTTCGGAGCGTACAAACGGGCGACGCGTGAGATTCCCGTCTTCAGTTCGACGCTCGCCTTTCTGGCAGATATCGCACGGCGACATAAGGACGAAATCAAGTGGAAAGAAAAGGCTCACTTCATCCGTGCATTGGCGGCTCAGATGGCTGATTTGAGCAGCAGCAAGTCGTCCGGCGAAAAGAAATCTTACGATGTCGTCAACGAGTCATTCCTCAAGATTTGCGAAATTCTCGACAGCAACGAACCAGCGGAGCTTCCAGAAGTCGAGGCCGAAGCTGATTTTGTGGACTTCGTCGCGATTGGTTTCCTGATGAAACGCCTGGAGCGTGGCGAAGAGTGGCTGAAAAATAACACCGGAAGCGAAGGCGGCTTTACGGAGAAAGGGACGCTGGCTCAGCGTGAGGTCAGCGTGTTTGCCGCCATCAGTCAGTCCTTCACATCAGAAGGTTTTGGCTATGCCGAGTACAAAGACTTTGTCGAGTGGGCTGACGGAATGCGGGACGCCGCCAGGACGATGTCCAAAGCGGTGTCTGCCAAAAATTACAGCGAGTTTGATGCGGCTCGCTCGAAAATCAGCCAGTCATGCACCCAGTGCCACGGTGTCTACCGAAATGGCTAATGGCGGTGCTCGTCGTGTGCAGGTGCGGGTCCCCCAGTGAACGGATTGGGCCGAGTGCCTGGTCAGCTCATTCGGGCTCTGAAAAGTATGAGGAACGGTTCGGCAATGAAAACTCACTTTGCGTTTCGGGTGATCGCTGTTCTGACGACACTCGTGCTTTTCCCGACGATGCTGTCCGGCACGACGAGTGCTGACGAAATGCCACGGTTTTCGCGGCGTTTGCCAGATAGCGTCGCTGCCCACCTGGCTATTCCTGACGCCAGCGTCCTGCGGGAGCGATTGCCGAAGTGCTCGTGGGGACGACTTCTGAACGATCCGCTGGTCGCCGACTTTCGAGACAATCTAACCAGTCAGCTACGAGCCTTTATCGATAGCAGTCTGCAGCTTCCCGCTGGCGTCACCGCTGACGATCTGCTGAAACTGGAGGCGGGCGAAATCACGCTGACGGTTCTCAAACCTGTGGATGGGAAACTACCGGTTGTTTTCAGCCTCGACGCCTCGCGGGCCGGTGACACGATCACCGCACTCGTCCAGGAATCGATTGCTGGCTCCGTTAAAGACGGCTGGAAACAAACGACTGTCGAGCACGTCGGCACCGTGATGACCGTGTTGACGCGTGACGAAGATTCAGGCAGCGATTCGTCGACCAGCATTCTCGCCGTATTTCTACGGGACGGTCACGTCGTGGCCTCGAATTCGGTAGACATTCTGAAGCTGGTTCTCGATCGCTGGAGCGGAACAGTACAGGGCTCGTTTGCCGCCAATGCAACGCTCGGTCAGGTACAACGTGACACTCTGGAAACCGATCGTGAACCCGCCATCTTCTGGTATCTGGATCCGGTCGGAGCCACGATCAGTCTGCTGTCGCAGGGAGCAGCCAGTAATCCAACCGCCGCTCTGGCACTGTCGCGATTGCCGAAACTCGGCCTGACATCATTCCGCGGCGTTGGTGGAACGATCGACTTCGCAACCGGCAAATATGACACGGTCACTCGCATTGCCGGAGTGGTTGATCAACCGGTCAGTGCCGCAATGGCCCTCGTGCAGTTTCCACCGATCAAACTGACTCCACCGGCGTGGGTTCCCAACGACATCGACAGTTGCATGATGCTTAACTGGGACGTTCAGACCGCGTACTCGGGTGCCGAGCAGATCGCCGACGAACTTCTCGGCCCGGGCGGTCTGGCCAACGCCATTTCTGTGTTGTCAACGAAGACAAACCCGCCGATTCACATGAAGAATGACGTTCTCGACGGCTTCACCGGGGAAGTCATGATTCTGCAGGGCAGGGCAGCAACGAGTGCGAAAAAAAAAGGAGCGACGCTGCTGGCAATCAACCTGAAGGATCCGAAAAAGTTTGAAGGGTTTGTGCGGCAACTGATTGATCAGCCGGGATCGAAGGCCGGCACCCGAACGATTGGCGCAACGACCGTCGCGGTGTTCGACGGAAAAAAGACAACGACGTACCTGACGGTCGCGCATGGAGTTTTGCTCGTCGGAAACGATGACGTTCTTATGGATCAGGTGGTCAACTCGGCAGGCGGCGACCATCTTGTCGAGTCTGCGCAGTACCGCAGCCTGTCAGAAAATATCCCGGAAAAGATATCCCTGTTTTCGATTCAAAGACCCGTCAACCAGCTCGAAGCCGCTTACGACATCCTTAAAACTGGTGGTGTTTCAGTCGCTGCCGGAGTCGACCTCAAGCTGCTCCCCACCTTCGACCGCATTCAGCATCATTTCCCGCCGACCGCGACATGGGCAGCACCGACCGCTGACGGTTTTCAATACGTCAGCTTTTCTTTGCCACCAGCAAAGTAGCTTTGGCAGTCAGTTCAGATTCGGTTTGTCGGTCGAGTATTTTTGAACCGGGCAATTGCTGCTCTCTTTGGCGGAATGCGAGCCGGCCTTCATGACAGACACGCAGGACATGGATGAATCGCCGGACAATCTGATTGACACCGTACGCTCGCCCGATGCCGCACTGACCGAGGCCGAGCTCGATGCAGCGTTGACCGATGCAGCAGCACCCGCTGAAGCTCCGCTGGACGAGCTGGAAAGTCAGCTGATCGACGTTCTGGATGAATACGTTTCAGCGGTTCATCGAAATGATGGTGTCAGGCAGCACGAACTGCTCGCGGCACATCCGAACTTGCTGGATTTTGTCGAGCCGATTGAAACGCTCGATCGCATGACGCCTGACATCGAGTTTGCGACCACATTACTGGAAGCGTTTCCCGAACTGCCGGCTGGCGAGTCGCCGTTTCCAGAGGATGGAACCACCGCGGCAGAGGGAAGTTCGCCCGTTCGCCCGTTCGGGCGGTTCGAACTGCTGGAAGAACTCGGTCGCGGCGGCATGGGCGTCGTCTTTCGCGCTCGCCAGACGGATCTCAACCGCATCGTTGCCATCAAGATGATCCTGGTGAACCGCCTGGCTTCTCAGGATCACATCCGCCGTTTCTACCAGGAAGCTCAGGCCGCAGGCCGCTTGAACCATCCTAACATCGTTGGTATTCACGAAGTCGGCGAGGTTCACGGGCAGCACTTTTTCTCGATGGACTGCGTCGACGGCGTCGATCTGAAAGACGTGCTGGCGGCTGGTCCGGCCCGGTCAGCGCTGAAAACGCGTTCGACAACGCCGTCCGGAAGTGTGACGTCGAATTCTGAATCAGCCTTGGAAAATTCAGCAGCCAGTGGCAGCTCAACGTCGACGACAAAGTTCCGTGCTGGCGAGCGGCTGACGTTCGAACAGACGGCTCGCCTGATTCGCGACGTCGCTCGGGCCACGGATTACCTGCACGATCACGGCATCATTCACCGCGACCTTAAACCGTCGAACATTCTCATTGATGCGTCCGGGCAACCGCGTGTGACGGACTTCGGCCTTGCACGAGTCGTTTCGCCTGGCGGCCAACAACAGAATGAGCACCATACAGACAGCGGCACAATCGTCGGCACTCCCAATTACATGTCACCGGAACAGGCCGCCGGACGATTGGACGAAGTGGGACCGGCCAGTGACATCTACAGCCTGGGCGTGATTCTTTACGAAGCGCTCACCGGGCAACTTCCGAACAAAGGCTCGAACGCGATGGAAACGCTGATGCGGGTCATCGAGTCCGACCCGGAGGTTCCACGTTACCTCAATCGCGACATTCCGCGCGAACTCGAATCCATCTGCCTGCGGTGTCTCGATAAAGACCCCACACAGCGTTACGAATCGGCAGACGCGCTGGCGGAAGATCTGGATCGATTCCTCAAAGGTGATCCTGTCGTCGCTGGACCGCGAGGCTTCTATCACCGGCTTCGTCGCTGGATGCGGCGCGAACCGGCGCTGGCATCCCGCTGGTCTGCGATTGTCTGCGGAGCAGCGATTCTGGAAGTGTCGTACCTGGCTGGTGAAGTTGCTTACGGCGTTCGCGACATGTTCTTCCAGCTGCTGGCTTTCTGGGCGGTTACGGCGTTCATGTTTCAGAAGCTGCAGCGCAGCGAGCAACTGGCCACCGCTTCTCGATTTCTCTGGCTGGCATCCGATGCTGTCTTCCTGACAAAAATGCTGGTGCTGTCGGCGTCTCCCGCCGGGCCATTGCTGGTTGTTTACCCGCTGCTGATCGCGGCGTCGGGACTGTTTATCCAGGAATCACTTGTTCTCTTCATGACCAGTGTCTCGCTGATTTCTTACGCACTTTTCCTCTACATGCGACCGATCGAAGCCTCACCCTGGCATTATCCGCTGATTTTTTCGGCGATTCTCGTCGTGATTGGCGTTGTTATCTCACACCAGGTGAATCGGATCCGATTGTTGAGTCGGCATTTTGATACGTGAGCCTGGGCGTTGGCGACCTCGTGCCGACCTGGCACGAGTGTTATCTCGTGACGGTCAGGCTGTTTTCGACGGACAATTCCGGATCGTCTTCAAATCGGCACGGACTTGCGGTCAACACAGCGAGTCCGCAAAACTGACTCGCTGATAATTCATCAGGATCGACGGACAACCGGGCCAGAACTCTTTTATTGAACGACGCCTCGCAGCAGCGCGAATGACTGCGAGTCTCGATGGGAAACCCCGATGCGCTGGGAACAGAAAGTCCAGTACGCAACCATCAGCGACATCGGAATGCGCCGAAAGAACAACCAGGATTCGGCAGCGGTCCAGCTGTCCGGTGAGCGCGAAGTCTGGAATCAGTACGGGCACCTCTTCATCGTTGCCGACGGAATGGGCGGCCACGCGGTGGGAGAACTCGCCAGCAAAATCGCCGTCGACACCATCCCGCTGGCGTTTTTCAAGAGCCGGGCTGACGACGTTAAGAAGGCCCTGCTCGAAGCGATCGAAAACGCCAACGCCGCGATTCACGAACGCGGAACTCAGAACGAAGATTTCAAACGCATGGGCACCACGTGCGTTGCTCTGGTTTTGTCGCCGCAGGGGGCGATCACCGGTCACGTTGGTGACAGCCGCATCTATCGCATCCGGGATGATCGGATTGAGCAGCTGACTTTCGACCATAGCCTCCACTGGGAACTGCAGCGTTCCGGTCGTCTGAAGCCGGGTGACGTCTTTCTTCCGGAAGCCAAACATGTAATTACGAGGTCGCTGGGACCGGAACCCTCGGTCAAGGTCGACATCAATGGTCCGCATCCGGTTTTTCCAGGTGACCGCTTCGTGCTCTGTTCAGACGGGCTGACCGGACATCTCAAAGATTCCGAAATTGGCATGATCGTCCGCGAATTGCCGATTGCTGAATCATCAAAGCTGCTCGTCAATCTGGCGAACCTTCGAGGCGGTTCGGACAACGTCACCGTCGTCGTGGTCGAAGCCAGCAAGGATCCTAAAGATTCTGTTGCCGCAACGTCTGAAGAAGAATCACCTGTCGCTGCTCGTCCCAGGAGAACTTCGACGATGGGGCCGGTCTGGACGCTGGCGTTCTGGGTGACGGTCATCGTGCTGGTGCTTGGAGCAATCATGCTGGCGACACAGCACTATGTGCCGGGTGGATCGTTCGTCGGAGCCGGTCTGGTCAGTTTTGTTGTGTTGATCCGACAATGGATGGCCAACAGAAAATCGAACAGCAGCGGCGATCCGGATGCGACGGTTTACGCCCAGACTTACACGATGGCCAGTGCGCGAACGACGAAGGAATTCATGGCAGGTCTGGCGAAAATCGAACGTGAACTGCACCGCATCGCGAACGAAGAGAGCTGGGAAATTGACTGGTCAGCCCATGCGACTTCAATTACAGACGCTCGGGAAGCCATTGACAAAAAACAGACGCGGCGAGCCATGAGCGAAATGGGGAAAGCGATCGACGTCCTCGTCGTCGGTCTGCACGCTCATCGGAAGCGGATTCGCAGCACACACATTTCCAGCCAGACTGGCAGCACAGAATCAACTCGCGAAAAAGACGACAATACTGCGTGACGACAACGCTGCGCCAATACTGCGTGACGACAACGCTGCGCCGGGTATGACAAGCGAAGACCCCATTTCATCCAGGGAAGGAACGGCTGTGTCAGGAGAATCGTTTGCCGGGTTCGCGATTGAGGCCATCGAACGCGGACTGGTCCCCGATACGCTGGTTCGAGCGGGAATCCGCAAACTGCTGAGGCGGCGGCTGAAGAATCAGGAGTCAGGCAACTGCGAAGAGCACGCACGAACGTTCCAGGAATTCGTTCAAAAAACGCGGCAGGGGCCGATCGCCTTTCTTCCCGAGAAAGCTAACGAGCAGCACTACGAAGTACCGGCGGCATTTTATGAGGCGACGCTTGGTCACCGGTTGAAATACAGTTGCTGCTGCTTCGACGAAGGAATCGAAACGCTCGACGAAGCCGAAGACCGAGCCCTGGACGTCACCTGTCAGCGAGCTGATCTGACCAACGGTCAGCGTATTCTGGAACTCGGCTGCGGCTGGGGATCGCTGTCGCTCTGGATGGCGGAGAAATATCCCGAGAGCCGGATCACGTCGGTTTCGAATTCGGCATCGCAACGTGAGTTCATCATGTCTCGCGCCGCGCAGCAAGGACTGACCAACGTGCAGGTTGTCACGGCGGACATGAACGACTTCTCCACGGACGAAACGTTTGACCGAGTCGTCTCGGTCGAAATGTTCGAGCACATGCGGAACTATGAACTGCTGCTGTCACGCGTGGCTGGCTGGCTCGTGCCGGGCGGTCGGCTGTTCGTTCACATCTTCTGCCACAAACGCACGCCGTACGTTTTCGAAACAGACGGAGCGTCCAACTGGATGGGACGCTACTTCTTCTCCGGCGGCACGATGCCCAGCGACGACCTGTTCTACCACTACCAGTCGGATTTACAGATTGTCGATCAGTGGCGATGGAACGGTCGGCACTATGGAAACACAAGCAACGCCTGGCTGGCTCGCCAGGACGCTGCCCGAAGTCAACTGATGCCGGTGCTCGAAGAAACTTACGGCAAAGCGGACGCTTACCGGTGGTTCATGCGCTGGCGCATGTTTTTCATGTCGTGCGCCGAGCTGTTCGACTTTAACCACGGTGAAGAGTGGTGGGTCTCGCACTACCTCTTTGAGAAACCCGCTCACAAGCAGATCAGGCGTCCCTGACGAATTTCGCACACAGAGCACGATGTTCTGATAAAAAAAACCACGGAATACACAGAAAGACACGGAAAGTCGTCACGACGCTTCCGTGTCTTTCTGTGTATTCCGTGGTCCAGTCATTCTGCATTAAATGGCTGGTAACGGGCTGGTGATTACTTAATAGCGATCAGCTCGATTTCGAAGATCAGCGTCGCACCGGGGCCGATATCTCCGCCAGCTCCGCGTTCGCCGTAAGCCAGCTCTGACGGAATAAACAGCCGCCATTTGTCGCCGACTTTCATCAACTGTAAGGCTTCGGTCCAGCCGGCGATCACGCCTCCAACGGGAAAGCTGATCGGGTCATCGTTCGGCGTTGGCTCTTTACCTCGATACGAACCGTCGAAGATTTCGCCGTTGATCAACTGACCTTTGTAATGAGTGGTGACGGTATCCGCTTTGGTCGGCGTCGGACCATTGCCGGATCGGATGATTTCATATTGCAGACCGGACTTCGTTGTTTTGACGCCAGGCTTCTTCGCATTGGCAACGAGAAACTTTTTGCCCGCTTCGACATTTTCTTTAGCCGCCGCATCAGCTTTGGCCTGAATCATTTTTTGAAGTTCGGCGAACGCGCCGGAGAGTTCTTCCTGACTGAGGATCGACTCTTTGCCAGACAGAGCGTCAAAGATCCCTCGTGCCACAACGGTCGGATCAAGATCGTGATGACTTAGTCCCTGCTGCTTGATACTTCGGCCAATGTTCATGCCGATGCCATAGCTGGCTTTCTGCTTCGGCGTCATTGCTGGTGCGGCCGGTTTTGGCGTTGTGTCGCCAGCAGCTGGTTTCGCAGCGTCCTGAGACTGAACGGCGAATGTGGAAAAGACAGCGATGGCGCACGCGAGCGAGAGTGTCTGGATCCGCATGAGAGTTCTCCTGAATTCGGTGGGTTGTCGAGAGGGTAGGTACGACGCCAAAGCGGAGCAAAAAAAGTCGTACCTGAATGCTCGCGAAGCGGCTCTCCCCAAGATGGGCGAGGCTTCCAGCCAATTCAGACAGAACAGTTCCCGATCCAGTCTCCCTTGTCGCGGTGGCAAGTCAGCGGCAGCACAAAGTTGCCGAGAAACGAAAGTATGAACTCTGTGCGGTCACTTAGTCGAGTCAACCCTGCTCCCACTCGCGGGCGGTCGACAGTTCGTAAAGATGTTCCCAGGTGTAAAGCCCGGTGTCGTGGCGGTCGCTCCAGGTGATTTTCAAAGCGTAGTTACCGGTCAACTGAGCCGCCTCCAGATCGATGCCTTCCGGGATATCCTGAACGTCGACCATGCGTTCGTTGGTGAATTCGTTGACGCAGCCCGCGCAGGGGCAGCGGCCCCGCAGATAGCGGAACGGAATCTGAACCGTCACGCCATCCTGCCAGGTGATCTCGAAAACCCGGTCGGCACGGATGGCGCGAAGATTCTGCGGAGACAAAGCCATGAAACATCCCATCGAAGAACGAAATGAAAGCCGCGAGTGCTAAATCAAGTTGGACTGTTTGGACTGAATCAGCGACATCGCTTCGGCACGAGTCGACTCGCTGGTCCGCAGCAGGCCGCGAACCGCGCTGGTAATCGTCAGGCTTCCCGGCTTGCGGATCCCGCGAATCGTCATGCACGAGTGCGTTGCTTCCAGGACAACGATCACGCCCTTGGCATCCAGTTCGGTCGACATCAGATCGGCGATCTGATGAGTCATCCGTTCCTGAACCTGCGGTCGCTTTGACACTTCTTCCACAACGCGAGCCAGCTTGCTGAGCCCCGCGACTTTTCCGTTCGGCACATAGCCAACATGAGCGACGCCCATGAACGGCAGCATGTGGTGCTCGCACATACTGTTAAAGCTGATATCACGAACGAGGACCAGCTCGTCATACGTTTCCTGAAAGACTTTCTTCAGATGACGACCGGGATCCAGGTGCAGCCCGCCGAAAAGTTCGGCGTACATCCGGGCGACGCGTGCCGGCGTTTCGAGCAGACCGTCTCGATCCGGATCCTCACCAACCGCTTCCAGGATTTCTCGAACGGCCCGCTCGATGCGTGGCAGGTCGACATTATGTTCTGTGACGTCCGACATGAATGACTCTCAGTAGCGATGCAACTTTCAGAATTTTCCGTCTGCCGCGTAGATTAGGCACTGCGTCCGGTGTCGTCGAGCGGCCGCATCGAGCCTTCGAACTACGGCTTCCGCTTGCTGAGTGATCACTAACCCGGAAGAATAGACGACCATCTTCGCCCTCTGCCCGTCTTCGCAATGATCGGGCAGGACGTCATGCCGCCAGTTCAACCGGAGTTTGTCTAGATGACCAGCCAGTCGACTTTCACGCGACGAGAAATGCTTATGACATCGGCAGCGACCGCGGCGGGTGCCGCCGCTCTTCCCGCCAGCCTTGCAGCCGCCGACTCTGACAAGGACTCGGGCTGGATTGACGCTCACTCGCACATCTGGCCACCGACCGCCGACAAGTACCCGCTCGAACCCGGTCAGACCGTCGCCGACCTGAAGCCACCCAGCTTCACCGGCGAAGAACTGATGGCAATCGCCCGTCCTGTGGGAGTTCGTCGAGTCGTTCTGATTCAGCACAACGTCTACCACGGTTTTGATAACTCGTACCTGGTCGATGCGTGGAAGGCTCACCCGGATCGCTACCGTGTTGTTGGCATGGTCGATTCACGCGCGCCGGGTGCAGGAAAGAAAATGCGAGCCCTGCACAAGACAGGCGTGACTGGTTTTCGAATCACGCCGTCGCGACTGGGAACCGAGTGGCTGGACACTGCCGGCATGGCCGAAATGTGGAAGACCGGCGCCGAAACCGGACAGGCGATGTGCGGACTGATCAATCCGTCCGACCTGCCAGGCATTGATGCCATGTGCCGCAAGCACCCGGATACGCCGGTCGTGATTGACCACTTCGCCCGCATCGGCGTCGACGGAAAGATACATAAGAAGGATCTCGACAACCTGTGCGGCCTGGCGAAACACAGGAAAACGCACGTCAAGATCTCGGCGTTCTACGCTCTCGGCAAAAAAAAGCCGCCGTACGACGACCTGGTTCCCATGATCAAACGCCTCTATGACACGTTCGGTCCCGAACGCCTGATGTGGGCCAGTGACTGCCCGTACCAGCTCAACGACGGCAACACTTACGAAGCCTCCATCTCGCTGATCACCGACCGCATCGATTTCCTGACGGACGCCGACAAACAATGGCTGCTCCGCAAGACTGCCGAAACTGTTTTCTTCGCCTGATTCAGAATCGCCCTGCAATTCAGAGACCGGCGTTGCAAGGCGAGAGGTAACGGGCGACAGGCTGTCGACTGCACGTTCGCTGAACGCCACTTCCGTCACGATGCCACTTGAGCAAGCTGCCCGATCATGCGAGTCGCCGTTTTCAGTACGAAAAAGTATGACCAGGATTTTCTGAACGCAGCGAACGAAGGCGACGAACATTCGCTGGAGTTCTTTGAAGCTCGCCTCACCAGAGCGACCACACCGCTGGCTCGGGGTTTTCCTGCGGTTTGTGTCTTTGTCAACGATGTCATCGATGAGGCTGTGCTGACGGACCTCGCTGAGCACGGCCTGAAAGTCGTCGCTCTGCGTTGTGCCGGATTCAACAATGTCGATCTGCTGGCCGCCGCACGGCTGGGAATTCAGGTCGTCCGAGTTCCCGCCTATTCACCTCACGCTGTTGCCGAGCACACGGTCGCTCTGCTGCTCGGCCTGAACCGTCATCTGTATCGAGCGTGTTCGCGCGTGCGTGAAGGCAACTTTTCGC
>JABMPE010000153.1 GCA_013203845.1 Rhodopirellula sp. | reverse complement strand
GCCTGTTTGCTCGCGGGCATGCGCTCCTTATGGGCGTGCCGGGGCTCGCGAAGACGCTGCTGGTGAGCAAGCTGGCCGAAACCATGTCGCTGTATTTCAGCCGGATTCAGTTCACGCCGTACCTGATGCCGATGGACATCACCGGCACCGATATCCTGCAGGACACCGCTGGCGGCAAACGCGAGTTTGAATTCGTACACGGCCCGGTCTTCGCCAACATGGTGCTGGCTGACGAGATCAACCGGGCGCCGCCGAAAACTCAGGCGGCCATGCTCGAAGCCATGCAGGAACGTGTCGTAACAGTTCTGGGTAAAGGCTTTCCGCTGCCGCCGCCGTTCCTTGTGCTCGCAACTCAAAACCCAGTCGAACAGGAAGGCACTTACCCGCTGCCGGAAGCTCAACTCGACCGGTTCATGTTTCTGATCGAGCTGGACTATCCCTCGGAAGCGGAAGAAATTCAGATCGCCCGCACAACGACCGGCGGAGACCTGCCGACGCTCAAACAGATACTGCATGGCGAAGACATCATCCGACACCAGGAACTGGTTCGGCGAGTTCCTGTTCCGGACCACATTTACCAGTACGCGGCTCGGCTGGTGCGAAAAACTCGACCAGATGGCGAGTCGGCTCCCGCATGGATGAAGCCACTGGTTTCGTGGGGAGCCGGTCCGCGAGCTGTTCAGTACCTCATTCTCGGCGCGAAATCGCGAGCGGCTTTGCTGGGCAGTTACATGGTTCGTCTCGAAGACGTGCAACAGGTAGCGTCGCCCGTTCTGACGCATCGAATTATCACGACCTTTGCGGCACAGGCAGAAGGGATCGATGCGCGTCAAATCGTCAGCCGCCTGATTGAAGAGACCACTCCCGAAGCCTGATTGCTCAACAAAGAGGTCACCGCAAACGTTTTCTAAGTAACCACTGAACGCGACATTTCGAGGCCACCGTTTTCAAGGTTCATTACACCATCGCAGAGCCTTCATGTCAGTTAACCGGCAACCCCGCAGCTTCCTGGACACACGCGTGCTTTCGCGACTGGCGGGGATTCCGTTTCTCGCGAGGCAGCCGATGCAGGGCAGCGTTTCCGGACATCACGCCAGTCCGCATCGGGGTTCGAGTGTCGAGTTTGCCGAATACCGCAAGTATGTTCCCGGCGATGATCTGAGACGACTGGACTGGCGAGCGTATGGACGATCCGACCGCTTTTATGTCAAAGAATTTGAAGCCGACACCAACCTGCGTTGCTGCTTCGTGGTCGACACCAGCGGGTCGATGGACTTCGGCTCGGGCGACGTCACCAAACTTGAGTATGCCAAACGGCTCGCGGGAGCACTGGGTTACATGGCCGTTCAACAGGGCGACGCCGTCGGTTTGTCCTGCGTCGCCGAAGGCGTCGTACAAAGCCTGCCGCCCAAACGCGGCCCGGCACACCTGCGAATTCTGTTCGACCTGCTGGAACAGGCGGAGCCGAAAGGCGAAACCGAACTGGCAAACGTGCTGCACGAACTCGCCGAAACCATTCTACAGCGAGCGTTGATCATCATCCTGTCGGATCTGTTTTTGGAACCGGCTCTGCTGAAGGAGTGCTTCCAACATTTGCGATTCCGCAAGCACGACGTGTCGGTCTTTCACCTGCTCGATCCGCAGGAAATCGGATTCGAATTCAAACGGCCAACTCGGTTTCTCGACATGGAAGGCGGGCCAGCCATCTTTGCCGAACCCAATGACATCGCCGATCGCTATCACAAGGCCATGCAGAGCTATCTTGCCGATCTTCGGCAGGTCGTGCTGGAATCGGCCATTGACTTTCACCAGGTCCGACTCGACGAAGACTACGAGCACGTTCTGTCACGGTACCTTGTCGGACGAACTCGAGGAAAAGGATGATTCAACGAGATGGATTCTTAAATAAGTAGACAGCTCAAAGGCAATTCAAAGGAACGGAAGGCAGAGTTCACAGAGGACTCGCAGAGAAAAAGGAGACCTCTCCTCTGCCTCTGTTGCCTTTGCGTTTTTCAAATTCGGCGGCCTCGGCGTTCAAAAAACGATCGAAATAAATGACGTTTCTTCAACCACTGTTACTGGCAGCGCTACCGCTCATTGCGCTGCCGGTCATCATTCACCTCATCAATCAGCGGCGGTATCAGTCCGTTCGTTGGGGGGCGATGATGTTTCTGCTGGCTGCCAACCGCATGTCTCGCGGTTATGCACGCATCCGGCAGATCCTGATTCTGATCTTCCGCACGCTGGCGATCGCCGGGCTGATCTTCGCGGTGAGTCGTCCGCTGGCCAGCGGCTGGCTCGGACTGACAGCCGGAGGAAAGGCCGACACAACCATCATTCTGCTGGACCGTTCGCCCAGTATGCAGGAGCAGGGAGCCGGGACCGGCGTTTCAAAACTGCAGGCCGGACGCGAGCAACTGGCGTCGACGCTGGAAACACTCGGCTCGGATCGCTGGGTGCTGGTTCAAACGACGTCCGCAGACGCTATTGAAATCGAGTCTCCGGATTCTCTCCGCAAGCTGCCGTCGACCGAACCTGTTGGAACTTCGTCGGACCTCCCCGGAATGCTGGAAAAAGCTCGCGACTACATCCATGCTAATAACACAGGGCAGACGGAAGTCTGGATTTGCTCCGACATCCGCGAGAACGACTGGAACGCCGAAAGTGGACGCTGGCAGACGATTCGCGATTCGTTCCTGGAACTGCCTCAGACCGTACGATTTCATTTGCTCGCCTACCCGACGGAAGCCAGTTCCAACACGTCGATCCGCGTCACGAACGTTCGCCGTTTCGAAACCGTCGACAACGCGGAACTGCTGGTCTCGCTGAAAGTCACTCGCGACGCATCCAAAGAAGATCGTGTCACTCTGCCGATTCAGTTTGAGATCGAAGGGGCTCGCTCGGAACTGACTGTCGAGATCGACGGCCCGACGCTGGAGCTGATCGACCATCACCTTCCCATCGAACGTTCGAACGAACGCGGCTGGGGAAAAGTCTCAATCCCCGCCGACTCGAACTCAGCCGACAATGACTTTTACTTCGTCTTCGACCGACCGCGTCAGCGACACACGCTGATCGTCAGCAACGATCCGCAGACCGCAGTCCCGCTGCAACTGGCCGCCTCGATCTCGCCGGACTCGACGACAGAGTGTTCTGCAGAAACGCTTTCGCAGGAACAGCTCGCTTCCGTTGACTGGGAAACGGTTTCGCTGGTGTTGTGGCACGCTCCGTTTCCCGACCAGGAAACCGCGACGACACTGACTGACTACATCAACCGCGGAGGCCAGATCGTCTTTCTGCCGCCTCGCGAGCCCGGCTCCTCGCAATTCATGAACGTCCGCTGGAATTCGTGGTCCGACCAGCAGACTCCGATTTCGGTTGAAACCTGGCGAGGTGATCAGGGCATTCTGGCCAACTCGCAAAGCGGGACAGCACTGCCGGTCGGAGAGCTTCAGGTCCGACGATACTGCGGACTGGAAGGCGAGCTGACTCCACTGGCTCGACTCAAAAACAATCAGACACTGTTCGCTCACCTGCCGACGACACGCGGCGGCGTCTACTTCTGCGCGACAACTCCGGACTTAAAGGATTCATCACTCACGACGAATGGTGTCGTCCTGTACGTCTTCATTCAGCGAGCTCTGGCGACCGGTGCTGCGTCACTGGGCCAGACACAGCAACTCACATCCGGTGCAGCGACATCCGAACCTCCGGTGAACTGGAAGCAGATCATCGGCCCCGAAAACGCACTGTCGACCGACTACGTGAATCAAAGCGGCATCTACTCGGAGGGCGAAAAACTACTCGCCGTCAACCGCAGAAACGCCGAAGACCTGGCACGCGTTCTGGACGACGATCGCCTGGCGGGACTGTTTAACGGACTCAGTTTCAGCCGAGTCGACGACAACGCCGGCAGTTTTGAAGGTTTGATTCAGGAAGTGTGGCGGATGTTTCTCGTGGCAATGCTGATCGCATTGATTGTCGAAGCCATGCTCTGCATGCCGCGAGTGATTCCCAGGGTGGAAGCATCCGGCTTTCCGCGCCGACAAGCCGATGGTGATCTGCCGAATGATCGAACAGCAACAACTCAAGCAACCTCAACCACCATCTAGCCAGAATGTTCAATGGGAATCCTCAACAAATTAACCCGTCAACAAATTAACCACAGCGACACAGAGGGACGGAGAGCACACTACGTAACACTTCCTGTCTCTGTGTCTCTGAGCCTCTGTGGTTAGCACTACTTGAAAAGCATAGGAATTCAACGTTTGGAATTTACGCGCACACTCACGTTTCTCTGGACACCGTGGTCGCTGGCGATCTCCGCCGTGGTCGTGCTGGTGACAGCCGGGCTGTGCCTGATGGCGTGGCAACGGAGTGGGTATGCCAAATCTCAAGGCGTACTGGAGTTTCTGAGGCTGACCATCGTGATCCTGCTGGCCGCGATGTTCAATCAGCCGGAATGGGTCGAAGAGTTTCGCCCCGAAGAAAAGCCGCAGGTCGTCATTCTCGTCGACGATTCCGCGAGTATGAACACGCGCGACGTCGAATCTGATGTGACAGCGTCAACTCTCACCACTCGGAAAGACGCGATCGCAGCACTGGCCGATGACGCCGCCTGGACATCGTTAACCGAGCGTATGGACGTCACCATTCAACGTTTCGGCAAGAGCGATTCCGGCCCGGGCAGCGACCTGTTCACACCGCTGAAGCAGGCACCGGAAAAGTTCAGCAATCTGATCGGAGCGGTGCTGATTTCCGACGGAGACTGGAACGACGGTCCACCTCCGGTTCAGGCAGCAACCGCTCTGCGTATGAAAGAGATTCCCGTCTTCACCGTCCCGGTTGGCAGCCCCGTTCGATTGCCAGATATCGAACTGCTCAGTCTGGGCGCGCCCACGTTTGGAGTCGCGGGCAAGGCAGTCCGAATTCCTTTCACAATCGAAAGCACGCTGCCTCGCGAATTCATCACGACAGTCACTTTGAAATCTTCCAGCGGCGACGAGGTGACACGCGACGTTCGTATTGCCGCGATGGGCAGAACCAGTGACTCGCTGCTCTGGAATCCGCAGTCCACCGGCGACTTCACGCTGACTCTGACCGTCCCGAAACACGCCGATGACACGCTGCCGGACAACAATCAACTGACAGCTCCGATCGCAATCCGCGAAGAGAAACTGCGTGTGCTGGTGGTCGAATCGTTTCCTCGCTGGGAATACCGTTACCTTCGAAACGCCTTGTCTCGTGATCCGGGCGTCGAGGTGTCGTGCCTGTTGTTCCACCCCGGCCTGAGCAAGGTCGGAGGCGGCAACAAGGACTACATCAAACAGTTTCCCACCGGGTTGGACGAGTTGTCGAAGTTCGACGTTGTGTTCCTGGGCGACGTCGGCCTGGAAGACGGTCAACTCACCACCGAGAACTGCCGCCTGCTGAAAGGAATCGTCGAACACCAGGCCAGCGGGCTGGTCTTTATGCCAGGCGGACGAGGACGACAGGCATCGTTAAAGGAAACCGAACTCGACGACCTGATGCCGGTGATCATGGACGAGTTGCAGCCCGATGGCTGGGGCTCTCGAACTCCAGGGCACTTCGAGCTGACCGAACTCGGTCGACGCAGCCTGTTGACAAGACTCGCCGACACGAGAGACGACAACCTCAGCGTGTGGGAAGACCTGCCCGGATTCCAGTGGTACGCCGCCGTCGTCCGAGCCAAGACCGGTTGCGAAACACTCGCCGTTCACCAGGACATCAGCAACAGACACGGACGCATTCCATTGCTCGTCACGCGAACTTTCGGAGCGGGTAAAGTCCTGTTCATGGGCACCGACGGAGCGTGGCGATGGCGTGAGGGTGTTGAAGATAAGTATCACTATCGCTTCTGGGGTCAGGTCGTCCGCTGGATGGCTTACCAGCGAAACATGGCGAAGGGAGAGACGATGCGACTGTACTACGCACCCGATCAACCGCAGGTTCGGCAAACGCTGGTGCTGCATGCGAACGTGATGGAATCCAGCGGCGAGCCTCTCGCGAAAGGCGACGTCTCTGCTCGCATCACCGCTCCTTCCGGGCAGACGGAAACGGTTCGCTTCACTTCAGCGGGCGACGAGTGGGGCGTCTTCGACGCTCGCTTCACGACTCAGGAACCCGGCAAGCACCAGGTGCGACTTTTCTGCAAACAGACGAACGCGACACTCGACACATCCTTCTTCGTGCAGGGCGACGCCGCCGAGACGCCCGGCAAACCCGCTCGCCCGGAAGTCATGGAAGAAATCGCCCGAGTCACTCACGGCAAAGTTCTTACGGTGGACAAGCGGGATCAGCTCGTACAATCACTGGCCAGCCTGCCGGAACCATCACCTTCGATTCGACGCGTCCAACTGTGGAGTCACCCGGCCACTGCCAGCGTGGTACTCCTTCTACTCACCATTTTCTGGATTGGCCGCAAGAGCGTCGGGCTGGTCTAGGAAATTCAAATCCAACAAGTGTAGGGTGGGCACTGCCCGCCAACATGGAAAACGATAAATACACAGTGGTGGGCACCGCCTACCCGACTGAAACGACAGGTCTCATACCGGCGCAATCCGTAAGAGGCAGAGGCATACCGATGGATGTCAAATCTCAGAAGCACCGGCTGGAACTGCCGGACTCGCTGCGAACTCAAATGTTTGAGTTCCGGAATCGGGTCTGGATTGTCAAAACCGTCGAAGCGTGCTGCGGGGCCGTGTTCGGTGTGCTGCTGGC
>JABMPE010000152.1 GCA_013203845.1 Rhodopirellula sp. | reverse complement strand
GCAGCATCCATTGCGGCGACCGAAGCGGCGGCTGAGACGGTGCCGGTCAGTGTCGAACCGGGCGAACTTTTTCTGCGAGATGAATTCGACGCAGTCAATCCGGAGACGTGGGAGATCGGGTCGGGAGAATGGATTGGCGCAGACGGAAAAGTCACGCAGAAACTGGTCGGAGCGACCCGGCGGTACCTGCGAACTCGAAACGAGCATCCACAGAACTTCGAAGCGACTCTGAAATTCAGGACGCTGGGAGGCGAGCGGTGGAAGTCCGTCGGCCTGGCATTCGATTCGGTCGATGGCCGGGAAAAGATGGTTTACATGAGCGCTGTGCAGCCGGGATCAAAACTGCAGATTGCCGTGAATTCGGGATCGGGTTCGCAGTATCCGAGTGATGGCCTGGTCGCTCGACCGGTTGTGACGAAGACACTTTATGAATTGAAGATGGCTGTTCGCGGAGATCTGATCAATGTCGCGATTGACGGCGATCACGTGCTTTCTTACCGACTGAAACAGAAGCGCGAAGCGGGACGAATGGACCTCGTCGCGTTTGACGCCATCGCGGAATTCGACCGGATTGAGATTCGTGAATTGTCGGCTGGACGTCGACTCATCGAACCAGGTGAGTCGGGTCCGAGCGATCCGGAAAACCTCGCATTAAAACTGGGAGTCGACAGGGCGACGCTGGCTGCTGCTGAATTGAAACTCGACATGATCCGAGCGGCCTTTGCGGCTGACCAGGCAAAGCTGAAGTCATCAGACGGCGAAGTGCTGAACACGCTGATCGGCGCAGCAGCGGTCGCGGCACGGAAGCATGAGTTGGCCCTTGCGGAATTGGCGGTTGCGAAATCGCAGTTGGAACTCTCGGGCAAGCTGGACACTGCAAAAAAGAAAGCCGTCGACGATCGTCTGAAGAAAGAGCAGGCCACTCTGGCGAAGGCTCAGGAAGCCATCGAGAAGCCGGGGACGAATTACTCCTCGATTCGAGCGTCGCTCAAGGCGCTGGAAGGTCCGTCCGAGAAAACGGAGTCACGCGACGCGCCGTATTCTACATTGAGCACAGGTCGTCGAACCGCGTTTGCAGAATGGATCGTGGATCCGCGAAATCCCTTACCGTCGCGCGTTGCGGTCAACCATATCTGGTTGCGGCATTTCGGACAGCCGCTGGTCGATCCCGTCGATGATTTCGGTCGCCGCACGAAAGCTCCACCGATGCAGCAACTGCTCGACTGGCTGGCTGTTGATTTTCAGGAACACGGCTGGAGTATGAAGCATCTGCATCGTCTGATTGTTACCTCACAGGCGTATCAGCGTTCCAGTGGTGTTCGGGATGCCGACGAAAAAACGGCGAACAGTGACGGCACCAACCAGTATTACTGGCGACGGATGCCAGTCCGGATGGAGTCGCAGATTGTCCGCGACAGTGTGCTGCATCTCGCCGGAGTTCTGGACCCGAAGATGGGCGGTCCAACGGAGAATCCAAACGCTACCGGTGCGCGGCGTCGCAGTCTGTACTTCACGCAATCCCGAGATGACAAAAACGCTTTCGTTGCCATGTTCGACGATGCCGACATACAAAGCTGCTACCGGCGTACAGAGAGCATCGTACCTCAACAGGCACTGGCGATGGCCAACAGTCGGCTGACACTGGAAATGTCGCGTAAACTCGCCGAGCGAATCGCGGCAGATGTCCAGCCGGTTTCTGATGACGATGCGGCGTTCGTACGCGGAGCGTTTGAAACGCTGCTGGCGCGGCAGCCGACGGATTCCGAGATTTCCGAATGCCAGAAAACAATGTCGCAACTGGCCGCAGCTTTGAAGGAGCGGCCTGATGCGAGAACACGAACTTATGCGGCACTTGTTCAGGCGTTACTCAATCACAACGATTTCGTCACGATCCGCTGAAGTCTTGTCATGAGAAGTCTTGTCATGATTTGAAATGTGAATCCGGAGCAGAACAACCCTGCGACCATGACAGATTTTGATGGCGTCGACGGTGGTTAAGAGAATGGGAGTTCGAACGATGAGTTTTGAAACGAAAGATTTACAGAGTCATCAGCCAACACGCCGACAGGTGCTGGGGGCTGGAATGGGACTGGGCACACTGGCTCTGAATTCGATGCTGCAGCGCGACGTGCTGGCCGATCATGGACACTCACTGCTGGCTGACATCCAGCCGAAGGCAAAGAACGTAATCCTGCTCTTTATGCGCGGCGGCGTTAGCCATATGGAAAGCTTCGATCCGAAGCCCGAGCTGACAAAACACGCCGGAAAGTCGATCAATGATTCGCCATTCAAGAGCGTTCAGGATCCGGAGAAACTCAAGAAAGTGCGTGTCGTTGTCGTGAACGATGCCAACGGACAGCAGCGCAACAAGCTTTATCCGCTGCAGGTTGGGTTTCGCAAGTACGGGCAGAGCGGCATCGAGATCAGTGACTGGTTCCCTCACATCGGCAGCTGTGCCGACGATATCTCGTTCATCCGGTCAATGTGGACCACCGACGATAATCACGGGGCTCAGGTGCAGTTCATTTCCGGTCGCCACATGCTGGATGAGCGAGTGCCCACGATTGGTGCCTGGATTACCTGGGGACTGGGCACGCTGAACCAGAACCTCCCGCAGTTTATTTCGATGGGGCCTCGGTATTTTGACACGCGGGATGGCCACTATCTCGGCCCGGCCTACGACGCAATTCCGATGAAAATTGATCCAGCCAATCCGTTGCCGTATGCGCGGCCAGAAGTCGACTTTTCGGAAACCGAGCAGAAACTGACGTTCGATCTGATCGGTCGCCTTAACAGGATCAGCGCCGAACAGTACCCGTCAGATAGTTCTCTGCGAGCTCGCATGCAGTCGTACGAACTGGCGTTTCGCATGCAGACGGCAGTGCCGGACGTGATTCGTTTTGACGGCGAGACGCAGGAAACGCAGAGCCTTTACGGGTTCGATGATCCCAGAACAAAACCGTTCGGGATGCAGTTGCTGGCCGCTCGGCGGTTTGCGGAACGAGGTGTCCGGTTTATCCAGATCATGCATGGCGACGGCGCGGCCGGAGCGTGGGATTCTCATTCGAATCTTCAGGCCAGCCACGCCAATCTGTCCGGGCAGGTGGATCGTCCTATCGCCGGTTTGTTGAAAGACCTGAAACGGCGAGGGCTTCTGGAAGAAACGATTGTGGTGTTTGCCACTGAGTTTGGACGGACGCCGGGTTCACAGGGAGCAAACGGTCGTGACCACCATCCCTACGGGTTTTCTGTGTGGATGGCTGGAGGCGGACTGAAAGGCGGAGTCGCTCATGGAGCGACGGACGAAATCGGCTTTCACGCCGAAGAGAATCCGCACTACGTGACCGACATTCACGCGACCATCCTGCACCAGCTCGGGCTTGATCGAAAGCGGCTGGAAGTGCCGTCACACAAACGGTTGGAGCAGGACTTTGGTCATGTGATTCACGAGATCATTGCGTAGTGCTGAATGTCTCACGGCAGAAGGCCTTGCGTCGCCCGCCTGTTACTTCAGCTCCAGCAGTTTGACGTTCTTGTACCACACTTTGTGGCCGTGATCCTGGAAGCCGAGAAAGCCTTTGCGGGCGAAATCTTTCACCGTTCGCGGTTCGTTGTTGAGTTTGAACTTGTGCTTCTGGCCGTCCGGGCAGACACCAGGTTCGGTGAACTGATCCGCGTTGATTTCGCTGACTTTTGTGCCATTCAGCATTACGCTGATGTTTGGTCCCTGGCAGCGAATCTCAAAACTGTTCCACTCACCGGTGGCCTTGCCCGCATTCTTCGATGTTGTCACGAGGTCGTATATGGCACCCATCTCGTGCTTCCCGGTCTTGTCGCCAGCCATGACCTGAATTTCAAAACCGGTATGTACGGGATTCTTTGGGTCCTCAACTCTCAGAAAAATTCCCGAGTTGCAGCGTTCGTCAAGCCACATGACGTCGCACTTCAGAACGAAGTCGCCGAACTGCTTCTCGTTGATCACAAGATACCCGCCGGACTTGTATGGAACGATCGAGCCTTCTTCGACTTTCGTCTGAATGGGTTTGCCATTGCTGGTCTTCCAGCCGGACAGGTCGTTGCCATTGAACAGCAGGTGCCAACCGTCTTTCTTTTCGGCATCGGTCAGTGTGTTGTCGGCAGCCAGGGCAGAAGAACTGGAGACAGCCAAAGCAAGCAGTAGTGTGGAAGCGAAGGGGCAGTGCATGGGTCAGGATTCCTGTTCGGTTTCAGGGTTGAGGTTCATACCGCGGCAAGTCGAACAAACTCTTTGCAGCAACGTTCGATCGCACCCGCCGGTTGAAGCCGTGAGAATTCGTGCGTCGAGTCTGGTGATTCAGAAACAACGAAGAAAGTCACTTTGTCGTGTCACTCGCCTGAAGGTCGGCTATTCGTAGTTGCGAGCCTTATCAGCCAGCCACTGGTCGCGAGGCAGCGTCATCCAGTCGTCGGGATCAACTCCCAAGCCGTCGGCGATGCGGTTGATGTAGTTGAAATAGCCGATCACCTGCGTGGCGATGGTGATCTGGTCGTCATCGAAACCGTGTGCATGCAGCGACTCGATGTCGGTCTTCTGCATTTGTCCAGGCTGCCGCGTCAATTTAACGGCGAAGTGGCACAACGCCCGATCGACCTCCGATAAACCGGCAGTCCGGTAGTCGAACACAATTTTCTCAGCTGCGTCAGGATCGTTGGACTCCAGACCGAAGTCCCTGGCATGCGAGAGGGTTCAGTAGTAGCAGTCATTGACGTTGCTGACGACTGTCGCCAGAAGTTCGCGACGGGCAGCGTCAAGAGCGTTCGGAGTCTTCATCAGCCGCGTGTAAAACCGCATCGACTCGGCAGCGACGTCTGGATCACGGCTCATTACCTGGATGATTTGAGCGATATACCCAGCTCGGCCACGTGCGGACGAATAAAGTCTACTGAGCGATCCGGTCGCATCGGATTCTCGAATCAGGTCGATCCAGGCCATGCCTGCTTCCTTTTCCGGCGGTTCTGCGTCCTGCCAACGATACAGCAGGATGTTTAGCAGGTACGCGCCCGCAGAGGAAAGGCAGTGATGGAATCAAGACCAGCTCGTGCTCGACCAGCTGCTCTCAGTTGTGATATTCGTCAGTCGGTGCGAGCACGCAGAGGCCATCAACCATCGACAGGAACGCTTCGACTCCCTTGGCGCGAAGCCGGGCAATTTCCTGCTCGGCGCTCTCGACGGTCGAGCAACGTTTGACCTGTCTCCAGTGAGCACACTGCGAGACGTGGCGACCTGATACAGCGGCGGAGCCAGCAGTTGGCGAAAGGGTGGCGACCATGACAAATCCTCGCGGTTTGAGACGAACTTCCGACTCAAATCTATACGTCACCGATTACCGAACGGCTGGCATTCGATCGTTGCACCAAAGAACAATCTGCAACTTCGAGCCAACCCGGACCGGAAACACCTGTCAGACGCGCACACTCGATACGACTTGATCGGCACCCGAGTTGGTCAAAGTGCATGTCCTGCTGAATGAGGTTTGATATTCGGTGTTGGGTGGCGGACGGTCCATACAGAGCCGTAGCGAGCCCCAGAACTGTGAACTGGGGGCTCGCAAGCTCGACCCCCAGCCACCCGGACTCCCAGATTCTTATTCACGAGACATACTGGGAACTGTTAGCGATCTGTTGAATACATGGGCTACTGGTTCTGCCACTGAGAAAGTTTGCTCGCTCGCCGAAGTCATATTCGCAACCGTGCGATTCCGGTTTCCGCACGCGCACGAAGAAAGGCGACCGGTCAAAGATCGGTCGCCTTCTCGGAGAGCACTCGCCTGTGCGAGCAGCAGATTGGGACGCGCGAATGTGTTTCGAGTGGTTTTCGGTTTGGAAGTGCGAGTTATGAACTCACGCGTTTGATTGGTTCTGATATTTCCGGTGTGTTCAGGGCTTCTGGTTCGTTCATGGGTCGCATCGGGATGACCGGCACCGGCGGGCCTTCGACTGGTGGTGCCGGAATAGCCTGCTGTGGCATTGCTGGCTGAGCAGGTGTCGGTGTTTCCATTTGATTACCAGGCAGGTTGTGCAGTGGAACCCACGCGTTCTGAAGTCTCACCCAGCGAACATACGACATGTTCTGATCTGGCTGGCACGGTCGTGTGTGCCAGTGTTGTGGATGCGGCGGGACCGGCAGGATATTTTTAGGCTGCCAGGTTGGCACATGCTGGTAGTAGTAGCCCAGCTGAGTTGTGTCGGTCGGCGTGGCGATGATTTGTGATCGTTGCGCGGTCTGGCTTGCAGCCCCGTTTCCGCCCCAGGTGTTCGGGCCGTAGTTCTGATAGGTGACATTCTGACGTCGAACAGGCACACGCGCCGGAGGTGACCAGCCGTAGTCAGGAGACACGGCGTAGTAGTCTGGATCGAGCACCCATCGGACGGCGGGGAACGTCCAGAAGCCTTTTTTGCCAGGACAGTTCGCGTCAGCGCAGTAGTTACAGCAACCGTGAAACGGCAGCGGCATCCATGTCCAGTACGTCGGGTTCGGCTCCTGACGGGGCCGGTGTCCATAAGCGTTGGCGACGTAGTACTGGCCTTGCGGCGGGTTCTGATATTGAGGATGCGACACGGTATGCGACACTCGGGCAATGCCGTCCGCGTCATTCGCCTGCACGGCAGATCCCAGCAGGCCGAACCCCAGCACGGCAAGTACCGACGTGCGTAGAACTCTGATTGTCATGTCTCCGTTCCTTGAGCCTCGGTCTGCATCCTGTCCGGCACCAGATGAGCGACGGACTTCCTGCTGACAGGTTCGTTGTGACGTTTGCCTGATCGAGTGTGTTCGCTCAGGCAGGGGTGGTTGAGACTGCTCCGAAGTCGGCATCGTGGTCTGTTGATTAAAGGTGCCGATCCGGAGCATGTCACTTCAGCACTGCCGAATCAGTGACGCGGCAGAATGATGTTGGAAATTGGAGTCAGCCGACTGGAGGGCGTTCCCCAGGAATAGTTGTACTGATGACGAACGGTCGGCGCGAGTGGTACTGCGGTCGGGTGTCCTGTCATGGGCGAGGCGTAGACCTGACTGTCGCGAGGGTCTGAGTAGTGTGGCTCTGTCGCGTAGACTCGCTTGTAATGACCCCACAGTGGAGCCCCTTCGCCGCACGAGCCACTGGGCACGAAGTAGTTGAACTTGTTGTGGAAGTGAGCGGCCAGAACGTGGTTGCGATAGGCACGTCGGCAGTCGGACTTGTACTGTTGCCCGCACCACCAGTTGTGGAGTGGCGAACCACTGCTGAAACCGTCCATTCCAAGAATCTCTCGACTCCGACATTGAGCCCCGAAGATTGATCGCTTCAGGTCGCCGAGGGTGTATGGTCGCCCCATGAGAACTTCCGGGCTCAGGCAACTGCCATCAGCAGCCATGCATGGCATTCCGTTGGTTGAGCAGCCGTTGGCACACGCCATTCCCGCCTGGCAACCCGCGGTCGGTCCACAAAGTCCGTTGTTGCAGCCGTCACTTACCCGGCATGATCCGACCGGTCCACACCCTGCAGCAGTTCCTGGAGGGGTGAAGCTGGTTCGCGGTGTGCAGACGATCGTGTCCGCCTGACAGTCTGCGGCTCTGGGAGCACACGCGGCTCCACAGGCACCATCAGAAGTGCAACCGGTCCGGTTGGGACCGCAGCCGCCGATGAGTCCCGGCACCGCCGGGATTTCAGGTACCGTCGGAACTGTTTGTGGCGCGACGTCCCCGTCCGGCGGTGGAGGCGGAATAGCTTCGTCCATCGGTCGCATGGGAATTGCCTGGGCTGCCGGTGCCTGAGTGGGCTCCTGCCCGAAAGCCAGTCCGTATGATAGTGCCGAGGGAATGATCACCCCGACGAGCACCCGTTTCCACAGGCGTTTGCGGTTGTTTTTACTGATCAGCATGCGACTCTTCCTTGATCTGGGCTGATTCGATTGTCCGGAGTTGGACCAGGTTGGTGTGGGATGCCTCTTACCACTGAGTTGCGAGTGAACGATCCGGTTTGCCTTCGAATTTCAAACGCAGGACTCTTCAATGGCCGTCACTCTTCAGTGGTGTTTACATGCCTGGAGTGAAGAGCGAGAAGAGGCTGTAGTTTGAGCGGTACTTCACTTTGACTTCGGTACCCATCAGCTCCCACTTGTCGTGCGACTCCATTCCGAACGGAGTCCAGATCCAGTTGCCTTTCACTCGGTAGTAGAACGGTCCGTACATCGACCGGTACTGGTGCGGGTAAAGCATTTCGTGAGGTGCAAAGGCCTGACTGGTAATCATCGTTCCGCCAGTCTGCGGCGGGATGTTCTGTTGAGGTGACGAATACAAAGGTGCATTCAGATACGGATATCCTTTGATTGCGGCATCGGGACGTGGACCCCGTCCCGGCAGATGCCAGTTCGGATGCGAGACGTTCTGCATCGTCGGCTGACCGATGCGAACTCCCGGTGGCGTCGGTTCGGGTGGAAGCGGGAAGCCCTGTTGAGCTTCAACCTCGCCCAGGCAGGTCATGCCTGCCAGCAGTGCGATCAGCACGGTAATTGTGTTGCGTAGCATGGTTCCCTCCGTGGCGTTTCAAACGTAAACGCATCAAGATCCGTCTCCCGCGGATCTGGCTGCTGCTCATCCAGGTGCTTCGTGGCGGCTTGATCGAAACTTCCCAGTGCAAATCGGTCCGAACTTTCGATCCAATTAGCTCGTGGTGACCGAAACAGCTCAAAGCTGTACTCAGATTCGGCTGACCTTGATTGGTCCGATGAATCATTCTGTGACCCTGAGATCGATTCGTCTGGCTTTTCGGAATGTCTTGCCAGATAGGGGGTTAAGTGCGGTCCTACTATCCAGAAAAACGGCACGACAAGCACAACCGTATGACTCGCCGCGGTGGGAAAAGTCGTCGCAGCCGCTACACTTTGCCGATCCGACAAAGAGTCGCGTTGAAGGGTGATTGTCACGCCGACACGGGTTGCCTGGGCGTCGCGGCTTTGCAGGTCCAGCTGCCCGTGAGGGAAGAATCATCCCGCGACGGCGACTGGCAGCGACGGAATTCTGATGACTGAGGGTTGTCGATTCCTGTCACT
>JABMPE010000151.1 GCA_013203845.1 Rhodopirellula sp. | reverse complement strand
TTCGTCGGCGTAGGCGCATCGCGGGTCCGCGACCTGTTCCGCCAGGCCAAGGAGCACGCCCCCTGCATCGTGTTCCTCGACGAGATCGACGCCGTCGGCCGGCGCCGCGGCACGGGACTCGGCGGCGGCCACGACGAGCGCGAGCAGACGCTCAATCAGATCCTCAGTGAAATGGATGGTTTTGAGCAAACCGCTTCGGTCATCGTTGTGGCAGCGACTAACCGTCCTGACGTGCTTGATCCAGCTCTGTTGCGTCCGGGACGCTTCGACCGGCACGTCACCATCGATCGTCCGACAAAAGAGGGGCGAGCGGCCATCTTGAAAGTTCATTCGAAGAACGTTCCGCTGGGTGACGATATTGATCTCGCTCAAGTTGCCGCCTCGTCCACAGGTTTTTCCGGGGCCGAGTTGAAGAATCTCGTCAACGAAGCGGCTTTGTGCGCCGTCCGCGCCAATCGTGACTATGTCATGATGGACGACTTCGACAACGCCCGCGATCGAGTCATCATGGGCCCCAAACGCGAAGAAGTATTGAATCGGAAAGAACGCCGGATGACGGCGTATCACGAAGCAGGACACGCGTTGCTTGGCTGGTACCAGCCGGAAGCCGACGAAGTTCACAAGGTCTCGATCATTCCTCGCGGACGCGCACTGGGAGTGACACAGTTTCAGCCGGATGAAGAACGGTTCCACATTGGTGAGCAGCGGCTGCACCAGCAGCTTGCCATGATGCTGGCCGGACGCGCTGCTGAGAAAATGGAATTTGACGAGTACTCAGCCGGTGCTGAAGACGACATCAAACGCGCCACGCAGATTGCTCGCAGCATGGTCGCTCACTGGGGAATGAGCGACGAAATTGGCCCCGTTGCTTATCGACAGGGTGAGCACCATCCGTTCCTGGGCAAAGAAATTCACGAAAGCCGGGAGTTCAGTGAAGAAACCGCTCATCTGATCGATCAGGAAATTAAACGGTTCCTGCACGCCGCTCAGCAACAGGCAACGCAGGTGCTGACCGAGCATCGATCTGAATTGGATCGTGTCTCCGAAGCGCTGCTCGAAAAAGAATCGCTCAGCTATGATGATCTGGTTGAGTTGATCGGCAAACCGGTAGTGCGAGCCTATGCCGAAGATTCTACGGAAGATAACTCAGCGAAAGACACGATCGACGAAAAAACACTCTCCGCAAACAGCCAGGATTCGACGGATGACTCCGCGAGTGAAGGCTCCACGAGCGGGGGTTCGACTCTGGAATCAGAGACCTTGCAGGAAAAGCCTGATGACTCGGAAGATCAAACCGGCGGAGGTCAGCCGTCGTGAGTAAGTCACCTGTCACGATTTACCACAATCCTCGCTGCTCGAAGAGTCGGCAGACACTGCAGCTTATTCAGGACTCTGGTGTTGAACCAAACGTCGTCGAGTACCTGAAGACACCTCCTTCGGCGGAAGAACTCGACGGGATTCTCAGGAAGCTGAATCTTGAGCCGATCGAGTTAATGCGACGCAAGGAAGCAAAATTTACGGAACTGGCTCTGCGGGACCGAAGCCTGACTCGTGACGAAGCGATCGCGGTAATGGTCGAAAATCCCGTGTTGATCGAGCGTCCCATCGTCATCAAAGGACGAAAGGCCGTCATCGGTCGACCTCCTGAAAATGTCGACCAACTCCTGTAACGATGGCGACTCCGTTGGAATTCTGAAAATCCAGCCACATGGTGCAAACGCCGGTCTACCTCGATAACCACGCGACGACACGGTGCGATCCGCGAGTTGTCGAAGCAATGTTGCCGTACTTCTCTGAAGTTTTTGGAAACGCTTCCAGTACGAGTCACAAATTCGGGTGGGATGCGCAGGACGCCGTCGATCGATCGCGCGAGCAGATCGCGGCGATGATCAACGCCGATCCACGCAGCGTCGTCTTTACCAGCGGAGCCACCGAAGCATCTAATCTGGCTATTAAAGGAATTCTTCAACCGCTGCTGCGTTCCTCCAATGCGAAGCCGCCACATATCATTACCGCTGCCGCCGAACAT